>DASSBF010000001.1:0-22394 GCA_035699005.1 Dongiaceae bacterium
GCGAGCAGGCTGATGATCCACTGCTCGTGCTCGGCTGCCATGGTGAGGAACCGCTCGCGGCCTTCGTCGGTCAGGTTGAGGAGGGTGGTGCGCCGGTCCTCGGGATGCGCCTCGCGCACGACCAGCCCATCCTCGACCAGGCGGTCCACCAGGCTGGTGGTGGCGCCGTTGGAGACCATCATGCGCCGCGACACCTCGCTCATGGTAAGGCCGCCGCCGCCGCGCTCGAGCTGCGACATCAGGTCGAAGCGCGCGAGCGAGATGCCGAAATCGCTCATGATGCGGCTTTGCACGATCGACTCGATGTGGCTGGCGCAATAGAGCAGGCGCAGCCACAGGCGGATATCGTCATGGCCGTTCCGCGCGCCGGCGCGTGCCTTGCTCTTGGCGGGACTATGGGCGGGACTGGGCCGGGCGGCTTTCGCGCCGCGGCGCCTGACGAGGATCGATGCCATGAGAGAATGTTTAACATTAAAACTTTCAAGTTGAAAGCAGTTCCGATCGGATTTATCACTTTGCTATGCCTTGATCGGGGAGACATGGCCCATGCTCGGACCGACAGCGCACATCGACACCTTCGCGCGGGACAATCTGCCGCCGGAAAGCCAGCAGCCGGCCTACCTGCTGGATCGCTTCCGGTATCCGGAGCGCCTGAACGCCGCGGTCGAACTGACCGACCGGATGGTCGAGCGCGGCTTCGGCGACCATACCGCGCTGATCGGCAACGGCCGCCGCCGGACCTACAAGGAGCTGGCGGACTGGAGCAACCGGGTCGCCCACGCCCTGGTGGAATTCTATGGGGTGAAGCCGGGCAACCGCGTCCTCATCCGCTCGGCCAACAACCCGGCCATGGTGGCCTGCTGGCTGGCCGCGACCAAGGCGGGGGCGGTGGTCGTCAACACCATGCCGATGCTGCGCCCCGGCGAGCTGACCCAGATCGTCGACAAGGCGGAGGTCGAATTCGCGCTGTGCGACACGCGCATCATGGACGACCTCGTCACCTGTGCTTCGAGCAGCAAATTCCTGAAGAAGGTGATCGGGTTCGACGGCACCGCGAATCACGATTCCGAGCTCGACCGCATCGCGCTCGACAAATCCGTGCGCTTCGAGGCGGTCGACACCGGGCGCGACGACGTGGCGCTGCTCGCCTTCACCTCCGGCACCACCGGTAAGCCGAAGGGGACCATGCACTTCCACCGCGACTTGCTGATCATCGCCGACGGCTATGCCAAGGAGGTGCTGGGCGTGACGCCGGAGGATGTGTTCGTCGGCTCGCCGCCGCTCGCCTTCACCTTCGGGCTGGGCGGGCTGGCGATCTTCCCGTTGCGGTTCGGCGCGACGGCGACGCTGCTGGAAACCGCCTCGCCCGCCAACATGCTGAAGATCATCGAGACCTACAAGGCGACCATCTGCTTCACCGCGCCCACCGCCTATCTCGCGATGCTGAAGGCGGTGGACGAGGGCGCGGACATTTCCAGCCTGCGGATCGCCGTTTCGGCGGGCGAGACGCTGCCGGCGCCGGTGTTCGAGGCGTGGGGCGAGAAGACCGGAAAGCCGATCCTGGACGGCATCGGCGCGACCGAGATGCTGCACATCTTCGTCACCAACCGCCTGGACGATCGCAAGCCGGCGGCGACCGGCCGCTGCGTCACGGGTTACGAGGCGCAGGTCGTGGACGAGGACATGAAAGAGGTGTCGCGCGGCACCATCGGCCGGCTGGCGGTGCGCGGGCCTACCGGCTGCCGCTACCTCGCAGACGACCGGCAGGGGAACTATGTGCGCGAGGGCTGGAACCTGACCGGCGACAGCTTCGTGCAGGACGAGGAGGGCGTGTTCCACTTCGCGGCGCGGTCCGACGACATGATCATCTCCTCCGGCTACAACATCGCCGGGCCGGAGGTCGAGGCGGCGCTGCTGTCGCATTCCGATGTCGCCGAATGCGGCGTGATCGGCGCGCCCGACCCCGAGCGCGGGCAGATCGTGGAGGCGCATGTCGTTCTGGCTCCCGGCGTCGCGCCGGATGCTCTGACGGTCAAGCGGCTGCAGGATCACGTGAAGCAGGTGATCGCGCCCTACAAATACCCGCGCTCCGTCAGGTTCGTCACGTCCCTGCCCAAGACCCAGACCGGCAAGATGCAGCGCTTCCGGCTGCGCGAACAGCAGAAGCAGGCGTAGCCGGCGCCTACACTGCTTCCAGCGCGATCGCGATGCCCTGGCCGACGCCGATGCACATGGCGGCAAGGGCGCGTTTGGCCGACCTGAGCTTGAGCTCGAGCGCCGCAGTGCCGGTGATCCGCGCGCCCGACATGCCGAGCGGGTGACCCAGCGCGATCGCGCCGCCGTTGGGGTTGACGTATGGCGCATCGTCGGGAATACCGAGGTCGCGCAGGCAGGCCAGGACCTGGCTGGCGAAGGCCTCGTTCAGCTCCAGCACGTCGAAGTCCGCCGGCGTGAGGCCGAGACGCGCACACAGCTTCCTGGTTGCCGGCACCGGGCCGAACCCCATGATGCGCGGCGCGACTCCTGCGGTGGCGCCGCCCAGCACGCGCGCGATCGGATCGAGTCCATGGCGCCGCGCGGCTTCGGCGGATGCCACGATCAGGGCGGCTGCACCGTCATTGACGCCTGACGCGTTGCCCGCAGTCACGGTGCCGTTGCTGCGGAACGGCGTCGGCAAGGCCGCAAGCGCCTCGAGGGTGGTATCGGCGCGCGGATGCTCGTCCTTGTCCACGAGCACTGGTGCGCCCTTGCGCCTTGAGATGTTGATCGGGGCGATCTCTTCGTTCAGTCTGCCGTTGGCTTGCGCGGCTGCCGCTCGCTGCTGCGAACGCAGCGCGAAGGCATCTTGATCCACCCGCGAGATATGGAAGTCCACGGCGACGTTCTCGCCGGTCTCCGGCATCGAATCGACGCCATATTGCGATTTCAGGAGAGGATTGACGAAACGCCAGCCGATGGTCGTGTCGTAGATCTCCGCATGGCGCGAAAAGGCGGCGTCCGCCTTCGGCATGACGAACGGCGCACGCGACATGGACTCGACCCCGCCTGCGATCACGAGGTCCGCTTCGCCGGCCTTGATCATGCGTGCGGCACTCAGTACCGCGTCCATACCGGACCCGCATAGGCGATTGACGGTGCTGCCCGTCACGGTCTCGGGCAATCCAGCCAGCAATAACGCCATGCGCGCGACATTGCGGTTATCCTCGCCGGCTTGGTTGGCGCAACCGAGGATCACGTCGTCCACGGCCTGCCAGTCGAGAGCCGGATGGCGCACCATCAAAGCCTTGATCGGATGGGCCGCCAAGTCGTCGGTGCGAACGGCGGATAGCGCGCCGCCGAACCGGCCGATCGGCGTGCGCACATAGTCGCAGATGAAGGCGTCCGTCATGGCTTGGCCTTGCCCGCATGGGCGGCCTTGGTGCGGGCCTGCAGGTCGCGCAGGGTCTCGAGCTCGAGCCTGGTCGGCGGCGGCGTCTCCTCGACCCGCGCCGCGAAGCGCGCCGGCCAGCCGCAGGTCTCCTGCACCCGGTCGCGTGTCACGCCCGGATGCAGGGACGTGACGGTGAATTCCCTGGTCTCCGGATCGGCCTGCCAGAGCGCAAAATCGGTGATCAGCAGGGTCGGCCCCTTCGTTGCGATGCCCAGTTCCGCGCGCGCATTGCCGCCCGCGCCGTGCCCGAAGGACGTCACGAAATCGATCCGCTCCACCATCGCGCGCCTCGACTGCGCCAGGGTTATGAATATCTGCTGGCAGGAGCCGGCGATTTCCGGCGCCCCGCCACCGCCGGGGAGGCGCGTCTTCGGCTTGTGGTAGTCGCCGATCACGGTCGTGTTGATGTTGCCGAACCGGTCGAGTTGGGCGGCACCTAAAAACCCGACCGTGATGCGACCGCCTTGCAGCCAGTAGCGGAACATCTCCGGCACCGAGACGGTGCACAGGGCCGTGTCGCACAGTTCCCCGTCTCCGATCGACAGCGGCAGGACGTTGGGCGCGGTGCCGATGGTGCCGGACTCATAGATCAGCGTGATGTCCGGAGCGTGGGTCAGGCGCGCGACATTGCAGGCGGCGGATGGCGCACCGATGCCGACGAAGCAGACGTCGTCGTTCCTCAGGGCGCGCGCCGCCGCGATGGTCATCATCTCGTTGGGCGTGACGTCCATCCTACCTGCTCCCTTTCAGGCCGGCGATCCGGGCGGCGAAGACCTCGGGGCCGACATCCAGGACATTTGCTTTCATCCAGTCGGTGAAGCGCGCCCGGTCGGCGGCGATCTCGTCCCACGCCAGGTAAGCGGCATTGTCGCGCCCGTAATAGCCGTGCGCATAGGACGGATGGGCACCGCCCGGGACCACCGCGATCGCGCTCACGGTCCAGCGCGGCAGGATGCAGGCATTGGGATGCACGCCATCGAAATCCGGCACGATCTCCTCGACCGTCACGACCGAGCGCTTGGCGGCCAGCACGGCTTCCTTCTGCACGCCGATGATGCCTTCGATCAGCACGTCGCCGCGCCGGTTCGCCTTCTGCGCATGGATGACGGCGACGTCCGGACGGATCGCCGGCACGGCGGCCAGCTCCTCGCCGGTGAACGGGCAGGCCAGGGACTTGATGTTGGGATTGACGCGCTTGAGTTCAGCGCCGCGATAGCCGCGGAAGATTGCGCAGGGCAGGCCCGCCGCGCCCGCCTCATAGGCGTTGGCCATCGCGGCATGGCTGTGCTCCTCGATCTCCAGCCGGCTGGGCCAGGCATTCTCGACCGCCTCGCGCAGACGTCGCAACAGCCCGACCCCCGGGTTGCCGGCATAGGAGAAGATCAGCTTGCGAACCATGCCCATGCCGATCATCTGGTCATAGATCAGGTCCGGCGTCATGCGGACGAGGGTCAGGTCCTTGCGGCCCTGCCGGATCGCCTCATGGGCGGCGGCATGCGGGATAAGGTGGGTAAAGCCCTCGAACGCGGCGATATCGCCGTCGCGAAGATGCGCGGCGATCGCCGCCTTGAGACTCATGAACTCGGCCATGCTGCAACCTCGGCAGTCGTCAGGATCGCAGTGTCACGATCGGCCCCGGCTTCGCAACAGATTTCGGCAGGCGCCCAGCGGCGCTGGAAGCAGGCGCCATGTTCCTTGCAGGGCCGGCGGCGCGGTTCCGAGCGCAAACCGCATCAGCCTGCTGCGCAATTCCGACAAAAGCGTGTATCGACGTTTGTCACTCGTCTTTGCTCACGGCTTCCAGTCGGTCCCGCCGCTCGCGCCACTGATGGCTCGTTTGCGGCTTCACGAACAAGGTCGTTACCTGCGCATGCTCCTGCCTGATCGAGCGCTCGAGGTCGGCGACGCAGGCCTCGATTTCCGGCGCGGTGAGTTCATCCCGGAACTCCAGGCTCAGGGCCGCGACCACCTGCATCGGTCCCAGGTGGACGGTCAGAACGCCATTCGCGCGATGCACGGCCGGATGCCTGCCGGCGATCTCGATGATCGCGGTCTCGAGCATGGCGGAGGCGCTCTCGCCGATCAGCAGACTCTTGGTCTCGCGCGCCAGGAACACGGCAGTGATGCCAAGCACCAGGCCGATGCCGATCGATGAGACTCCGTCGAACTGCGCAATCCCGGTCATCTGCGAGGCGAAAATCCCGGCGAAGGCGACGGCAAGGCCAAGCAGGGCCGCGCTGTCTTCGAACAACACCGTGAAGGTGGTCGGGTCCTTGCTCTCCCGCACCGCCTCCAGGAACGGCTTGCGGCCCTTGATCCGCCAGAATTCCCTCAGCGCGATGCCCCAGGAGATGCCCTCGAACACCGCCGAAAGCCCGAGCACGATATAGGTCAGATTGAAGCTCTCGATCGCTTCTGGCGACAGGATGTGGACAATTCCTTCATAGATGGAGATGCCGGCGCCCACCGAGAAGATCAGCAGCGCGACGATGAAGTTCCAGAAATAGAGCTCGCGCCCGTGTCCGAATGGCTGGATCCGATCCGGCGGCCGCGAGGAGCGCCGCATTCCATAGAGCAGCAGCACTTCGTTGAAGGTGTCGACCAGCGAATGGACGCCTTCGCTGAGCATGGCCGAGCTGCCGGTCATCGCGGCGGCCACGAACTTGGTGATCGCGATCAGCAGATTGCCGGCGAGGGCGGCATAGACCGCCTTCTTCGGTCCGGAGTGTGCTGCCTGGGATGCCGCCACGGCGTTACGTCGAACTCCTAGTCTTGCCGCGCGCCGACCGTGTCGGCCATGCGCGCGCCGCGCATCCCGAGCGGTCGGGGTGCGCCGGTCGTGCTGTCGCGGGCGGTCTGGTGCTCGATCTCGGCATTCAGCTCGCCGCCAAGCAGCACAATGGTCATCGACAGCCAGGTCCAGACCATGAAGGCGATGATGGCGCCGAGCGAGCCATAGGTCTTGTTGTAGCTCGCGAAATTGGCGGCATACCAGGAGAACAGGATCGATGCGACGATCCACAGGACCGCGGCCGCCACGCTGCCCCAGGTCAGCCAGCGCCATTGCGCATCGGCACGGCTGGGGCCGAAGCGATAGAGAATGGCGAGGCCGAGCACCAGGAGCACGAGCAATGCCGGCCAGCGCAGGACCGGGATGATCCATTCGCCGGCGCCGCCCAGGAGCACGAAATGCAGCACGGCAGGAACGGCGACAATGCCGGCCAGCGCCACGGCCAGGAACAGGACAAGCCCTGCCGTGAAGCAGAGCGCGAGCGCCGTCCGCTTGAAATAGTTCCGCTTCTCGCGCTCGCCATAGACCACGTTCAAGGCGTCGAACAGCGCCGAGATCGCGGCGTTGGCGCTCCACAGCGAAACCAGCAGGCCGGCGATGAAGGCAAGGCCGAGCGTCCTTGAGTCCTGCGAGGCCAGATAGTGCAGTTGCCCGCCGATGATGCCGATCGCCTCCTTGGGCATGATCGAGGAAAGCGTGCTCAGCTGCTGTTCGATGACGGCCGGGTCGGCGATCAGCCCGTAGATCGAGACCAGTGCCGTGATCCCGGGGAACAGCGCCAACAGGACATAGTAGGTCATGCCGGCCGCGAGGACCATGACTCGATCTTCCGATATGCTGCGGTATGTGCGGATGAGGATGTCCCTCCAGCCGCGGACCGGAATCTCGGATGGCTGGTCGGCGGTGCGGCCGTGGCTGTCCGACGCTCCCGCGCGGCGTTCGTGCGATCGGGAGTTGGCCGTCTGCGGCTGCGCACGCAGCGCGCTGGCTGCCAGCCAAATCGAGAGGCCGGCGAGGACCCAAACGAGGCCGCGCCGCGAGCCATGATCCGGATCGGGCAGGCTCACGATCAAGCCTTTGCCGGCATTTCGATCCAGTGCGGGCGTCGAAAGGACGACCGCTCCGTGACCGATTGCAATGACGGGCTCCTGAGGTGCCCTTTGGTCCATCCTTCGAAGGCCAGCTCCGCCACCAGCTCCGGGCTGATCCAATGGTGGGTGAGGTTCGGGCGCTCTGGCACATCGCCGAGGAAGGGGCTGGTCTCGATCTCGGCCTCGCGGAGGCGCTCCTCGAGGAAGCGCACCAGCAGGTCGTCGGAGGAGGTTGGGGCCTCCCCGATATAAGTGAGCTTGCGGCGCTTGCCTTGCCGGATGCCCAGCAGCAGGCCGGTGAATCGCCCCTTGCGCTGGGACCAGCCGCCGACCAAGGCGTGCCGGACGCCGGCCTCTCCCATGCGCGGCTTGCCGGCCATCAGTGGAGCGATGCGCCGGAACGCGCCGCGCTCGACGTGTCGGTGAGGATGTCGAGCGCCTCCACGCACGCCATCAGCAGAGCGGCCCCTTCGTGCGGCATGGTCAGCACGACGCGCAAGCCCTGGTCCAGAGCCAACTCAAGGCCGATCTTGCCGTCCTCCAGCGCGACGAGCCCGGCGCCGGTCAGATGCAGCGGCTGCGCGAGAAGCTCCCGGGCGCCGGTTTCGGAGGGAAACGACCCAGCGATCTGCAGGAGAGAGACGATCAGGTTGCCGAGAACGCCACGGTGGATCTGCAACGCCACCGGCTGATCGTCAAAGGAGGCCTCGACCGTCACAAGGTCATGCTCCGGGTCCGGCTTGACGGTGCTGAGGCCGTTGATGGTCAATACTGCCATCACAGGCTGCCCGCGACGGGCAATACGATGCCGTTGATATAGCTTGAGCACGACGGCGCGGCGACAAAGACATAGGCTGGCGACAGCGATTTCCTCCCGCTTTGCTCCTTCGGCTTGGCGCGCTTGCGCTTGTGGTCGAGCTGCCCTCGACGAAGCTGCTCATGGCGCCCGGCAATGCCATAGGCCTGCCGGTGTGTGGATCTCGGATTGCCATTGGCTTTCATGGTTTCATTCCTTGCCGCGGAATGGAGGCGATTGCTTCGGCTGAGGCTGAAGCTGACGTCAAAAAGTCAACGCGTCGTGGATTGCGGTTGTTCCGTTCGCCGCCTAGCGGGCAGCGCGGAACTCCCGACCGGCTTTCTTGTTCCACCTGACTCGCCTCTCGGCTACGTCACACGATACAAGCCTCGCCTTTCCCTCATCGCTGCGACCCCAAGCTCCGCCACGTTCGACGCAACGCGAAGTCTCGACAGGCGTTTCCCGGCAGCAGCGCCGGCGGAAGCAGCATGGCGCACAGGCAGCACTTCGCGCTGCGGATCGAAGTCAGCGCTCCTCGCCGACGATGCGGGCGCGATAGGTGTGGAGCGGCCAGAGAGCCGATAGCCTGCCGACCGCTTCTTGCAGCTTGGGCACGAAGCCGACCAGACGGTCATGACCGAGGCGGAAGGACGGGCCGGCAACCGCGACGCAGCCGACCGGAGCGCCCAGCCGGTCGGCATTGTCCCGCACCACCATGGCAATGGCCGAAATGCCCGGCTCGGCCTCCTCGTTGACCAGGCCATAGCCGCGCTCGCGCGCATCGCGCAGATGGATTGCAAGCTCCTCCGCGCTCGCGACCGCGTTCGGTCCGGGGACGGAGTTCGGGCCGGCGCCGCCCCTGAAGCCGGCGGCGGCGGCGATCCGCAGCGCGGCGGCCTCCGGCAGGGTCGCGAGCCACGCCTTTCCCATCGCCGTGGCATAGAGTGGAACGTCGTGCCCGACCAGCGGATCATAGCGGATTGCGCTCTTGGCGCCCTGCACCCGCGCGATCCAGGTCAGCTTCTCACCATCCAGGACCGCGAGGCGCACCAGCTCTCCCGTCGCCTCGGCAAGCTCCTCGAGGATCGGCAGGTAGATGTCGGAGAGGTGCGTGTTGGCGAGCAGCCGGATGCCCAGGGCCGCCACCGCCAGCGTCGGTTCATACTGTTCGGTCGCGGGGTTCTGCCGCGCATAGTTCCGATCGACCAGGACGCTCAGCAGGCGATGGGTCGCGCTCAGCGGCAGGTTCAGCTCCTGCGCCACGCGGCTCAGCGAGACGCCCTCGCTCATCGTGACCAGCATCTCCAGGATGGCCAGTGCGCGGTCGGCGGACAGGGCGGAGGAATTGGACACGGCGTATGATCCCCGAACCTAGCCTAGATCAGCGAATCCAGTGCGCGGAAGTGTCCTCCGGCAGTCACGCCGCGAGCCGGTGTCCGTCGTCGGCATCGAACAAATGAATCAACCCGGGCTCCGGCGCGACGCGGATGATCTCGCCCGGCCTGGCCGAGATGCGCTCGCGGAACACGCAGACCAGCTGGTCTTCGCCGGCCTTCACCACGGCCTGCGTCTCCGCGCCGGTCGGCTCGACCACCACCACCGTCACGGGAACTCCGTCGGCCGACAGATGGAGGTGTTCCGGCCTGATACCGCAGACGGCGCGGCGGCCCTCGCTCGCCGCCGGCGCCCGGCCGAGGGAGAGGCGATTGCCATGCTCGGTTTCGAACTCGGCGCCGCGGATCGTGCCCTTCATCATGTTCATGGCGGGCGAGCCGATGAAGCCCGCGACGAACAGGTTGGCCGGCCGGTCGTAGAGATCGAGCGGCGCGCCGATCTGCTCCACGATGCCGTCATGCATGACGACGATCCGGTCGGCCATGGTCATTGCCTCGATCTGGTCGTGGGTGACATAGATCGTGGTGGTTCCCAGACGCTGGTGCAGCTCCTTGATCTCGGTGCGCATCTGCACGCGCAGCTTGGCGTCGAGGTTGGAGAGCGGCTCGTCGAACAGGAAGACCTGCGGGTCGCGCACGATGGCGCGCCCCATGGCGACGCGCTGGCGCTGGCCGCCGGAGAGCTGCCGCGGATACCGCTTGAGCAGGGGGCCGAGCCCGAGGATCTGCGCGGCGCGGCCGACCTTTGCCGTGATCTCCGATTTCGGCACCTGCTTCAGCTTCAGGGAGAACGCCATGTTGTCCGCCACGGTCATGTGCGGATAGAGCGCATAGTTCTGGAACACCATGGCGATGTCGCGCTCCTTCGGCGGCACCTCGTTGACGATGCGGCTGCCGATGCGGATCTCACCCCCGGAGATTTCCTCGAGGCCGGCGATCATGCGCAGCAGGGTCGACTTCCCGCAGCCCGAAGGACCGACCAGGATCATGAACTCTCCGTCCTCGACCGGGATGCTTACGTTCTTGATGATACGCGTCGAGCCGAAGGACTTGCAGGCATCAACGATGTCCACGGAAGCCATGCTGCTCTCCTGCTATTCCTTGACCGCGCCGGTGAGGCTCGAGACGTAATAGTCAACAAAGAACGAATAGAACAGCGCGACCGGGATGGAGCCGAACAGCGCACCGGCCATCAGCGCGCCCCACTGGTAGTCATCGCCCTGCACGAGCTGGGTCAGGACCGCGACCGGCACGGTCTTCTTCTCGGAGGACTGGATGAAGGCGAGGGCATAGATGAACTCATTCCAGGACAGCGTGAAAGCGAAGATGCCGGCGGAGATGAGGCCCGGCACGGCCAGCGGCAGCGTGATCTTCCGCAGGATCTGCAGCCGCGTCGCGCCGTCGATCATCGCACATTCCTCGAGCTCGTAGGGAATCGACTTGAAATAGCCGATCAGCAGCCAGGTGCAGAACGGGATCAAGAACGTGGGGTAGGTGAGGATGAGCGCAAACGGCGTATCGTAGAGTCCCAGCTTGAACACGATGGTGGCGAGCGGGATGAACAGAACCGTGGGCGGCACCAGGTAGGCCAGATAGATCGCAAGGCCGACCCACTGCGCGCCGCGGAAGCGCAGACGCTGGATCGCGTAGGCCGCCAGGACGCTGGCGAAGATCGACAGCACCGTCGCCGCGATCGCGATCGACATGGTGGTGAACAGCCAGCGCGGGTATTCGGTGTCGAACAGCAGCTTCTTGACGTTGGCGAGCGTCGGCGAATGGACGAAGAACGGGTTGTAGTCCTTGTAGTTGTACAGCTCCACGTTCGGCTTCAGCGTGGTGATGGTCATCCAGTAGAACGGGAACAGGAGCACGAACACGAAGCAGGCGAGCGGCAGGTAGATGGTGACGATGCGGCTCGGCGTGGAGCGCCAGGAGATGATTCCGCTGCCCGTGCGTGCGGAGGGCGCCTGCTCGACAGCTTCAGTCATTGCCTTCTCCGTGCTGCCATTTGCGCCGGGCCAGGCCGAAATAGCTGATCAAGGTGGCGGCGACCAGGAACGGGATCATGGCGACCGCGATCGCGGAACCTTCCCCGAGCTGGCCGCCGGGAATGCCGCGCTGGAACGCGAGCGTGGCCATGAGGTGGGTGGCGTTGTTCGGTCCGCCGCGCGTGATCGCGTAGACCAGCTGGAAGTCGGTGAAGGTGAAGATCACCGAAAACGTGAGCACGACCGAAAGCACCGGCATCAGCATCGGCACCGTGACGTAGCGGAACCGCTGCCATGCGCTGGCGCCGTCCAACATCGCCGCCTCGTAGAGCGTGGGCGAGATGGTCTGCAGCCCTGCCAGCAGGCTGATGGCGACGAACGGGATGCCGCGCCAGACATTGGCCGCGATCAGCGACAGCCGCGCCGGCCAGGGCGTGCCGAGGAAATCGAAATTCCGCTGGCGCAGCGGAACAACCTCCGTGAAGAAGTAGGAGATGATCGAGAATTGCGGATCGTAGATCCACCAGAACGCCATGGCGGAAAGGACCGTCGGCACGATCCATGGCACCAGGACGATGGCGCGGATCAGGGCCTTGAACGGCATGTATTCGTTGAGCAGCAGCGCCAGCCAGAGGCCGAGCGAGAATTTCAGGACGGTCGCGAGCGCCGTGTAGAAGAAGGTGTTGAAGACCGCCAGCCAGAAGATCGGGTCGTGGAACAGCGATCGGAAGTTCTCCAGGCCGATGAAGATGCCCGGCCGGCCGATCTTGGTGTCCGTGAAGGCGAGCCAGAAGCCCAGCCCCAGCGGATAGGTCAGAAAGACCGCCAGCAGCCCGACCGCGGGCAGCAGGCAGATCACGATCAGGAACGGCTTCCAGTCGAACAGGCGGGCGATCGGCCCCGCCTGCGCCGAACCCTTGCCGAGGCTTTCAGCAATGCTGGTCATCGGCGTCCTCAAAAACCGGGCAGAAAGGCCCGGCGGGAGAGCATGCTCCCGCCGGGAATCGCAGGATCAGCCTTTGTAGTAGCGCTTGGCGCGCCGCTCGGCTTCGGCCGCCGCATCCTCCGGCGTCGCCGCGCCGGTCGCGGCGGACGAGACCATGTCGACCATCACGTAGTCGGCGACGACCGCGGCAGAGGCCTCAGAGATCGGCCCCTTGTATGCGAACCACAGCGCGTCCTTCATGGTGTCGCGATAGAGTGTGATCTTGGGATCGGACTGCCACACCGCGCTCTGCGCATACGCAGCCAGCGGCTGCGCCCAATAGCCGCTCGATGCGGTGAGCCAGGTATCGTACTGATCCGCCTCCATCATGAAGGTAAGATAGCTCTTGGCGGCGTTCGGATATTTGGTGTGCTTGAAGATCATGGAATTGACCACCAGCGCCGTCGTGGTCGGACGCCCGACCGGCCCGATCGGCATCGGCGCGTGATAGACATCGTCGGCCAGCTTCGCGACGTTCGGATCCTCGGCCTTCTTGAAGGCATTGTAGAGCGAGACGCCATTCTGGGTAACGCTGATCTGGCCTGCGAGCATTGCCTTGTTGTTGTTGCTGTCGAGCCAGGATTGCGTGCCGGGCGCAAAGGTCGGATAAAGCGCCTTGGCATACTTTAGCGCTTCGATCGTCTCCTTCGAGTTGATCGCGACCTTCTGGTTCTCGTCGACCATGAATCCGCCGAAGGTCCAGACCAGCCAGTGGCAGAAGGAGTTGGAATCGCCCACGGCGTGACCAAGGGCGAACCCGGCCGGGTGGCCGTTCTTCTGCAGCGCCTGGCACAGCTTCAGGAACCCATCGGTATCCTTGGGGAAGGTGTCGAAGCCGGCTTCGCCGACCCAGCTCTTGCGATAGACCGCCGGTGCGCCCGTTCCCCCGAACGGGATCGCGATCCAGGTATCGGTGCCGAACTTTTTGCCATAGAGCTCGGAGAGCGGATACCAGCCGCCGTATTTTTTGCCGAGATACTCTGCGATATCGGTCAGTTCGATCAGCTTGTTGCTATAGAGGTGCGGATCGTCCGCCCAGCCGAGGACGACATCGGGGCCGGCGCCGGTATTGGCTGTCACGGCGGTTTGCGGGCGCAGATCCTCCCATGCCTGGTAGTCGACCTTCACATCGATTCCGGTCGTTTCGGTGAACTTCTTGGTATTGGAGTTGAAATACTCCTCGTCGGCCGGGACGAACTTCGCCGGCCGCAGCACGCGCAACGCCGCGCCATCTTCCGGCGTCAATTTCGGTGCGGGCACGTCGGCGATTGGCACCGCGGCCAGGGCCGAACGGCCGAGCGGCGAGAGCGCGGCGGCAGCGCCGACCCCAAGTGCGATGGTTTCGCGGCGGGTGAACCTGGTCATGACGTCTCCTCCTTGCTGATCGTCCTTGTTGTGGGCAGCGGTGATCCTGGAGTCCCCGATCGGCCTTTCCCGACCGGCTCCGCGCCGTTCTCCCCGCTTGGATGTTGGAGAACCGGGCCGGGACTACGACACTGTCGCCCGGCGCCAGCCCACAAGTCAGCCAAGCGCCTCCTTGCCAGGTGCTTGCGCGCGACGTGCAAAAGGGTACAAAAGCAACCTGGAGCAACCTGGAAACTGTTTCCAATATGGACGCATGCAATCTGGCCCGGTGTCAATCCCCAAGAGCAGCTCCAGGGTAAACACCGTCGAACAGCATTGGTTCTGGCCTGCCGCTATGTAGAGTGCGGCCATGCGAAAAGGTTCCGGAATGGAGCGCGCGATGCCAGAAGGACGCAGGTCACCCGATGAATTGAGGAGTGCACGGTGGTTTGCGCCCGATGATCTGCGCGGTTCCAGCCACCGCTCGCGCTTCATGCAGATGGGTTACGCGCCGGAGGACTGGCGCGGCCGGCCGGTGGTGGCGATCATCAATACCTGGTCCGACATCAACCCGTGCCACGCCCACTTCAAGCAGCGGGTGGAGGACATCAAGCGCGGCATCCTCCAGGCCGGCGGCCTGCCGATCGAGCTGCCGGCGCTGTCGCTGGCCGAGATCTACGTGAAGCCGACCACCATGCTCTATCGCAACATGCTGGCGATGGAGGTGGAGGAGCTGCTGCGCTGCCATCCGGTGGACGGAGCCGTCCTGATGGGCGGGTGCGACAAGACCACGCCAGCCCTGCTGATGGGCGCGACCAGCGCGGGCCTGCCGGCGATCTATGTCCCGGCGGGGCCGATGCTGCGCGGCAATTGGAGCGGCCGGGTCTTGGGGTCCGGTTCCGACGTGTGGAAATACTGGGACGAGCGCCGGGCTGGCACCATCACGGCGGAGGATTGGGTCGGCATCGAGGGCGGCATCGCGCGCAGCGAGGGCCACTGCATGACCATGGGCACCGCGAGCACCATGACCGCGATCGCGGAGGCGATCGGCATGACCCTGCCGGGCGCCTCGTCAATTCCGGCGGCCGATTCCAACCACATCCGGATGTGCGCGGCGGCCGGCCGGCGCATTGTCGACATGATCTGGCAGGACCTGACACCCAGCCGCATCCAGACTCGCGCCTCGTTCGAGAACGGCATCAATGTGGCGATGGCGATGGGCTGCTCCACCAATGCCATCATTCACCTGATCGCACAGGCCCGCCGGGCCGGCTGCGATATCGGGCTGGACGACTTCGAGGCCGCCAGCCGTAAGGTGCCGGTGATCGCGAACATCCGTCCCAGCGGCGAGCGCTACCTGATGGAGGACTTCTTCTATGCCGGTGGCCTGCCCGGCCTGATGAGCCGGATGCGCGGCCATCTTCACCTGGATGCCCTCACGGTGACCGGGCGGACGCTCGGCGACAACATCGCGGCGGCTGCGGTCCACAATGACGATGTCATCCGGCCGCTGGACAATCCGGTCTATTTCGAAGGGGCGCTGGCGGTGCTCAAGGGCAACCTCGCGCCGGACGGCTGCGTGGTGAAGCCGAGCGCCTGCGAGCCGAGGCTGCGCCGCCATGCAGGCCCCGCCATCGTGTTCGACGACTATCCGGCCATGAAGGCTGCCGTCGACCGCGACGATCTCGATGTGACGCCGGACCACGTGATGGTGCTGCGCAACGCCGGGCCGCAGGGTGGGCCGGGCATGCCGGAATGGGGGATGCTGCCGATCCCCAGGAAGCTGCTCAAACAAGGCGTGCGCGACATGGTGCGGATCTCCGATGCGCGGATGAGCGGCACCAGCTATGGCGCCTGCATCCTGCACGTCGCACCGGAAGCCTTTGTCGGCGGGCCGCTTTCGCTGGTGCGGACAGGCGACCTGATTTCCGTAGACATGCCGGCGCGCCGGATCGATCTGCGGGTGCCGGCTGAAGAGCTTGCTCGGCGCAGGGCTGCCTGGGTGCCGCCATCCCCACGTTTCGAGCGGGGTTATGGCTGGATGTTCGCGCACCATATCCAGCAGGCGAACGAAGGGTGCGACTTCGATTTCCTGCGGGCCGGGTTCGGTCGAACCGCGGGCGAACCGGCCATCTTCTGAGCGGGATCGCCGCAAGATCGCGCTTGTCAAAAGACCGGTTCGCGGCGTTTGATACGCCACCACATAGCAATGGCTTCCCAATCAATTGATCTGTCCGCCGCGCGAGCGTCAAATGCGTTTACTCCCGCTTGAGAGAATCGCTAAAACCGCCGTGCCAGTGGGATGCTCGAATTGGGATGTCCGATCATGAGGAGCTGCCGTGAGATTTGAACGTCCAGAGACCATCAAGCAAGCCGCGCAGATGCTCGCCGGGGAGAAGGGCAAGGCCTTCATCCTGGCCGGCGGCACCGATCTCCTGGTGCGCATGCGCACGGGATTCGTCGAGCCGGACCTGATCGTCGACATCAAGCGGATCGCCGCGACGCGCGCGATCGAGACGACCGCCAGTGGATTCAGGATCGGCGCTGCCGTGACCGGCGCGGAGCTGGGCGAGCATGCCAAGCTGAAGAAGGCGTGGCCGGGTGTCGTCGAGGCGGCGAACCTCATCGGCTCCAAGCAGGTGCAGGGACGCTGCACCATGACGGGCAACCTGTGCAACGCGTCGCCGGCGGCCGACAGCGTGCCGGCGCTGGTGGCAGCCGGCGCGAAGGCCGTCATCGTCGGACCGAAGGGCAAGCGCACCGTTCCGGTCGAGCAGGTGCCGATGGCCCCTGGACGCACCTCGCTCAAGAAAGGCGAACTGATCGAGAGCATTCTGCTGCCCAAGCGCCCAGCCAGATCCGGCGATGCCTATCTGCGATTCATCCCGCGCACGGAGATGGATATCGCGGTGGTCGGCGTCGGCGTCAGCGTGACGCTGGATGCCAAGGGGGTCTGCACCGACGCGCGCGTCTCGCTCGGCGCGGTTGCGCCGACCGTGCTGCTGGTGCCCGCAGCGGCCAAGGCGCTGATCGGGACCAAAGTGGACAAGGCGGCGCTGGATGCGCTGGCGGCGGCCTGCTCGGCCGCCTGCCGGCCGATCGACGACAAGCGCGGCACGCGCGAATTCAGGGTCAAGGTGGCAGGCGTGCTGGCGCGCCGGGCCGCGGAGATTGCGCGCAAGCGCGCTGGAGGGAAATAGGATGTCGGCCATTCACGTGAGGACCACGATCAACGGGGACGCCGTCGAATATGTCTGCGACGCGGACGAGACGCTGCTCGACGTGCTGCGCAACCGGCTGGGCCTGACCGGCGCCAAGGAGGGGTGCAGCACCGGCGATTGCGGCGCCTGCAGCGTCACCATCGACGGCCGGCTGACCTGTTCCTGCCTGGTGCTAGGCGCGGAGGCGGACGGGGCCGAGATCGGCACCATCGAGGGCATGGCGGACGGCGAGGATCTGCATCCACTGCAGCGCCGCTTCCTGGAGCATGCGGCCCTGCAATGCGGCATCTGCACACCCGGCATCCTGGTCGCGGCCAAGGCGCTGCTCGAGCACAACCCCAAGCCGACCGAGACCGAGATACGCTTCGGCCTCGCCGGCAATCTCTGCCGCTGCACCGGCTATGACAAGATCGTGCGCGCGGTGATGGCCGCGGCCGACGATATGCGGAGGGCATGACCATGCCATTGGACAGCACGCTGCCAAACAAGCGCGAATTTTCGGTCGTCGGCACTCGGCCGAACCGGCCCGACGGCGTGGACAAGGTGACCGGCCGTGCCAGGTTCGGCGCCGACGCCAGCGCGCCCGGCATGCTGGTGGGACGCATCCTGCGCTCGCCGCATGCGCATGCGCGCATTAAAAAGATCGACACCAGCAAGGCCGAGAAGCTGGCCGGGGTGAAGGCGGTCGTCACGCGCGCGGACTTCCCCGACCAGACCAACGGCGATGCCGCGCTCTTTGACATCCTCTACAACATCATGGCGCGCGAGAAGGCGCTGTACGAAGGCCATGCCGTGGCGGCGGTCGCCGCGGCCGATGCGCACACCGCGCGCGAGGCCCTGAAGCTGATCAAGGTCGACTACGAAGTGCTGCCGCACGTGACGGATGTCGACGAGGCGATGAAGCCCGGCGCGCCGGTGCTGCACAGCACGATCTTCACCGACGGGATCGAGCCCAAGCCGAAGAAGCCGTCGAACATCACGCGCCGCTACGAGTTCGGCCACGGCGATGTCGCGGCCGGCTTCAAGAGGGCCGACATCATCGTCGAGCGCAGCTTCAAGACCGAGGCGACGCATCAGGGCTATATCGAGCCGCACGCCTGCCTCGCCAACGTGGGGCCGGACGGGCAGGGCGAACTCTGGGTCTGCACCCAGGGCCACTTCATGGTGCGCGACACCTGTGCGCGCCTGCTGGGCATGGACATCTCCAAGCTGCGCGTCACGGCGTCCGAGATCGGCGGCGGCTTCGGCGGCAAGACGACGGTGTTCATCGAGCCGGTGGCGCTCGCTCTGTCGCGCAAGGCCAACCGGCCGGTGAAGATGGTCATGAGCCGCGAGGAGGTGTTCAAGGCGACGGGCCCGACCGCCAGCACCTCGATCGACGTGAAAATCGGCGTCAGGAAGGATGGCCGCATCACAGCGGCCGACGCGACCTTGCGCTACCAGGGCGGCGCCTTCGCCGGCTCGCCGGTCGAGTTCGGCGCCATGTCGGCGTTTGCCTGCTACGACCTCGAGAACGTGCGGGCGATCGGCTACGACGTGGTCACCAATCGGCCGAAGCAGGCTGCCTATCGCGCGCCCGGCGCGCCGATGGCGGCCTTCGCGGTCGAGAGCGTTATCGAGGAGCTTGCGAAGAAGGTCGGCATGGCGCCGATCGACTTCCGCATCAAGAACGCGGCGCGCGAGGGCACCAGGTCCTCCTACGGCCCGACCTACGGGCCGATCGGACTGCTGCCGACGCTGGAGAAGGCCAAGCAGCATCCGCACTTCAAGGCCCCGATCGGGCGGAACCAGGGCCGCGGCATGGCCTGCGGGTTCTGGTTCAATTTCGGCGGGCAGACCTGCGTCTCGCTCAACCTCAACAATGACGGCACGGTCGCCTTGTCGGTCGGAACGCCGGACATCGGCGGATCGCGCGCCTCGATGTGTCTGATGGCGGCGGAAGAGCTCGGCATCCCCTATGACAAGGTACGCGCCGTTGTCGCCGATACCAGCTCGCTCGGCTACAACGACGTGACAGACGGCAGCCGCACGACCTTCGCAACCGGCATGGCGACCATTCTCGCGGCGCGCGACGCCATCAAGAAGCTGACGGCGCGGGCCGCGCAGATCTGGGGCATTCCGGCCGAGGCGGTCACCTGGGAGAAGGGCTCCGCCAAGCCGGCCGGCTCCAATGCCGGCAACTTCCCGCCGCTGTCGCTGGCGGAGATCGCTGCCCAGGCCGGCGCGACCGGCGGGCCGATCGCCGGGCACCACGAATACAGCGCGGACGGCGCGGGCGTCAGCTTCGCCACCCACATCGTCGATGCCGAAGTCGACCCGGAGACCGGCGCCACCAAGATCGTGCGCTACACGGTGCTGCAGGATGCCGGCAAGGCGGTGCATCCCAGCTACGTGGAAGGGCAGTTCCAGGGCGGCGCGGTCCAGGGCATCGGATGGGCGCTGAACGAGGAATACATCTATGGCAAGGACGGCAGGCTGCAGAATGCCGGGTTCCTGGACTACCGCATCCCGGTCTGCTCCGATCTGCCGATGATCGATACGGTGATCCTGGAGATTCCCAACCCTGGCCATCCGTACGGCGTGCGCGGCGTGGGCGAGACCTCGATCGTCCCGCCGCTGGCCGCCATCGCGAACGCGGTCTCGGCGGCGGCGGGCGTGCGCTTGACCAGCCTGCCGATGTCGCCGCCCACGATCCTGGCGGCGCTCGACCGCACGATGGCGGCGGAGGAGCCGGGAACGCCCGCTGGCGAAAGTAGTCGTATGGGGCTCGCTGTAGCCCCATACCGGCGGCAAGGCCGAGCTGGAGATCGACGCCGCCAACGTGCGCGAGCTGCTGGCCCGGCTGGGCGAGGCCTATCCCGGCCTCAAGCCGCAGCTCGAGCGCGGTGTCTCGGTCGCGATCGACGGCGTCATCTTCCGCGACGGCCTGCACGAGCCCCTGCGCAAGGACAGCGAGGTGTTCCTGCTGCCGCGCATGGTGGGCGGGTGAGCTCCGCTATCCGCGCAGCTTGCGCAGGCGGCTCTCCACATCCTCCTTGTTGAGGTAGGCACCGCACAGGCGGCGGTAGCCCGTGTAGGCGTCGCGGGCGTGGAGGGCGCGCCAATTGTCGAACAGCACGGCATCGCCCGGCGCCAAACGGCGGCGATACTGCATCTTCGGGTCGTTTACGTAGGACGCGAACACCTTCAGCGCGCGATAGAGCGCGTCGGTCTGGTCCGCCGGCAGATAGAAGGGCGCGCGGTCATAGTTGTTGTAGCTGACCTGCACCAGCTCGCCTGCGCGGTCCAGGCGGAACAGCGGGCGCGAGGCCCGCAGATGCACGTTGCGGTCGCCGTCGATGTACTGCCCGGTGATCTCGACCGCGGTCAGCAGGCGGTATGCCTCGGGATGATCGCGCCGCATGATGTCCGCGGCCTTGAAGCCGTCGACGAATACGTTCTCGCCGCCGGTGCCGTTGAAGGCGAGGCAGTGCAGCATCTGGTAGCCCGGCGCATCGAAGCTGTAGGTTCCGTCCGTATGCGGGCCGATCGCCAGCGTGGTGTAGGCGGTGTCCTTGTGCTCCATATTGGCGGTGAAGTCCCAGAACCCGCCGAAGATGGTGTGGCGGATATAGGTCACGCGCTCCATCAGCTTCTGGGTCGCCTCGGGCGTTGCCGGCGTGCCGGTCACCACGCAGAAGCCGTAGGTCTCGACCAGTTCCAGCCACCGGCACAGGCCGGCGTCGTCCGCCGTGTCCATCACGGCATCATGCGCGACCGTCGGCACCTGTGAGTCGATCCCGGCGGCATCCCACAGAACGCGCTTCGCCGCGGTGCGGTTGGCCCGCAGCACGGAAGCGAGGAACGCCGCGTCGAACCGACTGACATGCGACTCGCCCGCCCAGTCGATCCGCAGCACCCGACCGTCCTCCTCGATCGCGACCTCGCGCGCGCCGATGTCCTCCGGAATCGAAAAAGTGTCGATCTGCCGCTGCTTCGTATCGGGATGCAGGCATTGCGGGCTGGGGCAGTGGTCCTTCAGCCACAGCAGCGAGAACCGGTCGCCGGCGCGGCCGTCCGCCCAGCTCAGTTCAACGTGGCGATCCGCCAGCTTCACGTCCCGCAATGCGAGGCCCATGACACTCTCCAAGGTGGCTTGTCTTTGTTATTGGACAAGCGTACAATAAGGAAATTGCATCAATTTGGCAAGAGGGGGCCAATGGCAGCGGCCGAGCCACGCTTCACGCGCGATGCGCCGGAGATCCGCAAGCGCAAGCTGATCAAGGCGACCGCGCAATGCCTGGCCGAGCTCGGCCATGCCGGGACATCGGTGCGGGCGGTGGCAGCCAGGGCGAACGTCTCGCCGGGGCTGGTCGCTCATCATTTCAAGGGCATCGATGACCTGATCGTCGCGACCTACGGTCATGTCGGCGCGCGGGTTGCGGAGGCGCTGACGCAGGCCATCGAAGGCGCGGCGGACGGCCCGGAATCGAAGCTGCGGGCGTTCATCGAGGCATCCTTCAAGCCGCCGGTGCTGGATCGCGACCTGCTGGCAATCTGGCTCAGCTTCTGGTCGCTGGTGCGCCGCGACCCCGGCGTCCGCAAGGTGCACAAGAAGGTCTACGCCGACTATCGCCAACGGCTCGAGCAGCTGATCGCCGACATCGCGCGCACGCGGTGCTTCGGGATCGATGCCCACCTGGCGGCGCTCGGATTCACGGCGATGCTCGACGGCCTTTGGCTGGAGCTGTGCCTCGACCCCACCACGTTCTCGCGCGAGGACGCGCTGCGCATTGCCCATGCCTGGATCGATGATCTGGTCGCGGGCGGCTTCCGCGCGCTGACGGTCAGGCGGCGCTGACCAGTTTTCCCAGATATAGCTCCAGGAAGTCGTAGCCGGAGCGGCGAAAATCCGCGTGCGCGACCGCGTGCCGGTCCAGTGCGCGCTCCAGGAACAGTCCGTCGACCAGCGCCTGGAAGCTGCGCGCGATCTCCGTTGCATTGACAGTACGGCGCCGGTCGGCCGCGACCCTGCCGATCAGGCCGGCCAGGGATCGGAGATAGCTGCGGTACAGCGTGCGGTGCGCGCGGCGGAGGGCGGGGTTGACGACGATCTCGCCCCACAGCGCCAGCCACACCGTCAGGTTGGCCGGCTTGAGATAGTCCGGAGCGATGATGGCATCGACGATCCGGCACAGCCGCTCCGCCGGCGTGCCGTTTGCCTGGCTGTCATCCAGCTCCGCGATCTTCCCCATCACGTCGTCGTAGAGCGCGGCGCGATAGACCTCGGTCAGCAGCGCGTCCTTGCTGGTGAAATAGTGGGGGAGGAGGCCCAGCGACACACCGGCCTCGGCCGCGATGCGCTCCAGCTTGAA
>DASSBF010000002.1:0-15615 GCA_035699005.1 Dongiaceae bacterium
TCGCCCAGCTCCGCTCCGGTTCCGCCTGCCGCTACTTGTCGACCATCATGTTGCGGGTCGCCGCCGGCAGGCTCACCGTCAGCCCGTCCAGTTCCTCGGTCATCTTGATCTGGCAGCCGAGGCGCGAGGTATGGGTGAGGCCGAAGGCAAGATCCAGCATGTCCTCCTCATCCTCGCTCGCGGTTTGCAGTACGTCGTACCATTCGGGGTCGACGATCACATGGCAGGTCGAGCAGGCCAGCGAGCCCTCGCAGGCGCCCTCGAGGCTGATGTTGTTGCGATGCGCGATTTCCAGCACGGAGAGGCCGACCGGCGCTTCGACTTCGAGGCGCGTCCCATCAGGATTGATGAAGGTCATTTTCGGCATCTACTTGACTCCGTTGGGAAATCCGCAAATTCAATGGGTTGCGCCAGGATGCCCGGGCCGGCTGCGATCCGGGGCCGGGTCAGTTGCCATACCGGCTTCGACCTCGTCAAGGGAGCGGCCCTTCAGCGCCTGTGCCACCGCCCGGTCCATGCGACGCTGGGCGAAGCCATGGGTGGCATGGTCCAGCGCGTCCACCGCCGCGTTGATGACGTCGCGGTCGGCGCCCTTTGTGGCATGGCGAAGCTTGGCGATTGCTGAATCGATCTCCGCGCGCTCGGGGGCGGAAAGCAGCGCACCGTCGGCCCCCAGAGCCGCGTCCAGCGCCAGCAGCACCCGCTCCGCCTCCACGCGCGCCTCGATCAGCAGGCGCTGCTCCATGTCCTCGCGTGCGTGCACCAGGCTGTCGCGCAGCATGTCGGCCATCTCGGCTTCGGTGAGGCCGTAGCTCGGCTTCACCGCGATTTCGGCCCGGATGCCGGTGGTCTTTTCCATCGCCGAGACGGTGAGCAGGCCGTCGGCATCGACCGCGAACGTGACCTGGATGCGCGCGGCGCCGGCCACCATCGGCGGGATGCCGAGCAGCTCGAACCGGCCGAGCGAGCGGCAGGCATCGACCGTCTCGCGCTCGCCCTGCACCACGTGGACCAGCAGGCCGGTCTGGCCGTCCTGGTAGGTGGTGAAGTCCTGCGCCTTCGCGACCGGGATCGGCGTGTTGCGGTCGATCACCTTCTCGACGATGCCGCCCATGGTCTCGATCCCGAGCGACAGCGGTATGACGTCGAGCAGCAGGGTATCGCTGCCGCGCGTCAGCGCCTTGGCCTGCAAGGCGGCACCGACCGCGACCACCTCGTCGGGATTGATGTCGGCAAGCGGCGCGCGGCCGAAGAACTCCTCCACCTGGCGGCGCACCAGCGGCACGCGCGTGGAACCGCCCACCAGCACCACGCCCTGGATCTCCTTTGGCGTAACGCGCGCATCGTCCATCGCCTGGCGGCAGGCGCGCATGGTGCGCTGGACCAGCGGATCGATCAGCGCCTCGAACTCGCGGCGCGAGACGGCGAGCCGGACGTGCCTGCCGCCGACCTCGGCGGAGAGCTCAGTGCTGTCGCGCTGCGTCAAGGTTTCCTTGCTTGCCCGCGCCTTCAGCAGCAGGGCGGCCGCGCCTGTCTCGTCCAGCGTCGATATGCCGCCGGCGGCAATCGCGCGTTCGGCAAGGGCATGGTCGAAATCATCGCCGCCCAGCGCGGAATCGCCGCCGGTCGCCAGCACCTGGAACACGCCCTTCTGGAGGCGCAGCAGCGAAATATCGAAGGTGCCGCCACCGAGGTCGTAGATCGCGTACACGCCCTCCGCGCCGGTGTCGAGGCCGTAGGCCAGCGCCGCCGCCGTCGGCTCGTTCACCAGCCGCAGCACGTCGAGGCCGGCCAGCTTGGCCGCGTCCTTGGTGGCACTGCGCGCCGCGTCGTCGAAATAGGCCGGCACGGTCACGACCGCCTTGCTCACGTCCTGGCCGAGCGATTGCTCCGCGCGCGCCTTCACGGCCTTGAGAATCTCGGCGGACATCTCGATCGGCGTCACCGAGCGCCCAGCCACCTCCAGCCGCACCATGCCGACGGAATCGCCGCTGGCCGCGATCCGGTAAGGCAGCACGCCGGCCAGCGCCTTCACGTCATGGACGCCGCGCCCCATCAGACGCTTGATCGAGCTGACGACGCGGTCGGGGTGCTTCGCCCGCAGCGATTGCGCCTCGCGCCCGACCACGACGCCGTCGGGCATCAGTGCGACGACGGACGGGATGAGGCCATCGCCGTGGGCATCGCGCAGGACCTCCGGCCGTTCACCGTCGACCACCGCAACGACCGAGTTGGTCGTGCCGAGATCGATGCCGACCGCAATGCCCGGCGCTTCGGCGTGCGGCTCCGGCGTCCCGCCCGGCTCGTGGATCTGCAGCAGCGTGCTCATGCCGACCCCTCCGGCTGCTCCAGCGAGATCCGGCGCGCGCGCGTTTCATCGAGGTATTTACGGAGATACTTGAGGCGCGTCGTGAGGCGATTGGCCTCGCGCAGGTCATCGCCGGCGAACGCCTTGGAGAGATCGGAAAGAGTGGCGATCGCATCGGCGCCGGCCTTGGCCTGCAGCTTCTCCAGCTTCGCTATGCTGTTGGCCTCCATCAGGGCCTCGCGCGCCTCCATCGCCTCCATCAACAGCTCCGGATCGCGCACTGTTTCGTCCTTCGACACGGACGCATCGATACCCTTGAGGCCAAGCAGGTAGGCGGCCCGGCGTAACGGGTCCTTCAGCGTCTCGTAGGCTTCGTTGAGCGCGACCGCCTGCGCCTCCGCGAGCGCGCGCTCCCTCGCGGTCTTGCTGGCGAACCGGTCCGGATGGATGGCGCGCTGGAATCCGAGATAGCGCTTTTCGACCAGGTCGAGATCGAGGTCGAAATCCGGCTCCAGCCCGAGCCGGCGAAACCGATCAAGCTGTCCCGGCGGCTGGATGGCGCCGCAGGTATGGCAGAACAGGGCCTGCACCGCGACCGGCCCCTTGCAGGACCAGCACGACGTAAGGCCAGCGCGCGCCGCGCGCATATCGTCCGCTTGAGTTGCCATCTTTATGCGGCATCAGACGTGGAAGGATTCGCCACAGCCGCAGCGGCCCTTCTCGTTCGGATTCTTGAAGACGAAGCCGGACTGCAGCTTCTCCTCGACGTAATCCATCTCGGTGCCGAGGATGAAGAGCGTCGCCTTGGGATCGATCAGGACGGTGACGCCGTCCTGCTGCACGACCTCGTCCATCGGTCCCTTCTCGTCGGCGAACTCCAGCGTGTAGCTGAGGCCGGAGCAGCCCTTGGTCTTGACGCCGATGCGCACACCGGCCGAGGGCTTGCCGCGCTTGTCCAGCAGCGCCTTCACGCGCTCCACCGCGGCGGCTGTGAGGTTGATCGCCGCCGGCCGCGCACGCGGAACGCGCTTCGGCTTGACGTCGGGCGCAGCCGCAGCGGGCACGCTATTCGGGATGTTGGTGCCGGTATCCATGATCTTCGTGCTACTCCGCCGCCTTCTCCGCAGGGTTGCCATGCTTGTCGCGGTAGTCCCTGATCGCCGCCTTGATCGCATCCTCGGCCAGGACCGAGCAATGGATCTTCACCGGAGGCAGCGACAGATGCTGCGCGATCATGGTGTTCTTGATCGTTTCCGCTTCGTCCAGCGTCTTGCCCTTCACCCACTCGGTCGCGAGCGAGGAGGAGGCGATCGCCGAGCCGCAGCCGAAGGTCTTGAACTTCGCATCCTCGATGCGGCCATCAGACCCGACCTTGATCTGCAGCTTCATCACGTCGCCGCAGGCCGGCGCGCCGACCAGCCCGGTGCCTACGGTGGCATCGTCCTTTTCGAGCGTGCCGACGTTGCGCGGATTTTCGTAATGGTCGATCAGTTTCTCGCTATAGGCCATGTGTGCTCTCCTAGAATTCCAAGCCGACTATCGGGCTCGGTCGCACCGATCAGTGCTCCGCCCACTTGATCGATTTGATGTCGATACCTTCCTGCGCCATCTCCCACAGCGGGCTCATCGAGCGCAGGCGCTGCACCGATTCCACGATGTGCTCGACCGCGTAGTCCACATCCTGCTCGGTCGTGAAGCGGCCCAGCCCGATGCGCAGTGAGGTGTGTGCCAGCTCTTCCTCCACGCCCAGCGCGCGCAGCACGTAGGACGGCTCGAGCGACGCCGAGGTGCAAGCCGAACCGGACGAAACCGCTAGGTCCTTGATGCCCATCATCAGCCCCTCGCCTTCCACATAGGCGAAGGAGAGGTTGAGGTTGCCGGGAATTCGGCTCTCGAGATCGCCGTTGAGATAGACCTCCGGCAGCTTGTCTTTGATCCTGCTGTAGAAGCGGTCGCGCAGACTCCTCAGCCGCTCCGCCTCCGCGCCCATCTCGCGCTGCGCGATGGCGCAGGCTTCGCCGAGGCCGACGCACAGCGGCGTCGGCAGGGTGCCGGAGCGCATGCCCCGCTCCTGCCCGCCGCCATGGATCAATGCCTCCAGCCGCACGCGCGGCTTGCGCCGGACATAGAGCGCGCCGATGCCCTTGGGACCGTAGATCTTGTGGCCGGAGATCGACATCAGGTCGATGTTCATCTCATCGACATCGAGCGGAATCTTGCCCACCGCCTGGGCCGCGTCGGTGTGGAAGTAGACCTTGGCCGCGCGGCAGATCTTCCCGATCTCCGCCAGCGGCTGGATCACGCCGATCTCGTTGTTGACCGCCATCACCGAGACGATGCAGGTGTCCGGCCGGATCGCGGCCTTGAGCTTTTCCAGGTCGATGAGGCCGTTCTGCTGCACCGGCAGATAGGTGATCTCGAATCCCTCCAGCTCCAGGTGACGGCAGGAATCGAGCACGCATTTGTGCTCGGTCACCACGGTGATGACGTGGTTCTTCTTGCCCTTGTAGAAATGCGCGACGCCCTTGAGCGCGAGGTTGTTCGATTCGGTCGCGCCGGAGGTGAAGATGATCTCCTTCTCGTCGGCGCCGATGATCGAGCCGATCTGCGCGCGCGCATGCTCCACCGCTTTCTCCGCTTCCCAGCCATAGGCGTGGTTGCGCGAATGCGGGTTGCCGAAATGGGTGGTGAAATAGGGCAGCATCGCCTCCACCACGCGCGGATCGGTCGGCGTGGTCGCCTGGTAATCCAGGTAGATCGGCGTTTGCGGGCGATTCTTGCCGTCGGTCGCGATCTTCATATCCTGCAATGAACTCATGTTCCTGGTACCCTTGCCTAGGCCGCCGGCTGCATGTCCGGCAGCGTATGAACCTTCCGGCCGGCGAGATCGGCCAGCCGCGCCACAAGCCCGTCGATTTCCGCCTCGCTGTTCCACCAGCCCAGGCTGATGCGGATGGCGGAGCGGGCGACTTCCTCGCCATATCCCATCGCCAAGGCGACCGGACTCGGCCGCACCTTGCCGGAGGAGCAGGCCGATCCGGCGCTGACGGCATACCCTGCCAAATCCAGCGCCATCACCATTGTCTCGCTCGACTTGCCGGCGGCCGCGACGCACGTTGTGTTCGGCAACCGCGGCGCCCCGGCGCCGAGGATCGCAATACCGCCGCCAAGTTCCGCAAGTCCGGCTTCAAGCCGATCGCGCAGCCTCAGCAGCCGCGTCACGTGCTCGCCCATCCGGGCTTCTTCGGCCGCCGCACCAAAGGCCGCAATGGCCGGAACATTTTCGGTGCCCGCGCGCCGGAATTTCTCCTGCCCGCCGCCAACCAGCACCGGCTGGATCGCCACGTCGCTCCCGGCCACCAGGGCACCGGCGCCCAGCAGGCCGCCCATCTTGTGGGCCGACAGACTCAACAGATCGGCGCCCACATCGCTCATATCAACCGCGATGCGGCCCGGCGCCTGCGATGCGTCGCAATGCAGCAGGCCGCCGGCGGCATGCACCAGATCGGCGGCCGCGCGAACAGGCTGGATAACGCCGGTCTCGTTGTTCGCCAGCATGATTGAAACAAAGGCTGGCCGTCCTGCCTCGCGCAGCGCTCCGGCAAGATCGTCCAGATCGACCTGGCCGTTGCGCTGCACGCGCAGGACGCGAGCACCGGCACTGTGCGCCGGCTTCAGCACCGAATCATGCTCGATGCCGGAGACGATCAGCGGCCGCTCGCCCCCACTGGCGAGTGCCAGATTGTTGGCCTCCGTCCCGCCGGCCACGAAAATGACGTGCTCGGCCCTGGTTCCGACCAGGCGTGCGACGTGGATGCGAGCGCGATCCACCAGCGCCCGCGCGGCCCGGCCGAAACCATGCACGGACGAAGGATTGCCCAGCGTGCGCAGCGCTGCTTCCATCGCCACCCGTGCCGAAGCGCAGGGCGGCGTGGTCGCATTGGCATCCATGTAGATCGCGTTGCTCATCGCTCTCGCTTCAAAGCCGATCTATTCGGCGGCGACCGTGGTTCGCACCGGATCGTTCACCGCAGCCGGCGGCGCGGCGCCGTCGGTTTCCAGCGGCTGGCCGAGCTGCGACTTGCCGAGGACGCGCCGGTTGACGACGTCCGAAAGCGAAACCGAGCTCAGGAACAGTTGGATCTGATGGGTCAGCTCTTCCCACAGATCGTGGGTCAGGCACCGGCTCTTGTCGCTCTGGCAGCCCGAGCCGGTATTCGGCTTGCACCGGGTTGCACGGATCGGCTCATCGACCGCCATGATGGCATCGGAGATGCGCGTGTCTTCCGCGCTCCGGGCCAGCAAGTAGCCGCCGCCGGGGCCCCGCACGCTCTTCACCAGGCCGTTGCGCCGCAACTTCGCGAACAACTGCTCCAGATAGGAGAGCGAGATTTCCTGCCGCTGCGAGATATCCGCCAGCGCAACCGGGCGCCCGTTGCTGTGCGATGCCAGGTCAACGAGGGCCATAACCGCATAACGTCCTTTGGTGCTCAATCTCACGACCAACCTCCATCACATTCGGACCGGCTCGGGCATTCACTCCGCCGCGAAATCGGACCGTCTCGCTTCATCACCCGTCTCGTCACCCGTTCCCGGGATCCTTTCGGCGCCGTTCTCCGAGGCAGCTCGGACAACCCTGCCGTTCAACTCGCCCTCCAGCAGCGCGACACGGCCCTGCAGGCGGGCAACCTGGTCCATCAGCCCCTCGATCGCGCGGGCGACCGGGTCGGGCAGCACCCCGTTCGGCAAGCCATAGGCCGCGAAATCGCCGGCATCCGCGCCGCGCGGGGCGGCAATCTTGGCCGGAATGCCGACCATCAGCGCGCCGGGCGGCACGTCCGTCACCACCACCGCATTCGCGCCGACCTTGGCGCCGTGGCCGACGGTTATCGCGCCCAGGACCTGCGCGCCGGCGCCGACGATCACCCGGTCGCGCAGGGTCGGGTGCCGCTTCTTGTTCGCCTGGGCTGCGGAGTTCACCGAGGGGGAGGTGCCGCCCAGGGTGATATCCTGGTACATGGTGACGTCATCGCCGATCTCGGCGGTTTCGCCGACCACCACCCCCATCCCATGGTCGATGAACAGGCGGCGGCCAATGGTCGCGCCCGGGTGAATCTCTATGCCGGTAATCCAACGCGCCGCCTGGGAAATCACCCTGGCGAGCACCCGCCATCCCTGCACCCAGAGAGCGTGCGACAGGCGATGGGCCAATATCGCATGGAACCCCGGATAGGTTAACGCCACCTCCAGTCGCGAGCGCGCGGCCGGATCGCGAGCAATGATCGAATCGATGTCCTCAGCGAAATGCTTGAAATTCATGGCGGCCATCGTGTTTACTACCGGCCCGCTGCCCTTAATTGACTCGTCGAGTCAACTTTTGCGGCACAGGTCGCGGCAAAGAGCGCTCTCGCAGTCGATATAGTATGTCCCACTACCTCAGTCAAGTTTACGCCCAGCAATCCCCTGCTCGGGCGTGTAAAATAACCATTGGCCTCTGTCGGATAAGCGGTCTTTCCGGGGGGCCGGCGCATGCCTGAGGTGATCATGAACGGGCCGGAGGGCCGGCTCGAAGGGCGCTACAACCAGAACACGGAGCCGAATTCTCCCGTCGCCCTGCTGCTGCACCCCCATCCGCAGCACGGCGGGACCATGAACAACAAGGTGGTCTACCAGCTCTATCAATGCTTCCAGCGCAAGGGCTTCTCGGTCCTGCGGTTCAACTTCCGCGGGGTGGGCCGCTCCCAGGGCAAGTTCGACCGCGGCGAGGGGGAATTGAGCGATGCCGCGGCGGCGCTCGACTGGCTGCAGGCCTGGAACTCGAATGCGCCGCAATGCTGGATTGCCGGGTTTTCCTTCGGTGCCTGGATCGGCATGCAGCTCCTGATGCGCCGGCCGGAGATCAGCGGCTTCATCTCGGTCTCGCCGCCCGCCAACATCTATGACTTCAGCTTTCTGGCGCCCTGCCCCTCATCGGGCCTCATGGTCCAGGGCGACCATGACACGGTCGTGCCGCAGGATGCGGTCGCCAAACTGGTGGCGAAGCTCAGCCACCAGCGCGGCATCAAGATCACCTATCAGATCATACCCGGTGCGACGCATTTCTATACCGAGCACCTGGACCAGCTCGGCAAGACGGTCGACGACTACCTGACGACGGCGATCCCCGAAACCGCCGCCAAGCTCCGGGCGTCGCGCTAGGTTTCCGAGGCGATCAGCGGATGCGGCTTGGGCGCCTTGGTGCCGCCCGTTCCGTACGGCCGCGTGATGATCTCCAGCAGATGTCCGCTCGGATCATTCCAATAGACGCCGCGCCCGCCGTCCCATTCGTTGATCTGGCCACGCTGATTGCGTGACGGATCGGCCCAATAGTCGAACCCGCGCGCGCGGATCCGGCCGAAGATCTCGTCGAACTCCAGCTCGGTCACCAGGAACGCGTAATGCTGCGTGGCGATCTCTCCACCGGAGTCCATGAAATCCAGCGAGATGTCGCCGACCGGAACAATGGCGAAGGGGCCGAGATGGAGCGGCGCGGGTAGCCCCAGAATCTCCGTGAGAAATGTGGCAGAGGCATCTCGATCGCGCGCTGCAACGATGGTGTGGTTCAACCGGACAGCCATAGGGCTGCTCCTCGTTCGTCGTGCTCTCCACTTGATAACTGGGGCACGCGACGCGCGTTGCAAGTGACGGCCGCGGGTGGATCACGTAGACCGGGGTGGACGGGTGACGGTCCGCCGGTTGACCCGATTCTCCGGCCCTTACAGTATCGAGCGGCGATGCGGGTTCGTTACCGGATGGAACCCAGCCACGCGAAGCTTGTCCATCAAGGCGGCGGAGCTGTTTGACTTGGCAAACGCCAACTCCGCATCTGTAATACCGGTGAAGCCGACCAAAATTACGACGCCGGAAGGAAGAGAAAACTCCTGCGGCCCGTCTTCTCTCTCCACAAGAACAAGGTTGCGAATCCCGCAGGTTGGTTCGCCGTTTACCGGAGCGGAATACGCGCATGCAAGGACAGGGGCTGTCCACTCGCGAAGCGATCAGCGCGAAGCAGCAGATCGAACGCCAGCATGGCCTGCAGCGTCCTGATCGCCCAGTCACCCTGCTCAGAGACGGCGAACGTGAACTCCACTCCGGCGCCGGATTCGCTATTGCTTGCATAGTCCTGAGGGTCGTCGTCCCATGGATTCGAGTGGCCGGATGTGACGTAGAGCCAGGACTGCCGCTGTGCCGTGGGGGCAAATTCAAGGACACCCAAGAACAGTCATCGAGGGTCGACATCCTGTTGGCCGAAACGCCGCGAGAATAGCTCCTGAGTTAAGGGAAAAATCCCACGGCTTACGGACCCAAAGAGCTTCGGGTAGACCTCCTCCTCGCGAATCCGCCAGACTTCTTCAAGGTCCACGCACACCTCCATGGCTTGCTGTAGCTTCAGGCGCTGCGGTAGCACCGTCGGCATCTTTGGTTAGGCCGGATGGTGCCGCCCGCCGGGCATGGGACGCGGCACGCCGGTGGTGCCGGGGAAGCTGAGCGGCAGGCCGCGCAGAGAGCGCACGGCCATGAAGGCGAACGCCTGCGCTTCCAGGGCATCGCCGTTCCAGCCGACCTCGTCGACAGAACGCACCGGGCACGGCAGCGCCGACCGCAACCCCTGCATGATCGCCGGGTTGTGGCGGCCGCCGCCACACACCAGCCACTCGCGCGGCGGTGCCGGGAACACGCGCACCGCTTCGGCCGCCGACCAGGCGGTGAAGGCGACCAGGGTCGCGGCGCCGTCGGCGGCGCTGAGACCGCTCAAGGCAGTATCGGCCAGCGCCTTGAAATGCTGGCGGTCGAGCGATTTTGGTGCCGGCAGCGCGAAATACGGATCGGACTTGAGCTTTGCCAGCGCAGCGCCGGAGGGCCGACCGCCGCCGGCGAGCGCGCCGTCCAGGTCGGCGGGCTTGCCGGTGTGGCGCAGGGCCCAATCGTCCAACAGTGCGTTGCCGGGGCCGGTGTCGAACGCCAGCAGCGTGCCGTCCCCATGGGTTCCGGATGGGCCGATCCAGGTGACGTTGCCGACGCCGCCGAGATTGAGCACGGCAATCGGCTTCGCCAGCTTATCGGCCCGCGCCAGGTGATAGACCGGCGCCAGGGGCGCGCCCTGCCCGCCGGCCTGCACGTCGGCGCTGCGAAAATCGTTCACGACATCGATGCCGACCCGGCGCGCCAGCAGCGCGCCGTCGCCGATCTGCACGGTCTGCCGCTGCGCCGGCGCGTGATGGATGGTCTGGCCGTGGAAGCCGACGATGGCGATCTCCGCGGGCTTCCGCTTCGCTTCCTCCAGCAATTGCCGAACGGCGTCGGCATGCCGCTCCGTCAGTTCGCGTTCCACCGCCCTGACGGGCCCCTTGCCGCCGAAGCAGGATTGCAGCCGCCCGCGGAAAGCGGCGTCATAGGGCAGTTCGACCGTCGGGCCGAAATCGTCGATCGATGTGCCGTCGGTATGGATCAGCGCCGCATCGATGCCGTCGCACGACGTGCCGCTCATCAATCCGATGGCCCACAGCGCGCCCTCCCCCTTCGCCTTGAGACTCATGGAATCCCGCCGGTTTACGCCCTTCCCGATGATGTGTTACATCACCGCCCACCGAAAGCAAAGCCGACAGAAGCCGCCATTACGATCATGCCCGCGCCGAAATCCGAGTTCCTGAAAGTCATCCTGGAGCGGGGCTATCTACATCAGTGCACCGACTGGGAAGCGCTGGATGCGCTGGCGGCGCGACAGCCGGTCACGGCCTATATCGGGTTCGACGCCACCGGCGATTCCCTGCATGTCGGGCACATGGTGCAGATCATGCTCCTGCGCCGGCTCCAGCAGACCGGCCACCGCCCGATCGCGCTGATGGGCGGCGGCACCACCAAGGTCGGCGATCCGTCCGGCAAGGACGAGAGCCGCAGACTGCTGACGGTCGAGGACATCAACCAGAACCTCGACAGCATCAAGCAGAGCTTTGCCGGCTATCTGACCTTCGGCGGCGGCAAGGCCGATGCCATCATGGTCAACAATGCCGACTGGCTCGACAAGCTGAACTACATCGAGTTCCTGCGCGACTACGGCCGGCACTTCTCGGTCAACCGTATGCTGAGCTTCGATTCGGTAAAGCTGCGGCTGGAGCGCGAGCAGCCGCTCAGCTTCCTCGAATTCAACTACATGATCCTGCAGGCCTACGACTTCCTGGAGCTGGCGCGCCGCCACGATTGCCGCCTGCAGATGGGCGGCTCCGACCAGTGGGGCAATATCGTCAACGGCACGGAGCTTGGCCGCCGCGTCGACAACAAGGAGCTGTTCGGCCTGACCGCGCCGCTCATCACCACGGCATCGGGCGCGAAGATGGGAAAGACCGCGGCGGGCGCGGTGTGGCTCAGTCCCAACCGCCTCAGCCCGTACGACTACTGGCAGTATTGGCGCAACACCGAGGATGCGGATGTCGGCCGGTTCCTGCGGCTGTTCACCGACCTGCCGCTGGACGAGATCGCGCGCCTGGAAAAGCTGCCGGGTGCGGAAATCAACGAGGCCAAGGTCATCCTCGCCAACGAGGCGACAACGCTCTGTCATGGCGCGCCCGCCGCCCGCAATGCAGCCGAAACGGCGCGCCGCACCTTCGTCGAGGGTGGGCTCGGCCAGGATCTGCCGACACTGGAGGTCGATCGCGCGGAGCTTGCGGCCGGCATTCCCGCCTATGAGCTGCTGCGCCGCGCCGGCCTGGTCGCCAGCAACGGGGAGGCGCGCCGGCTGATCAAAGGCGGCGGTGCGCGCCTCAATGATGCCGCGATCGGGGACGAGAACCGCAAGGTCACCGCGGCCGACCTCGACGCGGGCGGTGTGGTGAAACTCTCCTTCGGCAAGAAGAAGCACGCGATCGTGCGCGCGAAATAGCCTCTACGGCTACTTGTGGCTGCCGCTCTGGATCTTGGGCGGCGGCGTTCCGTCGTCATCGTCGCCGACATCCTGGGTGAAGAGCCCGCGCAGGAAGCCGGGCGCCAGCGCGGTCCACGGATTGACGTCGATCTTCGGCTCGTTCAGGTCGCCGCTGATCTTGTAGGCGGCGGAAAACAGCCCTTCTCCCGGCCCGCCCTGCAGGATGTTCCCGAGAATCGGGATGTTGCCGAGGATGCTGTTGATGGCATAGGCCGGCACGATCACGCCCTCGAGATCGACCTGCTGCCGGTCGAGGTCGATGGTGCCGCTGGAAGTGAGGCCGATCGAGGGACCGGCGCTGCGGAACTTCTTCACCTCGATCCTGCCCATGGTCTTGGTGAAGCGCGCGCTGGCGCCGTCGAAATAGAAGCCTTCGCCGCTCAGCACGTCGACCAGTCCGGTAAGCGCCGCTACCGACAGGAAGCGCACGAAGAACGGCGTGTTGACCAGGCGGAAGGAGCTGGAATCGAGCCGCCCCCGCAACGGGCGCCGCGGCTCGTCGTCCTTCACGGTGCCGGTGATCTTCAACGTTCCGCCCTTGATCGAGTCATAGATGTCGAGGGCGCGCAGCGCGGCCCCGGCGTCGGTCGTCTCCGCCGACAGATGATGCTCGCCACCCTCCGCCGGACGATAGGTGAGGTGCATCGGCGCGCCGCCCGGCAGGGTCGCGACCACATCGATCACGTCCCACCACATCGGGTCGTGGTAGAGTTCGACCTTTACATTGTGCAGCGAGCGGCCCTCGCCGATGCGCACCGAGTTCAACGACGGCGCGGTCAGGCGGAACGGCGGCTGCGTCTCGTTCTCCTCGCGCGCCAGGGTGGCGTCGTCCTTGGGCGGCCCGTCCGGCGCCATCCACGGCTCGACATCCACATCGCCGCCGCCGATTGCAACCTCGATCAGACCGCCCTTGAACGCCACGCCGACGTTGTCCAGCGCGTTCTTGCCGTAGCTCAGCTTCGGCATGGTCACCAGCGTCGGCTTGCCGTTCTGGTCGAAATCGATCCGGCCGGCCGTCTTGAGGTCGCCTGCCGTCACATCGAACAGCGGGATGCGCTGGATGCGCTTGTCGCGCATCTCCACCGCCAGTTTTCCCCGGCCGGGCGTGCCGGCGGGTTTGGACCATTTGGCAAAGTCGAAGGCGAGGATGGACTGCGTCAGGTCGAAGGTGGCGTCGATGCGGCCGCGGCCGTCGGCATAGCTGATGTAGGTGAGGTCGGTCTTCGCGGGCCCGTCGAAGAACGGCCGCGTCTCGTAGCCGAAATCGGCGCGCTGGTCGGCGTTTACGGTGCCGATGGCGCGGATCTGCTGCTCGAACGGCGCATTGTCGGTAAAGTTTTCCAGCCATTGGAGATCAAGCGGGATGCCGCCGAACTTCAACGGACCGTTGATCCGCATCCCGTTCTGGCTGAGCGTCAGCTCCAGGTTGCCTTCGGTCACGTCACGGTCGAACATCGCCTTCTGCAGACCGACATCGGTCATGGTGGCGGTGACGCCGATCTTCACCTTGGCGAAAGTGAGGTTCTTCTCGGCCGGAAAATCGAACTGGATATGGGTGGCTACGTTGCCCGACGACGTGGCCGGTTTCAGCCCCAGCTTCGACGTATAGCCGAGGCGGGGATGATCCAACAGCTCCAATGCATCGCGCATCGGGCTCGTGATATTGCCGCCGACCTTTATGAACTGGTCCTTCTGGTCGAGGCCGGTGATCAGCAGATCGCCGCTGCCGAGCTTGATCTTGCCGACATCGCCGCCCTGGATCTTGGCGGCGAACTGCTTGGCATCGAAGCTGGCGGTCGCGACGCCATGCTCGATCGGCGGCATCGGACGCAGATAGTGCACCGTCAGGTCGTGCGCCTTGAACGTGCCGCTGAGCGCCTCGACCTGCACCGACGGCGTATCGCCGTTCCGGAACCGGATGCTGGTCTTGGCCTCCAGATCCTGCACGATGCCGCTGGTGATGTTGGGAATGAGCCAGCCGCGCGCATCTGCGGCGACGCTTTCCGGCCACCAGCCGTCAAGCTTATTCCAGTCGATGCCGTCGCCTTTCAGGCTGGCCGTCAGCAGCGGCGCGCCGCCATCCGCCGCCCTGCCGCCCAGGAACCCCTCGCCCTCGCCGCTCAGGGTCAGGGTCGGCCCGTCGAGATCGAGGGCGAGGTCGTCGAGCGTGATCAGGTCGCGATCCGGGTCGACCCGGCCTTTCGCCGTCAAGGTCTTGATCGGCAAGGGCGCCTTCATGAGATCGGGCAAGGCGATCTCGCCATTGCCGCCGGACAGCGCGAAGTCGGTCGCGCCGAGTTCGCCCTTGAGCGACACGGTGGTGTGCGCCTCGCCTTCGAGGAACACATTGGCGTTGGCCAGGACGGCGAGTCCGGTTTCGATCAGGCCGATCGACGGAGCGGCGAAGCGCCGCAGCCGCAGGGCGATCTCGAACCGGTCGCCGCCCGCCGGCAGGAACACATCGCCGCCGAGGCGCGCCGGATCGCCGAACTGCGGCACACTGGCCTTGAAAGTGCCGGCGAGACCCCGGTCGCCGCGCGCCAGATGGATCTCGAGGTCCTCCGCCTTCCACACATTCCCGGCGTGACGATCGTCGATGCTGATGGTGCCGGAATAGATCGCAGCCTCGGTGAGATATCCGGTGCGCTTCTCGGGGTCGGGTGCCTCGAGGAGCTCATGAACCAGCGCGCCGAGAAACTCCGTCTGCGATGCGGGTGTGGCTGGCGAATTGTCCGATGCCGATCCGGAGATCAGCGTTTCGCCGAACTGGAAATCGCCCGCCTCGTTGCGGCCGAGCGCAAGCTGCGGGCCATAGAACTCGATCCGCGACGGCGCGATCAGGCCGCGGAACAGGGCCGCGCCGCTCAGCCCGAAGCCGAGCTCGGGGACCGAGGCCAGCTCCTGTCCCGATGAATCCTCGATCCGCACGCCGACCGCCCGGATGTCCAGCCTGCGCTCCCATCCCGCCCAGGCCAGCACGGTATCCTGGATCACGAACTGGAAGTCGGCACCGGGGCCGTTCAGCGCGTCCTCGACATACGGCTTCAGGAAGCTGAGATGGATCGGGCCCTCATATGCCAAGCGGTACGCGATGAAACCCGCGATGACCGCGATCCCGGCCAGCAGCGCGCCGAGCGCCTCCAGCGCAATCTTGCTGGCGCGCAGGATCATCGCGCGGAACTCCTTCCCCCCCGCCGACGAATGTCGACCTTCGCCGACGGGTGGGGGAAGGTTGGGATGGGGGGTGATGCAGCGCTGGAGCCTCGCCGAGTTGCGCTCTCGCGAGCGCGCACGGCTGTCGCCCCGCCACCCCCCATCCAGCTTCGCCTAGGCTCGCTGGCGCTCGCCA
>DASSBF010000003.1:0-16497 GCA_035699005.1 Dongiaceae bacterium
GCAGAGCGGCAATTGCCAGCCGTTCGAGCATCTCGGCTATTCCGACCTCACCTTCGCGCCGGAGCTGCACAAGAAGAAGAACGCCGGCAAGGCGCTGCCGCCCGATCCCGCGCTCGACATGTACACGCCGAAGTTCCAGACCATGACGGGAGACCAGGAGATCGCGAAGGGCCTGTGGCTGTTCGAGACGCCGGGGCACACCGCCGGCCACTACAGCATGATGGTGGAGCTGAAGAACCGCCGGCCCATGCTGTTCACGGCCGATGCGTGCTACAGCCAGAAGAACATGGACATGATGTGCATCTCCAGCTTCCACCTCGATCCCGTCGCGAGCGTGAAGTCGCTGCACCGCCTGAAGGAGCTGGCCGCGAAGCACGACGCCGAGCTGTTCTACTCGCACGACCCGGAGAGCTTCAAAGGCTACCAGACCGGTGCGAACTACTATTCGTGACGCACCCCTCTTTACCGTCACCCCGGACAGCCGCGAAGGCGGCGTGATCCGGGGTCCATGGGAAAGGCATATGCGGGCGGATGAATGGACCCCAGCTCGGAGGCCGGGGTGACGGGAGTGGGAAAACCGGGAGCGAGCGTCAACAGCAGGGAGCGGGTACGATGCCCTGGATGATCGTCAGCGAGGATGCGCCGGATGGCGCGGCGATCCGGGCCGACCGTGCGGTCATGGATGCGCACTGGGCCTATGAGCTGTCGATCAAACACAAGATCCTGTGCGCCGGGAGCCTGCGCAGCGACGATGGCGTGACGCCGATCGGCAGCCTGCTGGTGCTGGATGTGGAGACTCGCGCCGAGGCGCTGGCGATCGTGAATGCCGACCCGGCCACCAGGGCCGGCTTGCGCGCCAACATGGTGGTGAAGCGCTGGAACAAGGCGATCTTCGGCGGCGTCGTGGCGGACTGAAGCCGGGTCCTACTTCCCGCCCGCACTCTTGATCAGCGCGGCGATGGCGTCGTAGCGGCGGTCGCGGGCGTGCTTCAGCGGCGTGACGCCGTCCCGGTCGGCGATGTTGGGGTCAGCGCCTGCCGCCAGCAGCAGCTTCACGATCTCGATATGGCTTGGGCCCCCGTCGCTCAGGATCACCGCCTCCAGCAGGCCGGTCCAGCCGAGATTGTTGACGTGGTTGACGTCGATCTCGGATCGGCTCAGCAGCAGGCGCACGGTCTCGACATGCCCGCGCTCGCAGGCCGGGATCAGCGCATCGCCGCCATAGCGGTTGCGCTTCGTATAGTCCACCTTGCCGGTTTCCAGCATCGCAGCGAGCATATCGGTGCGGCCCAGCGCGCCCGCCAGCAGCCAGGGTGTGTCCTGATTGGCGGCCTCGGCATTGATGTCCGCGCCCTGGCCGATCAGAGACAGCGCGAGGTCGGCATCGCCGCGCTGGACCGCCAGCAGCAGCGCGGTCTGCTGTTGCCCGTCGCGAGCATCGATCGCGGCGCCCGCAGCCAGCGCCGCTGCGACAGCGGCCGCATCGCCGCGCGCTGCGGCTTTCAGCAGGTCCTCGCCCGATGCGGTTTCAGCCATCGCAGCTCCAGCGGCAAGCCAGACACAGGCGGCAGCGGCCGCGATCCTACCAGCGCACCATGCCGGCATCGACCGCGAGCGCCTGGCCGGTGATCCAGTGCGCCTCCTCCGAGGCGAGGAAGGCAACCGCGGGCACGATGTCGGCCGCTTTTCCCACGCCCTTGATCGCCTGCAGCATCTCGACGAACCCGAAGGCCTCCTTGTGCGGGGTCTGCTGCACGCCCTCGGTGTCGGTGAGGCCGGGGCAGACGGAGTTGACCGTGATCCTGTAGGCGCCGAGCTCGGTCGCGAGCGCGCGGGTAAAGGTGAGGACGCCGCCCTTGGAGGCGACATAGTGCGCCATGTTGGGCGTGCCGGCGAAGATCGAGTTGGAGCTGAAATTGACGATGCGGCCGTAGTTGCCCTTGCGCATCAGGTCGGAGCCGGCGCGGCACATGAGATAGAGCCCGTCCAGGTTCACCCGCAGCACGCGCCGCCATTCCTTGAAGGTCAACTCGTCCCATTTCACGAACGGCACGATCGCGGCGTTGTTCACCAGCACGTCGAGCTTGCCGCATCGAGACGCGACGGTCCCGAACAGTTTCCCGACCGCGTCCTCATCGCCGATGTCGCAGGCGATGCCGAAGCTCTGGCCGCCGACCGCCTTGGCAGCGGCTTCGGCGCCGGCGCCGTTGATGTCGACCGCCACCACCTGCGCGCCTTCCTGGCCCAGGCGCTCCGCCACCGCGCGTCCCATGCCCTGCGCGGCGCCCGACACAACCGCGACGCGACCTTCGAATCTGCGCATCTTCAAACCCCTTCGATCTGGAATTCAGCGACGATCCGCCTCGATTGCCTGCAACGCGGCCTCGATGCCGGCTGCGACGTCGGTCTTGCGCCCCAGCCTGCGCAGCGCGCCGCCCATCGCGGTGATCGCGACCGTTGCATAGATCGGCTCCGCGACCGGACCCATGTGGCCGATGCGGATCAGCTTGCCCTTGGTCTCGTTGCGGCCGGAGGAGAAGACCACGCCAAACCCGGCGCGGGCCGCGGCGATGATGTCCTCGTCCCTGATTCCGGCCGGCACGCGGACCGCGGTGCAGGTGGGGGAGGCGATGGCTTCCGTCTTGGCCCACAGTTCCAGCCCCATCGCCTGGATGCCGGCGCGGCAGGCACGCGCGGTCAGGGCATGGCGCTGCCACACATTCTCCGGCCCCTCCGCGAAATACTGGTCGAGCGCGCCGTCGAGCCCGTTCACCTCCGCGACCGAGGGGGTGAAGGGGAACGGCTGGTCCTTGCTCCAGGCGTTCTTCCAGTCCTTGAGGCTGAGGACCGAGGCGAACGGCGCCTTGGGATTGGCCTCGATATGGTTCCAGGCGCGCTCGCTGACCGCCATGATGGTCAGGCCCGGGGCGCCGCCGAGGCACTTGCCGGGCCCGGTGATGAAAATGTCGGCGAAACAGTCATCGGGATGGATGTCCATGCCGGCGAACGACGAGACCGCATCGACGATCAGCAGCGCGTCGTGGTCGCGCACGATCCTGCCGATCTCGCGCGCCGGGTTGATGGTGCCCGATGGCGTGTCGTGGTGGACCAGGGAGACGATCTTGATGTCGGGCCGCTTGCGGAATGCCTCGGCCACCTGGGCGGGATCGATCGCCTCGTTGTACGGGACCTCGATCTCCACCAGCTCCTTGTTGTAGCGCGCCGACCAGTAGCCGAAGCCCTTGCCATAGACACCGGAGGCGAGATTCAGCACGACGTCGCTCGGCGAGATCAGCGAGGCCGCGGCCGCCTCGATCCCCGGCGCCGGCTCGACATGGAGGATGAGTGCCGGTTCCTTGGTTCGCAGCGACTTCGCGCATTTGCGAGCCACATCCTCGTAGAACTGCTGGAACCAGCCGTCAAAATCGTACTGGACCGGCTGGGACAGCGCGCGCAGCACGCTGGGGTAGGCGGCGACCGGACCCGCGGACAAGGTGATGACCGGTTCCCTGATGGTCGGCATGGCTGGTACCTCCCCGCGCGGTTTCTTGCTTTTGACTTGGTTCGCCGATCATAGACGGCGGTCGGAAAAAGTGGAAACAATATCCGCCGAATGGGGCGATTGGTTCCGGCGGGATGAGATCGATTTCCGAAAATTGGTTCGATTTCCTGGTAATTGGTTCCGGCACCGCAGGCTCGGTGCTGGCCGCGCGCCTCAGCGAGGATCCCGCAGCCACGGTGGGTTTGGTCGAGGCCGGCGGGCCCGCTGCCGATCCGCGGATCGCCGAGCCGGGGCAATGGCCGCTGCTGCTGGGCAGCGCGATCGACTGGGCCTATCGCACGGTGCCACAGGTCCACACCGCCGGCCGCGTGCACGATTGGCCGCGCGGCAAGGTGATCGGCGGCTCGAGCGTGCTCAACGCCATGGCGCACGTTCGCGGACATCCAGACGATTTCGATTCCTGGGCGGAGGCCGGATGCGCCGGCTGGGGCTATGCCGATTTGATGCCGTATTTCCTGCGCTCGGAGCATTACGCGCTGGGTGCTTCCGCGTATCACGGCGCGGACGGGCCGCTGCACCTCATCCGGCCAAGCGAGCCGCATCCGATCACCCTGGCCTATATGGCGGCGGGTGCGGAGATCGGCATCGCGCCGACCGACGACCACAATGGCGCGCAGATGACGGGCCCGTGCCTCAACACCCTCACCATCAAGGAGGGCAAGCGCCAGACCGTCGCGGATGCCTATCTCGCGCCGTGCCTGTCGCGGCCCAACCTGCGCCTGATCGCGCAGGCGCACGCGCTGTCCCTGGTCATGGACGGCACGCGCTGCCGGGGCGTTCGCATGTCCGACGGTTCGGGCGCGCGCACGCTGATGGCGGAGCGCGTCGTCCTTGCCGCGGGGACGATCGGCTCGCCCCTGCTGCTGCTGCGTTCCGGCATCGGCCCGGCGGACGAGCTGCGCGCGCTCGGCATTGCAGTGCGACACGACCTGCCGGGGGTCGGGCGCAACCTGCATGACCACCTGCTCAGCGGCGGCAACGTCTATCGCAGCCGCCGGCCGGTGCCGGCCTCGAAATACCAGCACTCCGAATCGCTGATGTATATCGCGGGCGAGGGCGCCCTCGGCGCGCCGGAGCTGGTGCTGGCCTGCGTCACCGTGCCGGTCACGACCGAGGCGTTCGCGCCGCCGCCCATGGGCGAGGCCTATACCATCATGTTCGGCTTCACCCATCCGCGCAGCCGGGGCAGCGTGCGGCTGGCCGGCGCCGATCCCGGCGCGGCGCCGCTGATCGACCCGAACTATCTCGCGGAAGAACATGACCGCTCGGCCTACCTCGATGCGCTGGAGCACGCGCGCGCGGTCGGCGGTGCGCGCGCCTTGGCGGACTGGCGGATGGAGGAATACCTGCCCGGTCCGGAAATCCGTTCCGTTGCGGACAGGCGCGCTTTCCTGGAGCGCGCCGCCTTCACGCACCATCACCCGGTCGGCACATGCCGCATGGGGTGCGATGCCGAAGCCGTCGTCGGACCGGATCTGAAGCTCCACGATCTCGATGGCCTCTATGTCTGCGACGGCTCGATCGTGCCTTCGATCACCACCGGCCCGGTCAATGCCGCGATCGTGGCGATCGCCGAGCGCCTCAGCGACCTGCTGCGCGGCCGCGCGCCGCTCGCGCCCTGCCATCCGGTCCGCGAGGCATGGACGCGCGCATGAGACTTCGATCGCCGCGGATAATGCTGCTCGCGCTGCTCTTGACGTCCTGCGCGCACGCGCAAGATGGGGACCAGGATCAAACCGTCACCGTGTCGCTGGCCAACGCGGGAACCCGGCCGCTGCGCTGCCATGTGATGTTCGGCCACTGGGTCGACCGCGACCTGGGCGAGCTGGCGCCCGGCGCGGCCACCAAGCTGACGATGACGCAGGCGGCGGAAGATGGCGCGCTCTACGTCATGCGATCGGACGGCGAACGCAAGATGATGATCGAGACCATCCAGTGCGCAGAATCGGGCAACTGGAGGGAGAGCTTCGGCCAGGTCGATCTTGCGCCGGTCCGCTCTAGGCGCGCCCGCGCGATTGAGGCAAGCTGCGCCGCGCCGGCGGGCGGGGGACGGGTTGGCTGCCGCCTGGACAGGATCGAATAGGACAGACCGAATCATGAGCGCGGGGGGCGCCAACACCATCGTCGGCATGCTGCGCGCAGGCGACCCCGCCGCACCTGCCATTGGCGCGCCGGAACGCAAGACGATGTCGCGGGCCGAGCTGTTGCGCCTGGTGGAGCGGACCGGCGGCGCCCTGCGTGCGCTTGGCATCCAGCAGGATCATGCGGTGGCGATGGCGATGCCGAACGGCCCCGAGGCGGCGGCGGCCTTCATCGCCGTCGCGAGCTGGGCCGCGGCCGCGCCGCTCAATCCCGCCTATCGCGACGAGGAGTTCGACTTCCATCTCGGCGACCTCGACGCCAAGGCGCTGATCATCCAGGGCGGGCCTGATTCCCCAGGGCGCGCCGTGGCCGCGCGGCGCGGGATTCCCGTCATCGACCTGATGCCGCACGAGAAAGGTCCGGCCGGCGGATTTGTGCTGTCGGTGCCGTTTGCGGATGCCGGCGCGGCGCATCCTGGCTCCGACGATGTCGCCCTGGTGCTGCACACCTCGGGCACCACCTCGCGGCCCAAGATCGTGCCGCTGCGTCATCGCAATCTTGCGGCGTCCGCGCGCAACATCGCGATGACCCTGGCGCTCACCGCCGAGGACCGGGGCATTGTCATCATGCCGCTGTTCCACATCCACGGGCTGGTGGGCGCGCTTTTGTCCTCGCTGTCCGCCGGCGCCAGTGTTCATTGCCCGCCGGGTTTCAACGCCCTCAAGTTCTTCGCATGGCTGGATGAGGTCGAGGCGACGTGGTACACCGCGGCTCCCACCATTCACCACGCGGTTCTCGCCCGTGCCGAACGTAATGCGGATGTGCTGGCGCGGCGGCGTCTGCGATTCATCCGGTCTTCCTCCGCATCGCTGCCGCCGCAAGTGATGAAGCGGCTCGAGGCGACGTTCGGCTGCCCGGTGATCGAGGCCTACGGCATGACCGAGGCGTCGCACCAGATGGCGAGCAACCCGCTGCCGCCGGGGTTGCGCAAGGCGGGGACGGTCGGCCTCGCCGCGGGGCCGGAGATCGGCATCATGGGGCCGGACGGCCGGCTGCTCGATCGCGGCGAGGTCGGCGAAGTGGTGATCCGCGGCGACAACGTGACCGCCGGCTACGCCAACAACCCGAAGGCCAATGCCGACGCCTTCACCGACGGCTGGTTCCGCACCGGCGATCAGGGCATCCTGAATGGCGACGGTTATCTCAGGCTCATCGGGCGGCTCAAGGAGATCATCAATCGCGGCGGCGAAAAGATCGCGCCGCGCGAGGTGGATGAGGTGCTGATGGACCATCCCGCCGTGGCGCAGGTCGCCACCTTTGCCATGCCGCACGACAAGCTGGGAGAAGAGGTTGCGGCTGCGATCGTGCTGCAGGACGGCAAGGCTGCGACGGAGCAGGAGCTGCGCCGTTTCGCCGCCGCGCGCCTCGCCGATTTCAAGGTGCCGCGCAAGATCGTGTTCCTGCCGGAGATCCCGACCGGCGCCATCGGCAAACCGCAGCGCATCGGTCTCGCGCAGCGGCTGGGGCTGACGGGGTGACTAGCATTGCCCGGCCTACTCAGCCGTCATCCCGGCCTCGAGCCAGGCCTTGAGCCGGGATCCAATGCGCCGCTTGGCGCCAAGCCCATGTATGGACCCCGCATCACGCCGCCTCGCGGCTGCCCGGGGTGACGGCTGTGGAGGATCGAGAGTCCGCGCCATGAAAATCTGCATCTATGGCGCCGGCGCGATCGGGGGGCTGCTGGGCGGGCATCTGGCGCGCGTCGGCGAGGAGGTGACGCTGATCGCGCGGGGCGAGCATCTGGCCGCGATGCGCGCCAACGGCCTGAAGGTATCAGGCGCGAGCGGCACGTTCACCGTCACGCCGCGCGCCACCGGCGATCCGGCCGAGGCCGGTCCGCAGGACTGCGTGATCGTGGCGCTGAAGGCGCATGCGGTTGCCGGCATCGCCGATCTCATGGGTCCGCTGCTCGGGCCAAAGACTGCGGTCGTGATGGCCGCCAACGGCGTGCCCTGGTGGTACTTCCATGGGCTGGAGGGAACGTTGCGCGATCGGCGGCTTCGGAGCGTCGATCCCGACGGCAAGCAGTGGGACCTGATCGGGCCGGAGCGCACGGTCGGCTGCGTGGTCTATCCCGCTGCCGAGATCGCGGCGCCGGGCGAAATCCGCCATATCGAGAACGACCGCCTGTCCCTGGGCGAGCCCGACGGCAGCGAATCGGAGCGCGTGACGGCGCTGAGCCGCGCCATGACGGCGGCAGGGTTCAAGGCGCCGGTCAAGACCGACATCCGCACCGAGATCTGGGTCAAGCTGTGGGGCAATGTCGCCTTCAATCCCATCAGCGCCCTGACCGGCGCCACCTTGAAGGCGATCTGCGACGATCCGGCGACCCGCGCGGTCGCCAGGGCCATCATGGACGAGGCGGAGCGGGTGGCGGCAAAGCTTGGCATCACCATGCCGATCGATGTCGAGCGCAGGATCGACGGCGCCGGCGCGGTCGGGGAGCACAAGACCTCCATGCTGCAGGATTTCGAGCGCGGTCGGCCGATCGAACTCGATGCCATCGTCGGGGCGGTTGCCGAGCTGGGCGACATGGTCGATGTGCCGACTCCGATGGTGGATGCCATCTATGCATTGACCCGCCGGAAGGCGGTCGCGGCCGGTATCCTGACTCCCTGAGCCGCCATCCCGGCTCGGTTTGCGGCCGCGAAAGACCGGTCGCGGCCGGTGCCACAAAAGTGATATTTCGGGGACATTTAGCACTCCTGCTGCACTGCGTCATTTCGAGGTTTGCAGGACTCGCCCCTTGGACTAGGCTCCGACCTCTCCGCGAGGCCGGAGCGTCGGCCTCCGCGGGCAGCTGGATCAGGAGCGGACATGCGACTCAGCATTTTCGGTCTCGGCTATGTCGGCGCGGTGGCGGCCGGATGCCTGGCGGCGCAGGGCCATGAAGTGCTCGCGTTCGACCGCGAGCGGGGCAAGGTCGATCGCCTTGGCCGCGGGCTGGCGCCGGTCGACGAGCCGGGGCTGGACCAGTTGATCAAGGAAGCGGTCGAATCCGGCCGACTGACGGCGACCCATGACGTCGGTGCTGCGATTGCCGGTTCCATCCTCACCAGCATCTGCATCGAAGGATCCGGCCGGCATGGCGGATTGACCGACCTTGCCGCGATCGAAGCCCTGTGCGGGGAGATCGGCGCGGCCCTGCGGGACAAGCGAAAGTTCCATGCGATCGCGCTGCGCGGTACCCTGAAACCCGGCCTGGCGCGGGGATTGATCATTCCCGCGCTGGAGCGCGCTTCGGGCCAGCGCGCGGGGAGCGGGTTCGGCATCGGCGTCTATCCGGCGTTCCTGCGCCGCGGTACCGCCATCGAGGACTACATCAGGCCCCCGGCCATCGTCCTGGGGACGACCGACGAGGAAACCCTGGCGCGGCTGCGCGAGATGGACATCGCCTTGCAGGCGCCAGAAATGGTGGTCGGGCTGGAGGAGGCCGAAGCCATGATGGACGGAGATCCCAGCCGGCACGCCATGCCGCTCCAGCGGAGCACGGCTCGGCCATCGCTTTCGCTGGCCGCGGACAGCCTCTGCGGCAGCTAGAGAACGGATCGCCCTGCGGCAAGGCCGCAACCATCGGGCCGCTGCGGTGTTATCGTGCCTGTTGCTTCCAAGGGGCAGTTTCCCGTCTTCTTTCCATCCATTTCCGGTAGGCTGAGCCATGTCATCCCTCGCATCGCAAGGAAAGCTCTCGAACGCCATGCCCGGCCATCGCTTCCATCCCAGCATCCTGCGCGAATACGACATCCGCGGCATTGTCGGCGAGACCGTGTTCGAAGCGGATGCCGAATGGATCGGCCGCGCGTTTGCGACCGTGCTGGCGCGCCACCTGGGCCGCGCGCCGGTGATCGCTGTCGGGCGCGACGGCCGCTTGACCTCGCCGTCGCTGGAATCCGCCTTGATCGCGGGCCTGATGTCCGCGGGCGCGAAGGTCAAGGCGATCGGGGTCGGCCCCACGCCGATGCTGTACTTCTCCGTCCACAAGCTGGAAACCGACGGCGGCATCATGGTGACCGGCTCGCACAACCCGCCGACCCACAACGGCTTCAAGCTGATGATCGGGCGCAAGCCGTTCTTCGGTGAGATGATCCAGGATCTCGGGCGGATGGCGGCGGCAGGCGACGTGGCGAGCGGGAAGGGCGGCCGCGAGGCGGTCTCGGTCCTTGTCGACTACGTGGCTCGGCTCGCGAGCGAGCTGGAGGATGTCGATATCGGGGGCCTGCAAGTCGGCTGGGATGCCGGCAACGGCGCGGCGGGCGAGGCGATGGCGCAGCTCGTCAGGCGCATCGGCGGGCATCATGTGATTCTCAACGAGAAGATCGACGGCACGTTCCCCGCGCACCACCCCGATCCGAGCGATCCGAAGAACCTGGTGCAGCTGCAGCAGACGGTCGCGAAGCAGAAGCTCGACCTCGGCATCGCGTTCGACGGCGACGGCGACCGGATCGGCGCCATCGATTCCAAGGGCCGCATCGTGTGGGGCGACCAGCTGCTGTCGGTGCTGGCGCGCGACGTGCTGAAGGACAGGCCCGGCAGCACCATCATCGCCGACGTGAAGGCAAGCCAGGTGCTGTTCGACGAGGTGGCGCGGCTCGGCGGCAAGCCGCTGATGTGGAAGACCGGCCATTCCCTGATCAAAGTCAAGATGGCGGAGACCGGATCGCCGCTGGCCGGCGAGATGAGCGGGCACGTGTTCTTCGCGGACCGCTACTACGGCTTCGACGACGCGCTCTATGCCGCGGTGCGGCTGCTGAAAGCCGTTGCGCGCAACGGCGGCGACCTCGCTGCCCTGCGCGACCAGCTGCCGAGCCCGGTCAACACGCCGGAGCTGCGCTTCGCCTGCCCCGACGACCGCAAGTTCGCGGTGGTGGCGGAGGTGCGCGATCGCCTGAAGCAGGAAGGCGCCGAGTTCGACGACATCGACGGCGTGCGGGTGAAGACCAAAGACGGCTGGTGGCTGCTGCGCGCCTCGAACACCCAGGCCGTGCTGGTCGCCCGCGCCGAAGCGCACGACGAGGCGGGGCTCGAGCGGCTGAAGGCGCATCTGGGCAAGCAGCTCGAGCAGAGCGGGGTCGCCCTGCCGGAGAAGAGCGAGGGGCACTGAGAGCGAACTGGAGCACTCGATGAGCCCCTTCCCCCCATTGTGGGGGAAGGTTGGGATGGGGGGTGCCGCCGCATGATCGAAGGTGAGAAGCGATGATGTCTATGAGCTCTGACGTGGCGAACGCGACCGGCGCTCCACGTCAGAGGTTGGTGCGGCGGCACCCCCCATCCAGCTCCACCTAAGCTCACTTCGTTCGCTAAGGCTCCGCATCCTTCGCCCACAAGGGGGGAAGAGACGGGCGACCGAACGAAATCTATGGCCCTAAGCACCGCACGACGTCCTGCTCGATCGCGCCGAACAGGCTGTTGCCGTCCGCGTCCAGCATCTCGATGCGGACGCGGTCGCCGAACTTCATGAAGGGTGTCCTGGCGCTGCCGCTCAGCAGCGTCTCGATCGTGCGCTGCTCGGCGATGCAGGAATAGCCGGCGCCGCCTTCCGCCACCGGCTTGCCCGGCCCGCCGTCCGCGCCCTTGTTGGAGATGGTGCCGGAACCGATGATCGTGCCGGCCGCGAGCGGCCGCGTGCGCGCGGCGTGGGCGATGAGCTGGCCGAAATCGAAGGTCATGTCGATGCCGGCATCCGGTTTGCCGAACGGTTGGCCGTTGAAGTGGGTCACCAGCGGCAGGTGCACCTTGCCGTCGCCCCACGCGCTGCCGAGCTCGTCTGGCGTCAATGCCACGGGCGAGAACGCGCTGCTCGGCTTGGACTGGAAAAAGCCGAAGCCCTTGGCGAGCTCGCCGGGGATGAGGTTCCGCAGCGACACGTCGTTGACCAGCATCAGCAGCTTGATGTGGCTGCGCGCGGCATCGGCGCCGATGCCCATGGGCACGTCATCGGTGACGACAGCCACTTCCGCCTCGAAATCGATGCCCCAGGCTTCGTCCGCCATCAGGATCGGATCGCGCGGCCCAAGAAAGGAGTCCGATCCGCCCTGGTACATCAGGGGATCGGTCCAGAAGCTGGGCGGCATCTCCGCGCCGCGCGCCTTCCTGACCAGCTCGACATGGTTCACGTAGGCCGAGCCGTCCGCCCACTGGTACGCCCGCGGCAGCGGCGCGAAGCAATCCTCCGGCGCGAACGCCTCGACGCCGAGCCATTCTCCGGCTTCGAGCGCCCGTGCCTCGTCGCGCAGCAGCGGCGCGGTCTCCGCCCAGGTGTCGAGCGCCTGCTGCAAGGTGCCGGCGGCGCGCGCCGCGACGCAGCGGGTGAGGTCGCGGCTGACCAGATGCAGCCGCCCGTCGCGGCCCTGCGTCTTCAGGCTGGCGAGCTTCATGCTCCCGGGGCCTTCCAGCTGTCGACATAGCCGGACCATTCGACCGCGGCGGCGGCATCGCCCACCTGCAGCGCGTCGCGCGCATCGATCATGACCGCATACTCGTCGGTCGCCTGCTTGGCCGGCTTGAAGGCGTTCTTCAGCGCCTTCGGGTGCGGTCCGTGGGTGAAGCCGCAGGGATGGAACGTCACCATGCCCGGCTTGATGTTGTCGCGGCTGAAGAAATCGCCGGCGTGATAGAAGATCACCTCGTCGTAGTCGTCGTTGTTGTGGAAGAACGGCACCTTCAGCGCATCCTCGCCCGATTCGAACGGCCGCGGGCAGAAGGTGCAGACCACGAATCGGTTACCGACGAAGGTGGTGTGCGCCGATGGCGGCAGATGATAGCGGTGGCTCATCAGCGGCCGGATGTCCGCGACGTTGATGCGGACCGGCGCCAGATCGCCCTTCCAGCCGACGGCGTCCAGCGGGTTGTATGGATAGGTGACGGTGGAGATCGCGCCGCCGCGCTTGATCCTGACCCGCCAGGTGCCCGGCCCCTGCTGCGCGAGGAATTGATCGTCGATCTTCGGCGTATCCAGCATGGCGGGATCGAAGATGGCGTGCGGGCCGACCAGGCCTTTCTCAGGGAGCTTGTACGAGCCGTTGGTCGCCTCGATCAGCAGCGCGGTGATGGGGTCTCCGCTTTCCACCCGCCACATGGTGCCGCGCGGCAGCATGACGTAATCGCCGGCCTTGATCGCGAGGTGGCCGTAGTCGCAGAAGAGATCGCCCTTGCCGTCGTGCACAAACAGCAGCTCGTCGCCGTCGCCGTTCCGCGCCAGCGCCTCCATGCGCTGCGGCACGCGCCAGAATCGCAGCTTCACGTTGGCGTTGGAGAGCACGGGCGCCGCGTCCCACGGCGAAGCCTGCTCGCCCGCGATCTTGTTGAGATCGAAGGCGCGCGGACGCAGCGGCCCCTCCCAGTCGACCCAGCCGGTCGGCGGGTTGCGATGGTACATGTGGGTCGCCGGGCCGAAGAAGCCCTCCTTGCCCAGCTCGCGCTCATAGGTCCCGGCGGGCAGCGAGGCATGCGCCTGGCGCGAGGCGTTGCCTTCGACCCGCGGGAACGAGATGTAGTCCTTCACGAAAGTTCCTCCTCCGGCTTGCCGGGCGAAGTCCGATCCTCTATGATCGTTTCAAATGAAACGAATGTCAAGGAATTGTTTCACTTGAAACGGTCTGCCGGGTTCCGCCTCGAAGAGTTCCTGCCCTACCGGCTCTCGGTCGCGACCAACCGGATCAGCCGGGCCTTCGCCCGACACTATGAACGGGAATTCGGCATTTCGATTCCCGAATGGCGGGCGATCGCGGTGCTCGGCGCCTTCGCGCCCCTGTCCTCGAACGCGATCTGCGAGCGCACCGCGATGGACAAGGCCAAGGTCAGCCGCGCCGTCGCCAGCCTCCTCAAGCGTGGCCTGATCCAGCGCGACGCGCACGCGACCGACCAGCGCCTGATCCAGCTCACGCTGAGCAAGTTCGGGCGGAAGATCTACCAAGCCATCATCCCCCGCGCACGGGCGATCGAGGCGGAGGTGACGAAGGGGCTTTCGAAGGCAGATATCGCAACGCTGCATCGCATTCTGGATTGCATGAGCTCTCGGCTGGATGAGATGGAGTCAGGCTGACTCGTGATCAGCGACCATGGCCGCTCGGCACGATCATATGGTCTTTCTTACCCGTCATCCCGGACAGCCGCGCTGCGGCTGATCCGGGATCCACTCATCCGCCGCGCGAGCGGCCGTGGCTTAGACCCCGGCTTGCGCTGCGCTTGGCCGGGGTGACGGAAGGAAAAGGACATGTTTGCGCGGCTCCCTGATTCACAAAGCAAAAAGCCCCGGCGTTTCCGCCGGGGCTTTTCCGATCCGAAGATCCGGGCGTCGTTTACGCCAGCTTCAGGTTTCCGGCGGCCTGCTTGCCGCGCTCGGACACCACGTCGAAGCTTACCTTCTGACCTTCCGTGAGGCCGGGCAGGCCGGCGCGCTCAACCGCGGTCACATGCACGAACACATCGCGCGACCCGTCGCTCGGCTGGATGAAGCCGAAGCCCTTCTGCGCGTTGAACCACTTCACGGTACCAGTAGCCATTCTCGTCTCTCCTGGGCTCTCAAGGCATGCCATGCGATGCATGCCGTCTCGCGCCGTGCGACTGCCGCACGGCCTTGCAACAACCTGATTTTTGGGTAGCTGGGTCAGGCACCATCCGGAGAACCGTTCGGCGCGGATAGCCAAGGCAGGCCAAAACTCGATTGCGCGCGGCATATGACATGGTGCCCAGGGCATCGTCAATCGAATTCAGGCGGCTCGGAAAGGTCCGTAACCGCACAATCCGGTACGTATTCTCGTTGCAGGACAGCTACTTGGCCGACCGCCGGTGCTTTCCGATGAAGCCGAGGACTGCCTGGTTGAAGGGGCCGGGGTGCTCCCACAGGAACGCGTGGCCGCCGATAGAGGTCGCCCATTCGGCCTCGGGGATGAGGGTGTGCAGCTCGCGCGACAGGTTCATGGGGATGAGGATGTCGGCGGCCCCCGCCAAGACCATCGTCGGCACCTTGATGGTCTTGAGGCGCGAGCGGGATCGTGGGTCTGGATCGAGTTGAGCTGCAAAGGGCTCGCGCAAAGCATCCTGAAGACTACGGGGCGATGAGCGCGCGTATGCGCGCATCGTACGGGAAAACGCCTATGCGCCCTGGTAGGCGGCCCGCGGCATGGTCGCCAGGTCCTCTTCGCCGTGCCCCCTCGCCGCATGCGCGCGATAGCTGGCGACGGCGGCAGCGATGGCCGGCGTGGCAATGCCATATTGCGCGGCGGTGCGGTCGAACATGGCGCCATCCTTCAGGACGCCGGCGACACTGAAGCCGACCGCGCTGCTCTGGCCGAGCAGGACCGGCAGGCGGTGCAGGAACGCGCCGCTGGCCGCCGGGCTGTCTTTCAGGATCTCAAGCATTTTTTCGAGGCCCAGACCGGCGCTCTTGCCGACCAGCAGGGCTTCCCTCAGCGTCTCCCAGTAACCCATCAGCATCATGTTGTTGACGATCTTGGCGGCCGCGCCCATGCCCAGCTTCCCGACATGATGGATGCGGTTCGATAATGTCTGCGCGACCGGCATGAACCGCGCGACGTCGACCGCATCCCCGCCGATATAGAGGCCCGCCTTGCCCTCCGCCACCAGATCGGGGCCGCCGGAGATCGGGGCATCCAGGGCGCCGCCACCGGCTTGCCGGATCGCGTCCGCTTGCCGCCGCAGCGTATCCGGGCCCACGGTGCTGGTGTCGACAATCACCTTTGCGGTGAGGTCGCCGCGGCACAGTTCCTCTATCACGCTCGCCACCGCGGCATCGTCGCTGAGCGACAGCAGGATGATGTCCGATTCATGCGCGACCGCGGCGATGTCCGGACCGGCCGCAAGGCCCAGGTCCCGCGCTTTGCCGGGTGCGAGACCGCTGCGTGTCCAGCCGGAAACCGCGTGACCGCTGCGGGCCAGCCTTGCCGCCATGGCGCTTCCCATGCGCCCGAGGCCGAGGACTCCGACGCGGAGCTCCTGCGCCGCGGATGGAACTGAGTTCATGATGATCTGCTTCCGGCGTGGATTGGCGCGCAATGATAGGCCCGGTCCCGATAAAAGGTAAGCCGACACATGGTCAAGCATGTTGGAGCGTGCTAGGCGATCGTCATGCCGCCAGGGACCAATGCCGCCGACGAACGCATCGCCGCGCTGAAGCGCCGGGACCAGGCGCACCGGCGGCTGCGGCGGATCGCGCGGCTGATGGACTCGGAGTTCCGCGTGCCGATGCTTGGCTTTCGCTTCGGGGCGGATGCGATACTCGGGCTGATACCCGGGATCGGCGATGCGCTCTCCGGACTGATCGGCGCCTACCTGATCTACGAGGCGTACCGGCTCGGCATTCCGCGTCCGGCGCTCCTGCGGATGATCCTCAACGTCGCATTCGACACGGCAATCGGCGCGGTCCCGGTGGCGGGCGACATCTGGGATTTGTTTTTCCGCTCCAACAACCGCAACATGCAGATCCTGGCGCGCCACGCCGGCGGCCTGCCGATCGACGTGGCCTATGAGGAGGCGCGCCGCCGCTGACGCAGCCGCAGCAGCCACGGCGCGACGATGATGAGCGCCGCGATCGCCAGCAGCGTGGCGGAGATCGGGCTGGTCGCGAAGACCGACCAGTCGCCCTGGGTTATGGTGAGGGCGCGGCGGAAATTCTCCTCCGCCAGCGGGCCCAGGATCATGCCGATGATGCAGGGCGCGACCGGGAAGTCGAACCGTCGCATCAGGTAGCCGACCGCGCCGACGATGAACAGCAGGACGAGGTCGAACACCGACTGGTTCAGCGAATAGACGCCAAGCGTCGCGAACACCAGGAT
>DASSBF010000004.1:0-24600 GCA_035699005.1 Dongiaceae bacterium
CGTGTATTTCTTTGGATGGGTCTGCAGCCAGGCGCGGAAGCGCGCGATGGTCTTGATCGTCGCCTGCCAGTCGACCACGTCGTAGCCGACATTGACCGACAGGTAGTGTACGCCCGCCTTGCGCCAGATTTTGAGATTGCCAAGGTCGGCGCCGCCGTGCGGATCGAAACCGGAGTGATCGTCCCAGACCAGCGCCTTCTTGTAGAGCTGCGCCGCGCGCTTTCTTGCTTCGGTTCTCGTCATGTCTTCCCTGGCTATCGACAGTATGCATCGGACTCGCGGAGGCGCATTTGACGACGCCGCGACGCCGCTCGCAATCCTTTCTGAAATCATATTGGGATGCTAGTAATATCAAATATTTAATGCTCATTCGATGAATGAATATACATTATTTGTTGACGTGACGCGAGCGCTTGGGCAGGATGCAGCGCGCGGTCGCCGGAGAGGCACGACCGCAGGGGATTCCTTTGCGTTCTGGGTACGGGCCGGGCGATGCAGCAGAGCTATGACGCGATCATCATCGGCGGCGGCCACAATGGCCTTACCTGCGCAGCCTATCTCGCCAAGGGCGGCGAGAAGGACGGCAAGAACAAGCTGAAGGTGCTGGTGCTGGAGCGGCGCGAGAAGGTCGGCGGCGCCGCCATGTCGGAAGAGAAATATCCGGGCTTCATCTATTCGACCTGCTCCTATGTCTGCTCGCTGCTGCGGCCGGAGATCTTCCGCTTTCTCGACCTGCCGAAGCACGGGCTCCAGGTCATCCCTTACGACATCAACTCCGCCCCCAATCCCGAGGGCGAGGGGATCATCTACTACAACGATCACGACCGCACGCGCGAATCGCTGCGCCGCCATTCGATCCGCGACGCCGAGGCCTACGACGAATACGCGATGGAGATCAGCCGCCACTGCCGCTTCATCAAGCGCACGCTGCTGATGACGCCGCCGGACCCGACGCAGCTCAATCCGTTTGCGCAGAACCGGATCAATCCCTGGGGCCATCGCGAGGATCTGGATGGCCTGCTGCGCATCGGACGCGAGTTCGGGCGGCTCGGCGAGCGGCACATGTACGACATGATCCGCTTCTGGTCGATGTCGGTCGCCGATTTCCTCGACCAGTATTTCGAGACCCCGCGCTGGAAGGGTTTGGCCGCGGCTTCGTCGATCATCGGGACCGCGCTTGGCCCTTATTCGCCGGGAACGGCCTACGTCCTGCTGCACCATTACATGGGCGAGGTGGATGGCCAGATCGGCGCCTGGGGCTTCGCGCGCGGCGGCATGGGCTCGGTCAGCAAGGCGATCGCCGCGGCCGCGACCGAGGCCGGCGTCGAGATCCGCACCAATGCCGAGGTCGAGAAGGTCATCGTCAGGGGCGGCAAGGCGGTCGGCGTCGCGCTCAAATCGGGCGAGGAGATCTACGCCAAGTCGATCGTCAGCAACGCTGACCCCAAGCGCACGTACCTGAAGCTGATCGACAAGGGCGATCTCGACGCGATCGATCCCGATATCCATCGCTACGCCAGCAACTACAAGATCCGCGGCTCGTCGGGGAAGCTGAACATCGCGCTCGACGGTCTGCCGGAGTTCGCCGGCCTCGGCAAGGAAGCCGCCTACGGCACGATCGATATCGGCGGCGATTTCGACTACATCGAGCGGGCGTTCGACGACTACAAATACGGCGGCTGGTCCAAGCGGCCGTTCCTCGATTGCGTCATCCCGACCACGGTCGATCCGACCATGTCCCCGCCGGGCAAGCACTTCATGTCGGTGTTCGTGCAGTACGTTCCGTACCAGCTCGCCGAAGGCCCGTGGACGCCGGAGATGAAAGCGCAGTACGAGAAGGACGTGCTCGACACCATCGAATTGCACGCACCCGGCTTCAGGAAGCTGGTGCTGCACGTGCAGTGCCGCACGCCATGGGACATCGAGAACGAAGTCGGCATGACCGAAGGCAACATCTTCCATGGCGAGCTGACGCTGGACCAGCTGCTGTTCAACCGGCCGTTCCCCGGCATGGGGCAGTATCGCGGCCCGTTCGACAATTTCTACATGTGCGGCTCCGGCACCCATCCCGGCGGGGGTGTGATGGGCGCGCCCGGTGCCAACGCGTCACACGAGATCCTGAAGGACTTTAGTCGCGGGGTGGTGCAATGACCGCCCCCATGAATCAAGCAGACGGCATCGTCATCGGCGCCGGACACAACGGCCTTGTCACTGCCGCTTACCTGGCGAAGGCCGGGCTCAAGGTCACGGTGCTGGAGGCCGCGCCGCAGGTAGGCGGTGCCGCCGTCACGCGCGAATTCGCGCCGGGCTACAAGGTCTCCGGCGTCGCGCACCTGCTGCACGGATTGCACCCCACGATCGCGCGCGATCTCGATCTGGCGCGCCATGGCCTCGATCTGAAGGCGCAGCGCATCGCCACGCGCTCGCTGCTACCGGGCGGCCGCGGCTTCAACCTCGATCCCGCCTCCATCGCCACAATCAGCCGCAGCGATGCGGACGCCTATCCGGCGGTGATGGCGCGCCTCACGCGCATGGCGGATGCGCTGGCGGCCTATGCGCTGCAAACGCCGCCGCGCCCGGACGTCATGAAGATGGACTGGCAGGGCAAGCTCAATCTCGGCAGGTTCGCCTGGGGCCTGCGGCGGCTTGGCAGGAAGGACCTGCTGGAGCTGACACGCATCCTCACCATGAACGTCAACGACCTCGCCAACGACTATTTCGAGAGCGAGGCGGTGCGGGGGCTGCTGTGCTTCGAGGGGGTGCTGGGCCTGGCGCTCGGCCCGCGCTCGCCCAGCACCGTCTTCAACCTGCTCTACCGCCTGTCCAGCATGGGCGCGAACGGCCCGTCGTCCAATGGTTTGGGCGGGTTCCTGCTGCCCAAGGGCGGGATGGGCACTGTGACACAGGCGCTGGCCAAGGCGGCGCAGGCTGCGGGCGCCACCATCCGCACCGAGGCCGCCGTCGACCACATCCTGATCGAGGCCGATGCGGCTGCCGGCGTGGTGCTGTCGACCGGCGAGGAGGTGCGGGCGCCGCGCGTCGTCTCGAACGCCGACCCGCAGCGCACGGCGCTGCAGCTGATTGGCCCGCGCAACCTCGACACCATGTTCGTGTCGCGCATCCGGCACATGCGCATGAACGGCTGCGCCGCCAAGATCCATCTGGCGCTGGACGGTCTACCGGATTCGCTGGCGAACGCGCGCGGACGCATTGTGGTCGCGCCGAAGCCCGACGACATCGAGCGCGCCTATGATTGCGCCAAGTATGGCCGCGTCTCCGACCGGCCGGCGCTGGAAGTCACCATTCCGAGCCTCGGCGATCCGTCGCTCGCGCCGGCGGGCAAGCATGTCGCCTCGATCGTCGCGCAATACTGCCCCCACAAGCTGCACGACACATCGGTCGACGCGGCCCGCCGCCAGATCGGGGAGCGCACCCTCTCCACGCTGGAGGAGGTGGCGCCAGGCTTGCAGCAGCGCGTCACGGCGATGGAGGTACTGACGCCCCACGACATCGAGGCGCAGTTCGGCATGACCGGCGGCCAGTGGCATCACGGCGAGATTACTTTGGACCAGGTGCTCTTCCTGCGGCCGGCAGGCCAGGCGCAGGACTACCGCATGCCGGTGCCGGGGGTTTATCTGTGCGGCGCCGGCGCACATCCCGGCGGCAACGTCTCCGGCGCGGCGGGCTACAATGCCGCGCGCGAGATCCTGAAAGACGCGCGGGCCCAGAAGCGTGTCGTGGGGGCGGCATGACCGCGTACGTCGAGCATCTGAAACCGTTCCTGCGCAAGACGCCGTTCCACGAGCGCATCGAAGCGCTCATGAGCGGCAATCACTGGATGCGCTGGACCGGGCACTATTCGCCGGCCGCCTTCGAATCCGTGCAGTCGGAATACATGACGATCCGCAACGGCGCCTCGGTCTACGATGTGTCGCCACTGATCAAGTATCGCATCCGCGGACGACAGGCTGCCGAATACGTCAACCACCTGATCACGCGCGATCTTTCCAAGATCAAGCCGATGCAGGCGTTCTACACTTCGTGGTGCCAGGATGACGGCATGCTGGTGGAGGAGGGCACGATCTTCCGCTTCGGCGAGAACGATTTCCTGCTCAACGCCGCCAAGGACCAGCTCCACTGGCTGGAGCAGGTGGGCTACGGCTTCGAGGTCGAGATCGAGGAGGCCTCCAACGACCTCTGCGGCCTGTCGGTCCAGGGCCCCCAGTCGCGCGATCTGCTGCGCGCCTTCGGCATCAACGGCATCGAGCATCTGCCACGCTTCGGCATCATGGAGCTGGAGCTGAACGGCCACTGGCTGCGCATCGACCGAGCAGGCTTCACCGGCGACCTTGGCTACGAGATCTGGACCAAACCGGCGGATGCCCTCTGGCTGTGGGACCGCCTGTTCGAGGTGGGCCGCGACCACAAGATCGCGCCCATCGGCGCGCAGGCGCTGGAGCTCGCGCGCATCGAGGCCGGCTTCATCCTGATCGACGTCGATTATTCCGGCGCGCTGCACGCTTTGCGTCCGAGCAACCGCATGTCGCCCTACGAGCTCGGCATCGGCTGGACGGTCAACCTCAACAAGCCGGGCTACTTCGTCGGCAAGCGCGCCTTGAAGCGGGAGAAGGAGCAGGGGCTCAGCCGGTATGTGCTGACCGGCATCGAGATCGAGGGGCGCAAGCCGGCGCCGGGCTCCTTCCTCTATGCCGATCAGCCGGGAAAGAAGGAACTCGGCCTCACCACCTCCGCGTGCTGGTCGCCGACCTTGAAGAAGAACATCGCCTATGCGCGGGTGCCGCCCGCCTATGCCAAGCCCGGCACCCAGATGTGGATCGAGATCTGGTACCACAAGGAGCATAAGATCGAGCGCTCCATGGTGCGCTGCTGGGCGGCCAACCGCATGTTCTACGACCCGCCGCGCAAGTCGGCCTGAGCTTTGCGCCGCGGTCGCCTGCTCGGCCTTGGCCGCGCTGCCAAACGCCGAAATCCCCGCTTCAGGCGCAGCAGGATCACCGGTCCATGCCGCGGCAGCTCGCCCAGCGCGTCGCGTAGCCCCTTTCGGACGCCGGACGGATCGATGCGGCTGCCTTCGGCCTCGCCGAACGGGATGAAGCGGGCATCGACCTGCGCCAGCTCGTTGGCGATCAGTTGCATGCGCACCGGCTTGCGGCGCGCGCGCGCGTCGCCCACCTCGATGGTCATGAGGCCGGGGCGCGCGAACAGGCAATTGTGCATGGCGCTGCCCGACAGGCCGGCCAGGATCTCGCAATTGGCATAGAGCGCGAGCTGCTCGGCGATCGGGATCCGCTCGGGATAGAGCACGCGGAAGCCGAAGCCCGCGAACGCCTCCTCGACCGCGAGCGCGTTGGCGAGCCGCGGCGATCTCGTGCGCGAGAGGAACAGCCGCCCGCTGGAGCGCCGGCCGGCATGGCGCGCGGTGATGCGGCCGTAGATCTCGCGCATGCTGGCGTTCACATGCGTGTTGTAGGTCCAGAGCTGCTCCGGCACGACGATCTCGTCGAACACGGTCTGGCTGCGCAGGACCGCCATGCGATCGAGCGGCACGTCCAGCAGCCCCGCCAGATAGCGGTGGAACGGCCGGACGCGGATCTCGCCGTGATCGTGCATGAAGGGATAGGCCACGAAATGATCGAAGCCGGCCGCCTCCTGCCGCCAGTAGCGGGACAGGCTCTCGGTGATGAAATGCCCGTAGTGGTTCATGAAGGTGCCGAGATAGAGCGTCCGGCCTGAGAGCCAGGTGCCGCCGCGCTGGCCCGGCGGCAGGAGGTCCGGGTCGATGGACATCGCCTGGTCGCCGCCCACCCCGCCGATCCGGACCGACAGATCGACCCGCGCGCCATCCGCGTCATGGAGGCAGCCACGCGTGTAGGCCTTGAAGCTCGAATGGCGCGGCGGCTGGTCCGGCGCATCGGCCGGCGGGACGATCTCGAACCGGGTCGCGATGGCGTCGCGCAAGGTCACGCATTGCGGCTCGCCCAAGACGACCTGGCTCGGCGCGCTCATGCCCGGCCATGCTCCGGGATGAGCGGCCTGACCCCCGTCCCGGGTAATTCGGCTAGCTTTGCCACGAGCTGAGACAGGATCGCAGCACCCCGCTTTACTCCGCTGACTTCACAGCATTTTTGCCGAGCATCTTGAGCGCGGCGCGAGCAATCTCGTGGTCCAGCGGCGGGAGCGATAGGTCGAGCCCCTTGCTCAGCCGCCCGGCCAGCAGGCCAAGCGCCTCGGCCCGCGCCGCCGGCTTGTCGTCGGATGGAACGATGTGCCAGGGCGCATGCTTGGTGTCGGTCTTGTCGAACATGTCCTCGATCGCCTCGACATAATCCGACCAGCGGCTGCGGTTCCGGAAGTCGTCGTAGGTCAGCTTCCAGCGCTTCAGCGGATCGCGCAGGCGCTGGATCAGTTGCCGGCGCTGCTCCTCCTTGCTGATGTGAAGGAAGATCTTCACCACGCGGATGCCGTCATCCACCATCTGGCGTTCGAACTCGTTGATTTCGCGGTACGCCCGCTTCCAGTCCTTCTTCGGCGTGAACTTCTCGACGCGCTCCACCAGCACGCGGCCGTACCAGGACCGGTCGAAGACGGCGATCTGCGTTTTCTCCGGCAGGCGGGTCCAGAAGCGCTGGAGATAATGCTGCTTGCGCTCGATCTCGTTCGGCGCGCCGATCGGCCAGACCTTGAGCGAGCGCGGGTCCATGGCCCAGGCGAGGCGCCGGATGGTGCCGCCCTTGCCGGCGGCATCCATGCCCTCGAACACCACCACCGCCCGTTCGCCGGTGAACAGCAGCGCCTGCTGGATGCGCACCAGCTTGTCCTGATGCGCCTTCACCAGGCGGTCATTCTCCTCCTCGCCGCGCTTGGGCAGCGGCGGCAGGGATTTCAGCCGAATCGACTTTGCCATCCGATCAGAATACCAGCGCCTTGGCCTGGCGCACATTGGGGAGCTTGCGCACCATTTTCAGGACCGCAAGGGGAATCGGGCCGTCGATCTCGATCAGGGCGATGGCGTCCTTGCCGGGGGCCGAGCGGCCCAGGGCGAAGGTCGCGATGTTGATCGTGTTGTCGCCCAGCAGGGTCCCGAGATTGCCGATCAGGCCCGGCTTGTCCTCGTTGGTCACATAGAGCATGTGGGGGCCGAGTTCCGCATCGACGTTGATGCCCTTGATCTGGACCAGGCGCGGGCGCTTTTCCGCGAACAGGGTGCCGGCGATGTCGCGGCTGAAGCGGCTCGTCTCGACCGTCAGGCGGATCAGCGTGTGGTAGTCTCCCTCGCGCTCGTGCCGCACCTCGCTCACCTCGATGTCGCGCTCCTTGGCGATGTGCGCGGCGTTCACCATGTTGACGTTGTCGAGCGAGGCGCGCAGCACGCCCTGCAGGATGGTGCCGGTCAGCGGCTTGATGTTGAGGGCCGCGACATGTCCCTCGTACTCGACCACGATGCGCTTGATCGGGTCTTCGGTCACCTGCCCGGCGAAGGAGCCGAGCTGCTCGGCCAGCTTCAGGTAGGGACGCAGGCGCGGCGCCTCCTCGACCGTCACCGACGGCATGTTGAGGGCGTTGGTGACCGCGCCGTGCAGCAGGAAGTCGGACATCTGCTCCGCCACCTGCAGCGCCACGTTGAGCTGTGCTTCGGTGGAGGAGGCGCCGAGATGCGGTGTCGTCACCACATTCGGGTGGTTGAACAGCACGTTCTGCTTGGCCGGCTCTGCCGAGAACACGTCCAATGCCGCGCCGCCGACGCGGCCGTTGTCGAGCGCCGCGCGCAGATCCTCCTCCACGATCAGGCCGCCACGCGCGCAATTGATGATCCGCACCCCCGGCCGGCACTTGGCAAGGGAAACCTTGTTGATCATGGCGCGGGTCTGGTCGGTCAGCGGCGTGTGCAGCGAGATGAAATCCGCGCGACCGTAGAGCTCGTCCAGCTCCACCTTTTCCACGCCGAGGTCCAGCGCCCGGTCCGGCGACAGGAAGGGATCGTAGGCGATGACCTTCATCTTCAGGCCCTGGGCCCGGTCGGCGACGATGGAGCCGATATTGCCGCAGCCGATCAGACCGAGCGTCTTGGCGTAGAGCTCGACCCCGACGAATTTCGACTTCTCCCACTTGCCGGCCTGGGTCGTCCGGTCGGCCTGCGGGATGTGGCGGGCGAGGGCCATCATCATGGCGATGGCGTGCTCGGCGGTGGTGATGGAATTGCCGAAAGGGGTGTTCATCACGCAGATGCCGGCCGCGGTCGCCGCCTTGAGGTCGATGTTGTCGATGCCGATGCCGGCGCGCCCGACCACTTTCAGCTTCCTGGCGATCGCGATGAGCTCCGGCGTGACCTTGGTGGCGGAGCGGACCGCCAGGCCGTCGTATCCGCCGATGATGTCGCGCAGCTCCCTGGGCTTGAGGCCGACCTTCTCGTCGGCCTCGACGCCGCGGTGGCCGAACACCTGCACCGCAGCCGGAGAAAGCTCGTCTGCAATCAGAACCTTGGGCATCGCCGTCATACCTTCTTCGCGATCTCGGAAAAGGCCCAGTCGAGCCACAGCGTCAGCGCCTCGATGTCGGCCTGGTCAACCGTCGCGCCGCACCAGATGCGCAGGCCCGGCGGCGCGTCGCGGTATGAGCCGATGTCGAAGGCGGTGCCTTCCATCTCGAGAAGGCGGGCGATGCCGGTGGCGACCTTGGCCTGATCGACGTCGCGATCGACGATCTTCAGGCAGACGCTGGTGCTGGAGCGTGTTTTGGGGGCCTCGGCCAGAAACCGTGTCCAGGACGAGGCGGCGACCCATTCGTCCAGAGCCGCGAGGTTGCCGCGCGAGCGTGCGATCAGCGACGGCAGTCCGCCGATCTTGTGCGCCCATTTCAGCGCGTCGATCTGATCCTCGACGCACAGCAGCGAGGGCGTGTTGATGGTGTCGCCCTTGAAGATGCCCTCGATCAGCTTGCCGTCCTTGGCCATGCGGAAGATCTTCGGGATCGGCCAGGTCGGCTTGTGCGTGGCGAGCCGCTCCGCCGCGCGCGGGGAGAGCGCGATCATCCCGTGCGCCGCCTCGCCGCCCAGCACCTTCTGCCAGGACCATGTCACCACATCGAGTTTGGCCCACGGCAGGTCCATCGCGAACACGGCGGATGTCGCATCGCAGATCGCAAGTCCCTGCCGGTCCGCCGCGATCCAGTCGCCGTCGGGGACGCAGACGCCGGAGGTCGTGCCGTTCCAGGCGAACACCACGTCATGCGACCAGTCGACGGCGCCGAGATCGGGCAACTGCCCGTAGTTTGCCCTGAGGACGTGCGGCGTCAGCTTCAGCTCGATCGAGACATCGGCCGCCCATTCGCTGCTGAAGCTTTCCCAGGCCAGGACCGTGACGCGCCGCGGGCCCAGGAGGGACCACAAGGCCATCTCGACCGCGCCGGTGTCCGACGCCGGCACGATGCCAAGCCGGTAGTCGGCGGGGACGCCCAGCACCTCGCGACTGAGCCGGATGACCTCCGCGAGCTTGGCCTTGCCGGCAGCCGATCGGTGCGATCGTCCCAGTACGGCTTCGGAGAGGATTTGCGGGGTCCATCCGGGGCGCTTGGCGCAGGGTCCGGATGAAAAATACGGCCGCGCCGGCCGCAAGGCTGGTCTCGTCATCACGCCGTCCCTTCCAGAACGATGCGCTCCGGTGGGGGAGCGTGGCCCACGGTCCCCATCGCACGGATGATGGCATTTTGTCAATTGATGTGCTTGACACTCTCGTGCTTCGCTCATCCATGATCTGCGCGGCGATCGAGAGGGCTTGGCTGTGAAGAGATTGCGCGTCGGTCTGGTCGGTGCCGGCCTGGTGGGGCAGGCGGAGCATGCGTTCTACCTGTGGGAGGAGCGCGAGCGCTTCGAGTTCGTCGCGCTGGCGGACGCGTCAGCCTCGGTCCGCGAATCGCTCCGCGCGCGCTATGCGCTCAAGGAGACACATGCCGACATCGTCGGCCTGCTGGGCAGCGGCCTCGATGCGGTCGTGATCGCGGCGCCGGACGCACTGCACCCCGACGTGGCGATCAAGGCGCTGGATGCCGGCCTGCACGTGCTGTGCGAGAAGCCGCTGGCCTTGACGCTGTCCGGCTGCGACCGGATCAAGGCGGCGCGCGACCGGGCGGGGCGCGTGCTGCAGGTGGCCTACATGAAGCGGCACGATCCGGCCTACAAGCGCGCGCTGGAACTGCTGCCGGACAAGATCGCGGACGTGAAGCTGATCTCGGTCGAGGTGAACGATCCTGACTTCGAGCCTTTCACGGCGCATCTGCCGATGACCTGGCCCAAGGATCTGCCGGCGGCATTGCGTGACGAGCTGCGCGCCGAAACCGCCCTGCAGCTTCGCGAATCAGCCGGATCGGATTTGGGCGCGGTCGGCGCTCGCGCACTGGGGGGCGGCTATCTGTCGTCTCTGGTGCATGACGTTGCCGTCGTGCACGGCATGCTCGCGCACCTCGAATGCGAGATGCCGGTCGAGGCGGACCACGGCGCGCAGTTCGACGAGGGCCGCGGCGTGCAGCTCGCGTTTGGCCTGCCGGGCGGCGGGCGTGTTTCCATGACCCATCTCAGCCTGACCGGCGTGCCCGACTATACCGAGCGCGTCACGGTCTATTGCACCGACCGGATCGTCGAACTCGTTTTTCCCGCGCCCTACCTGCGCAACATGCCGACGCGCCTGACGCTGCAGCGCGGCGGCGCCAACCACGCGCTCGATACCCGGGAGTTCCGCGCCAGCTACGAGGAATCCTTCCGCGACCAGCTGCGCGCGTTCCATGCGGCGGTGTGCGGCGACGCGCCGGTGTCGACGCCGCTCGAGCAGTCGCGCCGCGATATCGAGTTGCTGATCTCGGCGTTCAGGAAGGCGTACATCCGAAAAGAGTAGACACACTCCAATTCGTCATGGCTTGCCGACGTATGTCGGCCTTCGCCGACGGCCTTGGCACGACCATCCACGAATTTGCTTGCGTCAGCATAGCATCGCCAATCGAAACTCGTGGATGGTCGGACCAGGTCCGACCATGACTGTTGAGGGAAACCGTACTCTTGGCTAACCGTTGCCGCCCAGCTTGGCCGCGATCTTCGCCACGTGCTCGCCCTGAAAGCGGGCGATGCCGAGCTCGTTCTCACTCGGCTTGCGGCTGCCGTCGCCGCCGGCGATGGTGCTGGCGCCATAGGGCGAGCCGCCGGTGATCTCGTCCATCCGCATCTGGGCCTTGCAGGAATAGGGCACGCCGACGATCACCATGCCCTGGTGCAGGAGGGTGGTGTGGAACGAGAGGATCGTGCTCTCCTGGCCGCCATGCTGGGTCGCGCTCGAGGTGAAGACGCTGCCGACCTTGCCGATCAGCGCGCCCTTGACCCAGAGGCTGCCGGTCTGGTCGAGGAAGTTGCGCATCTGCGCTGCCATCATGCCGAAGCGCGTCGGTGCGCCGAAGATGATGGCGTCGTAGTTCGTGAGGTCGTCGACGGAAGCGACCGGCGCGGGCTGGTCAAGCTTCATGCCGGATTTCTTCGCGATATCCTCCGGCACCAGTTCTGGTACGCGCTTGACATCGACCTGGGTTCCCGGCACCGACCGCGCCCCCTCGGCGATGGCACCTGCCATCGTCTCCAGATGTCCCTTGGCGGAATAGTACAGCACCAGAACCTTCGTCATGTCGTCCTCGCTGGTTTGATCGGTCTTGCAAGGATATGGCCTTGCTTACCGCCGGGAGTATCCGCATCCTCGCGATCGGATTGTTCGCGCCTGGTGGACAATGGAGGAGGCAGCGGATGGATCGGCTGAGCGCGATGCGCACCTTCCGGACGGTGGTGGAGACCGGCGGGTTCTCGGCCGCGGCGCGGCGGCTCGGATTGTCGAAGGCCGCCGTCTCCAAGCAGGTGGCGGAGCTGGAAGCGCATTTCGGCACGGCGCTGTTGCACCGCACGACCCGGCGGCTCAACGCGACCGATGCGGGCCGGCGCTATTTCGAGAACAGCGTGCGCCTGCTGGACGAGTTGGATGAGGTCGAAGCGGAGGTGCGCAATTCGCAGGCCGAGCCGAGCGGGCGCCTGCGCATCAGCGCGCCGGTCAACTTCGGCAATGCGGTGCTCAGCCCCATGATCTGTGCCATCGCCCAGCGCTATCCGCGGCTCGACATCCAGGTCGAGTTGAATGACCGGTTCGTCGACTTGATCGACGAGGGCTTCGACGTCGCGCTGCGCATCCGCACCAATCTGCCGGATTCGAGCCTGATCGCCCGCCGACTGTGCCGGGTCACGCGGTCGGTGTGCGCTGCGCCGGCCTACCTGAAGCGGGCCGGGACCCCGAAAAGCCCGAATGACCTCAAGAACCACGCCTGCCTGATCTATACCCTGTCGACCTCGCCGTTCGAGTGGAAGTTCCTGGCGGGGAATAGAAACGTGACGGTGCGAGTCAATGGCGGCATCCAGTCCAACAATGGGCAGTTCCTGATGTCGTTCCTGCGCGCCGGCCTGGGCGTCGCCCTGTTGCCGGACTTCACCGTGGGCGACGACATCCGCAGCGGCAGATTGAAGCGCATCCTTGAGAACCATCCGGTCGAACCCCATGATCTCTACGTCGTCTATCCGGCCAACCGCCACCAATCTCCCAAGCTGCGCGTCTTCATGGACATGGCGGCGCAGCATCTGAGCGATCAGTGTGACCGTTCGACTGGACAGCAGCGCAGGGAAGCCTGATGAGCGAGGAGACAGAGCCGCTGGTCGACGTGCCGATGTGGGACCTGCCGGTCCGCTTGTTCCATTGGTCCTTTGTCGCCGCGTTCGCGACCTGCTGGTACAGCGGCCAGACCGGCGACATGGAGTTGCACTACGCCAGCGGCATGGTCCTGGTCGGGCTCGTGATCTTCCGCGTGCTGTGGGGCCTGGTGGGCAGTCCGACGGCACGGTTCTCGCACTTCCTGCGCTGGCCCCACAGGGCCTTCGCTTACTTGCGCGATTCGTTCGGCAACTGGCGGCCTTCCTACAGCCACGGACACAACGCCGCTGGCGGTCTGATGGTGGCCGCCCTGATAGCGCTGGTCGGATTGCAGACCTTGTCGGGGATGACCTCGACCGATGACGTCCTGTTCGATGGGCCGCTCTACGGAAGGCTGCCGGATTGGCTGGACCGTCCGCTCGAAAAATATCACGCGCTGCTGGGCAATGTGCTGCTCGGGCTGGCGGCGCTCCACATCGTGGTCATCATCCTCTACCGCCTGCTGAAGCGCGAGAACCTGGTGCGGGCGATGATCATCGGCCGTGCCCGGCTGCCGCGTTCGGTCGCGCGCATGGCGGAGCAGGACGGCAGCGCAAAGAGCGCGCCGCTGTGGCGCGCCCTCGCCTGTGCAATCATGGCCGCCGCGGTGCCGGCGGCGATCCACTTGACGCTGATGAGCTAGAGCGCGATCCGATTCAATTTAATCGGATCGCGCTCCAGACTCGCTGTGCGTGGTCGCATTTTCCGCGCCGAACCGGTGTCCACTTCGGCGGAAAATGCTTTAAGTACTATTTCGCGCGGTAGACCTTGTGGCAGCCGCCGCAAGCCTCGCCGACCTTGTCGAACTCCGCCTTGATCGCGGCCACGTCGCCGCCGGCGACCGCGGTGTTGAACATCGCGACCTCGTCCTGCAACGCCTTGACCTTGGTTGCGAAATCGGCCTGGTTTTGCCAGATCTCCGGCTTCGCCATGGTGTGCCCGGGATCCTTGCCCTGCGGCTGGTCCGACCCTGCGGGGAACAGCGTGGGCAGCTTCGTCGCCACGTCGTTGAGCTTCGCCGCATGCGGCGCGATGTCCGCCACAGCGCCGTCGGCCTTCAGGATCTCGCTGATGGCCTTCATGCTCGCGCCATTCGACTTCATGGCATCCCGGCGTTCGGTGATCGGGTCCGCCGCCTGGACCAAGGTGGCGATGGCGGCAAATCCCACTGCCGTCGCGAGGGCGATGGCGCCAAGCCTCGTGATGCGTCCCTTCATCTAGCCTGCTCCTGTTTTTTTATGGAATCCCGTTCGGAATCGATAAGTCACTGGCAAGGTTACACTAACAGCCACTTTGGTCTTGACCATGGACGATCTGGCCGTTCACGCCCTTGTGACCTACAATCCCGCACTCCGGCGGGCGGCCCGTTACCGAACTGACGCCGTTCTGTAACTTTCTTGCGCGGAGGTTGCACTCTATGGTGCCCGCAACAAAAGAGAGCGCGGACGGGGACGGCATGCCCAATGAGACGGAGTTGAAGCTTCAACTGCCGGCGGCAATCCACGATCTTGATTCGCGCCGGCTGCTCGCCCGTCTCAAGCCTGATCTGCGGGCCAAGGGAACCAGGAAGACGCTCCGGAACGTGTATTTCGACACGGCGGAGCGCGATCTGGCGAAGCGCGGGATGGCGCTGCGCGTGCGCGCGGTCGGCCGCAAGCGTATCCAGACGCTGAAGGTGCCCGATGCAGGCGCCTTCGGGCTGCAATCCTTCCGCGAGCTGGAAGCGGAACTGCCGAACGACCGGCCGAGCCTCGCCAAGGTCAGCGACCGTGCCCTGGCGCGCGAGCTGCGCCAGGAAGTCTGGCCGCGGCTGCAGCCGGTGTTCCTCACGAATTTCGAGCGCACCTCCTGGCAGTTGCCCTATCGCGCGTCGCAGATCGAGGTCTCCCTGGATCGCGGGAGCATTCGCGCGGGCGACCGCGAGGAGCCGATCCACGAGCTGGAGATCGAGCTGAAGGGCGGCGACCGGATCGACCTGTTCGGTGCGGCCGAGGAGTTGCTGGACGTGGTGCCGTTCCGCCTCGGCCACGCCACCAAGGCCGCGCGCGGCTACGCACTGGCCGACGCCGCGACCGCGCAGCCGCAGAAGGCCATTCCCGTCAAGCTCGCCAGGAGCGACACGGTGGCAATGGCGTTCGAGAAGATCGTCATGAGCTGCGTAGCCCAGATGCAGGCGAACGAGGCGGCCATGCTGGCGACGGGCGCGGTCGAGGCGATCCATCAGTTCCGCGTCGCCCTGCGGCGGCTGCGCGCGATCGTGGGCGCGCATCGCGAATTGATCGACGACACTGTCCATGCGGCGTGGTCCATCGATCTGCGCTGGGCGCAGCGCGCCTGCGGTCCGGCCCGCGACCTCGACGTGCTGGTGCTCGAGACGCTGTCGCCGATGTCCGTGCATCTGCCGGACGACCCGGCATTCCGGCGCTTTCTCGAGGTGGCGGACGAGGCGCGCGTGGCGGCGCGGCGCGAGGCGATCCAGGCCCTGCACAATCCGCGCTACGCCGCGATGCAGTTGCAATTGTTCCAGGGCCTGCACAATGGCGCGTGGCGCCATGCGCTGGCCGGGCCGCTTCTCGACGCCCTGGCCACCGAGTTCGCGGAGCGGCTCTTGCAGGCGCGCTACAAGCGGCTGATGAAGCTCGGCGAGCGCCGGTCGGATCTGCCGGACGCGGAACTGCACCGGTTGCGCATCTTCGGCAAGAAGCTGCGCTATGTCGCGCTCGCCTTTGCTTCGCTGTTCAAGCCGAAGACGACCAGGCGCTTCCAGGACCGGCTGTCGGACCTGCAGGATTGCCTGGGCGCGGTCAACGACGGGGCGGTCGGCCGTCAATGGATCCGGCATTTAGTGGAGCGCGCCGGCGCGGCCGGCGCGCTGGGGCCGGACGAGCTGCAGCGCGTCCAAGGCCTGGTGGTCGGCTGGCACGCGCACGTCGTCCATGACCGGCATGCGCAGTTCCAGCAGGTGTGGGGCGCGTTCGCCGAAACCAAGCGTTTCTGGCGCGCGCGGCGCTGACAGCTGCTACGTCGCTTGCTCGATCTGCTTGGGCGTCGCGAAATCGACGAGCCGCCCGGTTTCCGCATCGACCTCGGCCCAATCCTCGACATCGAATTCCAGCACGGCGACGGCGCCGGTCGGGAACTTGCGCGCGAGGCCGGCTGGCTGCCCGGCATCGCCCGGGGCGCACAGCCAGTTTGCAAGGTCGGCGATGCCGGGATTGTGGCCGACCAGCATCACGCGATCCGGCTCGCGCCCGATCGCCTGGAGCCGCCGCAGCATTTCGCGCGGCATGGCGAGATAGAGGCTCTTCAGCTTGCGCACCGCCGGCTTGCTCGGCCAGCCGGCGATGACCAGATCCAGCGTCTCGAGCGCCCGCCTGGCGGAGGAGGCGAGCACGAGGCCGGGCACCATTCCCGTCCGCGCCAGATAGGCGCCCATGACCGGGGCCGCCTTGCGCCCCCGCTTGGAGAGCGGGCGGTCGAAATCGCCGATGTTGGGATTGTCCCACGCCGACTTGGCGTGGCGCAGCAGGATCAGTCGCTTGGGCACGGGGTAGCCTTGGTCCCTCGGCGGCGCGGCCGCCCATCTGGCGCTGTGGAGCGGCTATACTTGCCGCTCCCGCAGTCTCGAACAAGGTCCAAGACCGCGAAAATCGTGCTATAGGATGCGAAGCATGGGTATGTCACATAACCGTCATGGATGGGCCTTGGCGTCGCCTGGCCGGGCCGGATTATCATGATCGAAACGCGCCACGGGGTGGCAACAGGAGGCGCCAGCGCCGCCCGAACCGAAGCTGGAGAGCGAATCTTGGACGACGCGGCAGCAGACCTTTCCCCGCTCAAGATCGAGATGACATCGCCCAACCGCTTCATCAACCGCGAGCTGTCCTGGCTCGCGTTCAACGAACGCGTGCTGGACGAGGCGGGCAACCCCAACCATCCGCTGTTCGAGCGGCTGCGCTTCCTTTCCATTTCGGCCAACAACCTGGACGAATTCTACATGGTGCGCGTCGCCGGGCTGCGCGGCCAGATCAGGGCCGGCGTCTCCGTCACCAGCGCCGACGGCCTGACGCCCGCGCAGCAGCTTGCCGCCATCGCCCGGCGCAGCGGCGAGCTGATGCGCAACCAGCAGGCCCACTGGCGCGCGTTGCGTCAGTCGCTGCGCGAAGCCGGGGTCGCGGTCATCGATCCCGGCGAGCTGACGGGTACGGATAAGGCGTGGCTCGACAGCTATTTCCTCGACCAGATCTTCCCGGTCCTGACGCCGATGGCGGTCGACCCCGCGCATCCGTTCCCCTTCATGCCGAACCAGGGCTTTGCGCTCGCCCTCGAATTGCGGCGCGCCAGCGACGGCAGGATGCTGCGCGCGCTGCTGCCGCTGCCGTCGCAATTGCCGCGCTTCATCCGGCTGCCCGGGGCGGACCCCAGGAACATCCGGTTCCTTACCATCGAGGATATGGCCGGGCTCTATCTCGATCGCCTGTTCCCCCAGTTCGAGGTCATCAGCAAGGGCCATTTCCGCCTGACCCGCGACAGCGAGATCGAGATCATGGAAGAGGCGGAAGACCTGGTGCGCCACTACGAGTCGGCGCTGAAGCGGCGCCGCCGCGGCACCGTCATCCGTCTCAAGGTCAATGCCGAAATGCCGGAGGATCTGCTCGCCTTCGTGATCGATGAACTGGGCGCGGACCGCGCCGATGTGTTCCCGCTCGACGGGCTGATCGGGCTCGCCAGCACGTCAAAGCTGATCGTCGACGAGCGGCCCGACCTCAAGTTCCCGCCCTTCAATCCGCGATTCCCCGAGCGCATCCGCGACATGGGCGGCGATTGCTTCGCCGCGATCCGCCAGAAGGACATCGTCGTTCACCATCCGTACGAGAGCTTCGACGTGGTCGTGCAGTTCATCCTGCAGGCCGCGCGCGATCCCAACGTGGTCGCGATCAAGCAGACGCTCTACCGCACCAGCGAGGACAGCCCGATCGTCAAGGCGCTGATCGAAGCGGCCGAGGCCGGCAAGTCGGTGACCGCGCTGGTCGAGCTGAAGGCCCGGTTCGACGAAGCCGCCAATATCCGCTGGGCGCGCGACCTGGAGCGGGCGGGCGTGCAGGTCGTCTACGGCTTCGTCGCGCTGAAGACCCACGCCAAGGTCTCGATGGTCATGAAGCGCGAAGGCGGCACGCTCCGCACCTATGTGCACTACGGCACCGGCAACTATCATCCGGTGACGGCAAAGATCTATACCGACCTCAGCTTCTTCACCTGCGAACCGGGCCTGTGCCACGACGCGGCGCGGCTGTTCAACTACATGACCGGCTATGCGACGCCGCAAAGCACGGAAAAGGTGGCGTTCGCGCCCATCACCTTGCGCCCGACCCTGTTGCGCCTGATCAACGACGAGATCGAGCATGTGAAGGCCGGCCGCCCCGGCACCATCTGGGTCAAGGTCAACTCGCTGGTGGATGCCGAGCTGATCGACGCGCTCTATCGCGCCAGCCAGTCCGGCGTGAAGATCGAGCTGGTGGTGCGCGGCGTCTGCTGCCTCCGGCCCGGCATTCCCCGACTCTCGGAGAACATCCGCGTCAAGAGCATCGTCGGGCGCTTCCTCGAGCATTCGCGCATCGTCTGCTTCGGCGCCGGCCAGGCGCTGCCGTCGCGCCAGGCGAAGGTCTTCATCTCCTCCGCCGACTGGATGCCGCGCAACATGGACCGCAGGCTCGAGATGCTGGTGCCGATCGAGAACCCGACCGTGCATCAGCAGATTCTCGACCAGATTATGATCGCGAACCTGAAGGACAATATGCAAAGCTGGGTGTCGGACCAGAACGGCACCTATCATCGCATCGAGCCGAGCGAGGAGGCACCATTCAGCGCACACCACTATTTCATGACCAACCCCAGCCTGTCGGGCCGCGGCTCCGCGCTGAAGAAGCGTGCCCGGACCCCGAAGCTCAATCTCATGAAGGGCTGATGCTTTGACGGCAACGCTGCGGCAGGCGGCTGCGATCGCCAAGGCGGCGAAGCCAGGGCGGGTTGCCGTGATAGACGTGGGGTCGAATTCCGTCCGCCTGGTGGTCTATGACAAGCGTTCGCGCAGCCTGGTCCCGATCTTCAACGAGAAGGCGCTGCCCGGCCTCGGCAAGGGGCTGGAGCGCACCGGCAAGCTCAACGCCGACGGGCGCAAGGAGGCGCTGATCAACATCCGGCGCTTCGTCGCGCTGACCCGCGCGATGAACGTGACCGACGTGGAGATGCTGGCGACCGCCGCGGTGCGCGACGCCAAGGACGGCCGGGAATTCGCCCGCGAGATCGAACGCGCCACCGGCGTTGCGGTCCGCGTCATTTCCGGCGAGGAGGAGGCGCGCCTGTCCGCGCTCGGCGTCCTGGCGGGCGTGCCGGATGCCGACGGCTTCATGGGCGACCTCGGCGGCGGCAGCCTGGAACTGGTGCTGCTGAACAAGGGCAGGATCGCCCAGCAGGTCACGCTGCCGATCGGGCCTCTGCGCCTGGTGGAGGCAACCGACGGCGACCTCGATGCGGTGCAGAAGATCGTCGACCGGCAGCTGGACGAGCTCGACTGGCTGCAGGAAGTGAAGGGCCGCACCTTCTATCCGGTGGGCGGCACCTGGCGCACCTTGGCGAAGATCCACATGGAGCAGACCCGCTATCCGCTGCATGTGATCCATGAGTACCGCATCGGCCGCCGCTCGGCCGAGGATCTGTCGCGCGTCGTCAGCCGCCTTGGGCGGCGCAGCCTGACCTCGCTGCAGGGCATCTCCAAGCGCCGCATCGATACCCTGCCGATCGGCGCGCTGATCATGGAGCGCCTGCTGCGCGCGGCGAAGCCGGACCGCGCCCTGTTCTCCGCCTACGGCCTGCGCGAGGGATGCCTGTTCGCAAAGCTGAGCGCGAGCGACCAGGAAGCCGACCCGCTGCTGGTCGGGTGCGCCGATTTCGCCGGGCTCGATGGCCGCTTCGGCTCGGTCGGGGATGCGCTCGACACCTGGATCGCGCCCTTGTTCGCGGACGACGACAAGGCGCGCGCGCGCCTGCGCGAAGCGGCCTGCCTGCTGTCCGACCTCGGCTGGCGCGAGCACCCGGACTACCGCTCCGAGCAGACCTTCATGCGCGTCCTCAGGATGCCGGTGGCCGGCATCGATCACGGCGAACGCGTCATCCTGGCGCTCGCCATGGCGATCCGCTACGGCGCCGATGTCGAGGAGACGCACTATGCAGACCGGTTCATCTCGCTGGTCAAGGAGGACGATATCGCGTTCGCCTGGCGGGTGGGATCGGTGATCCGGCTCGCCTACTCGCTGAGCGGCGGCACGCTCGCGATGCTGAACCAGACCAGGCTGTTCAGGAAGGACGGCAGGATCTGCCTGCATCTCCCGGAGGAATCGCGCCTCCTGTTCGGAGATGCGGTGCAGCGGCGCCTCGACGCGGTCGGACGGGCGTTCGACAAGGCGGTACAGATCGTTTGATGAGGTCGCGCCGCGCCGCCGCACCTATTGGGTGAAGCGCGCACTTTCTTGGGATGTCGCGAGCCCGCACACGAGACCCGGCTCGAGCCGAAGTCCACATGCTTCCACCATGCGCCGCGAGGGTACGTTGGAGGCTGAAACGAGTTCGTAGACATGTGTGGCGCCGAGGTCGCGGAACACACTAGCGATCATCCGAGCATTGATATAGTTGCCAAGGCCTTTGCCCCGCTGCGACTCTGCTACCGCAACAAGTCCGCCCCAAGCATGGTGGCGGTATGGACTGTAGGCGTTGTGCGGCAGGTACCCATGCGCGGCCGACACAACAGCACCGTTCTCATCGCCGACGACGACAGTCGTCGCAGGCCCCAAGGCTCCGACGAGCAACGAACCGGAGAACGGAACGACGCCGACTGCCCCCATGAGCGCCTGGATACGGGCCGTGTATTCGCCCTCTGGGCCGGTTGGCCTGTCCAGGTTGGTCAAGCCGTTCGGCAGGCCTCGGGCGATGATCGCCTCCGATGCAGCGAGCGCGCTCGTCCGATCCGCGAGAAATACGTCCCAGGTATCGAAGCGGAAATTCCGCTCCAGCAGGCGGGACCTGAGTTTCTCCGCCACGACGGCCGGGATCAGGCGAAAGCCGCAGATGCCGTCGCGGCCGAGGAACTCCTCGATCCGCTCCCATCCGAGCTGTTCCGGGTCGTCACAACCCATCATACGCCCGGCCTGGCACGCACCGGGCGTCGCATTGATGAAATCCACGTTCGCTTCAGCCTGCGCCTGCAGGCGTTGCTGCATCTTCGTGCCGAAATAGCCAGACATGGGAGGTTCCCCGCGTGGATGAAACATAGTACGGTCGGAAGATGGAGCCAATGGGCGCGATCTTTTGGGTCGCGGCCATGCACCAATGCCGCGGCGATAGTTTGCCGGGTCGATGGCGGAGCGGGCTACTCCAGCGCAATGATCCTGATCGACCGCCCCTTGGCGGTCAGCGCCAGCTTGCCGTGCTTCAGGGCCAGCGCCTCCTCGCCGAACACCTTGCGGCGCCAGCCGTTGAGGGCGGGCGCCTCGGCATGGTCGTCGGCGGCGATGCGTTCCAGGTCGGACGAGTTGCAGATCAGCTTCTGCGCCACCTCGAACTCGTCGCAGCGCAGCTTCAGCAGCACCCGCAGCAGGTCGATCAGCGGCCCCAGCCCCGACGGGATGTCCGGCCGCGGTGGCAGCTTCGGCGCTTCGCTCTCCGGCACGGCCAGGCCGCGCTTGACCGCCGCCAGGATCGCCTCGCCGTTGCGGCTTTCCGCGAATCCGCGCGTCAGGCCGCGGCACTGCGCCAGGGCCTCGGGCGTGTCCGGGACATGCGCCGCGATCTCGACCACGTTCTCGTCATTGATGACGCGGTTGCGCGGCACGTCGCGGCTCTGCGCCTCGCGCTCGCGCCAGGCCGCGACCTCCTTCAGGACCGAGAGGAAGCGCGGCTTTTCCGAGCGTGTCCGGAGCCGCTTCCAGGCATTCTCCGGATTGAACTCGTAGGTCGCCGGGTCGGTGAGCAGCGCCATCTCGTCGGCGATCCAGTCGAGGCGGCCGGTCTTCTCCGCCTTCTCGTGCAGCTTCTGATAAATGCCGCGCAGATGGATGACGTCCGACAGAGCATAGTCGAGCTGCCGCGCGCTGAGCGGCCGGCGCGACCAGTCGGTGAAGCGCGCCAGCTTGTCGAGGCGGACGTTGGCCAGCTTGCCCGCCAGGGTCTCGTAGCTCGCGGCATCGCCGAACCCGCACACCATCGCCAGCACCTGGGTGTCGACGATCGGCTCGGGGATCGCGCCGGTGAGCCGGAAGAAGATCTCCACGTCCTGCCGCGCGGCGTGGAAGACCTTCGTCACCTTCGTGTTGTTCAGCAGCGCTTTGAGGGGCGCAAGATCGAGGCCCGGCGCCAGCGTGTCGATCGCGGCCACCTGCTCAGGCTCCGGCCCCGCGATCTGCACCAGGCAGAGCACCGGCCAGTAGGTCTTTTCCCGCAGGAACTCGGTGTCGATGGTGATGAAGGATGCGTGCGCCAGCCCGCCGCAGAATTCGGCGAGGTCATCGGATTTCACGATCAAATGGGGATCGGCGGCGGGTTGGCGAACCATGATTGGCCGATGCTATAGCTGGTTTGCCGGGGCCTGGAAAGGGCGAGCCGCGGGCGGACCCGCCCAGCCTTGACAAAGCCCGGCGTTCCATGGCTTGTCGCGCCGAAACCTTGGATTCTTTGAGGAATTCGCCATGCATGCCTACCGCACGCACACCTGCGGCGCGCTCCGATTGGCCGATGTCGGCCGCGAGGTCCGGCTCTCCGGCTGGGTCCATCGCAAGCGCGATCATGGCAATCTGGTGTTCATCGACCTGCGCGACCACTACGGCCTTACCCAGTGCGTGCTGGACGTCTCCTCGACCCTGTTCAAGGCGGTCGAGCAGACCCGCGTCGAGAGCGTCGTCACCGTGACCGGCAAGGTCGTGAAGCGTCCGGCGGAGACCGCGAATCCCAAGCTGCCGACCGGCGAGATCGAGCTGCAGATCCAGGACTACACCATACAGTCGGTCTCGGACGTGGTGCCGCTGCAGGTCAACAGCGATGAGGATGCGGGCGAGGAAGTGCGGTTGCGCTATCGCTTCCTCGATCTGCGCCGCGACCGCGTGCATGCCAACATCGTGCTGCGCTCGAAGGTGATCTCCTCGATCCGCCGCCGCATGATCGAGGCGGGGTTCACCGAGTTCCAGACCCCGATCCTCACTTCCTCCTCGCCGGAGGGCGCGCGCGACTTCCTGGTGCCCGCGCGCCTGCATCCGGGCAGGTTCTATGCGTTGCCCCAGGCGCCGCAGCAGTTCAAGCAGCTGCTGATGGTGGCCGGTTTCGACCGCTACTTCCAGATCGCGCCGTGCTTCCGCGACGAGGACAGCCGCGCCGACCGCTCGCCGGGCGAGTTCTACCAGCTCGATTTCGAGATGTCGTACGTGACGCAGGAAGACGTCTTCAACACCATCGAGCCGGTGCTGCACGGCGTGTTCGAGGAATTCGCCGGAGACCGGAAGGTCTCTCCGCTGCCGTTCCCGCGCATCCCGTTCGAGCAGTCGATGCTGAAATACGGCTCCGACAAACCCGATCTGCGCAACCCGATCGCGATCGCGGACGTGACCGAGCCGTTCCGCGGCTCCGGCTTCGGCATCTTCGCCAAGGCGGTGGAGGGCGGCGCCATCGTCCGCGCAATTCCGGCGCCGGGCGCGGCATCCAGGCCACGCAGCTTCTTCGACAAGCTGAACGAATGGGCGCGCTCTCAGGGCGCGGGCGGCCTCGGCTATATCATCTACGAGGCCGCCGGCGCGAAAGGTCCGATCGCCAAGAACCTGGACGAGGCGCGCGTGGCGGCCATCAAGTCCGCGACCGGCGCGAAGGACGGGGATGCCGTGTTCTTCGCCTGCGACAAGAAGGCCGTCGCCGAGAAGTTCGCCGGCACGGTGCGCACGAAGCTGGGCGAGGAGCTGCAGCTCATCGATGCCGCGCGCTTCGAGTTCTGCTGGATCGTCGACTTCCCGATGTACGAGTTCAACGAGGACACCAAGAAGATCGAGTTCAGCCACAACCCGTTCTCGATGCCGCAGGGCGGAATGGACGCACTGCTGAACAAAGACCCACTCACCATCAAAGCCTTCCAGTACGACATCGTGTGCAACGGCGTCGAGCTGTCGTCGGGCGCGATCCGTAATCATCTGCCTGACATCATGTACAAGGCCTTCGAGATTGCCGGTTATCCGGCAAGCGAGGTCGAATCCAAGTTCGGCGGCATGCTCAACGCGTTCAAATACGGCGCGCCGCCCCACGGCGGCTCGGCGCCCGGCATCGATCGCATCGTGATGCTGCTGGCCGACGAGAAGAACATCCGCGAGATCATCGCCTTCCCGCTGAACCAGCGGGCCGAGGATCTGCTGATGCAGGCGCCGACGGAAGTGCCGCCGGCACGCTTGAAGGAATTGCATATCAGGCTTGATCTGCCCCTCAAGAAAGCCGGCCAATAGCCCCTAGCCATGGCCGGGCAACCTGATAGACTTGCCCCCGCCTTGAGAGACGACCCCGGACATCAACCGGCTGGCTGGAGGCACGAGGCTTTGAAGCAGGGACGTCCATGAGCAATCCGTTGGCCGACGGCTTTTCCATGCCGGCCGAATGGGTCCCACACGAGCGATGCTGGATGGCTTGGCCGAGCCGGGCGGAAACCTGGGGCGAGCATCTGGACGGCGCGCGCGATGTGGTCGCCGAGATCGCGAACACGATCGCGCGCTTCGAGCCGGTCACCATCGTCACCAAGCCGAAG
>DASSBF010000005.1:0-7891 GCA_035699005.1 Dongiaceae bacterium
GCTGATCGCCGGCACCACCGGCTCGGGCAAGTCGGTCGCGATCAACACCATGATCATGTCGCTGCTCTACCGGCTGACGCCCGACCAGTGCAAGTTCATCATGATCGATCCCAAGATGCTGGAGCTGTCGGTCTATGACGATATCCCGCACCTGCTCTCGCCCGTGGTCACCGAGCCGAAGAAGGCCATCGTCGCGCTGAAATGGGTGGTGCGCGAGATGGAGAACCGCTACCGCGCCATGTCCAAGCTCGGCGTGCGCAACATCGAGGGCTACAACCAGCGCCTGGAGCAGGCGCGCAACGCCGGCGAGCAGCTCACGCGCCGGGTGCAGACCGGCTTCGATCCCGACACCGGCAAGCCGATCTACGAGGAGGAGCCGTTCGACCTCTCCCCGCTGCCCTTCATCGTGGTGGTGGTGGACGAGATGGCCGACCTCATGCTGGTGGCGGGCAAGGACATCGAGGCCGCGATCCAGCGCCTGGCGCAGATGGCGCGCGCAGCCGGCATCCACATCATCATGGCGACGCAGCGGCCGTCGGTCGATGTCATCACCGGCACCATCAAGGCCAACTTCCCGACCCGGGTCTCCTTCCACGTCACCACCAAGATCGACAGCCGCACGATCCTGGGCGAGACCGGGGCGGAGCAACTGCTGGGCCAGGGCGACATGCTTTACATGGCGAACGGCGGGCGCATCACGCGCATTCACGGCCCCTTCATCTCCGACCGCGAAGTCGAAACCATCGTCAAGTTCCTGAAGAGCCAGGGCGAGCCCGCGTACCTGCAAGAGGTGACCGAGAGCGACGAGGACGGCTTGGCTGGCGAGGATGCCGGCTTCGGCGGCGGCAACTCGTCATCGGGCGACGACCTCTACGACCAGGCGGTGGCGCTGGTCGCGCGCGAGCGCAAATGCTCCACCAGCTTCATCCAGCGCTACCTGCAGATCGGCTACAACCGCGCCGCCCGCATCGTCGAGCGCATGGAAAAGGAAGGCGTGGTGAGTCAGGCCAACCACGTCGGCAAGCGCGAAGTGCTGGCACCGGAAGGCGGCGGGCGAGACTAGCTGGACCCGGCGGGGCGTGACGTTGCACCCCGGAACCATTGCGCGCCGGTCCGCGTTTTCCTTTTGCACGTGATGCGCAGGCTGCCGGGAGCTGACTTTTCCGTTCGCTTCCCTCTGCCGTGTCGCGTTTCAGTCATCGAGGACCGGACCATGAGCAACTCGCAGGAAAAGCAGGGGCGTGCAACCACCATCCCGGATGCCGACAACAACCTCGGGCGCGGCGCGCCCGCCGATCGCGACGAACGAATCCGGCAGCGGGCCCACAACATCTGGGAGCAGGAGGGCCGCCCGGATGGCAGGGCGAAAGATCACTGGGACCGCGCCGCCCAGGATCTCGACCGCGAGGAAGCCGCCATCCAGGGCGAAGGCGTCGCCGGCGAAACTCCCGGCGTCAGGAGCGGTCCGGAACGGGGGCGGAAGCAGGGCAGTTCCGAAAAGCTCTGAACGTCGAAGGTGACGCCCGGTCAAGCGGCTACCTGGAGCCGGACTGCGGTGCGGCCCAAGCGGTTGCCTCTACCGCACGAGACGTAGGCCCGTTAACCCATCGGTCACCAACTGCAAGGTAGATTCCCTGAATAGTTGCGTCCTCGGGGGAGTTGCTTGCCGTATCGGGCCGATATCGACGGGCTGCGCGCCGTGTCCGTGCTGGCGGTGGTGCTCTATCACGCCGGGGTGCCGCTCGACGGCGGCGGGTTCGTCGGCGTCGACGTATTCTTCGTCATATCCGGCTTCCTCATCACGTCGCTGATCCTGCACGAGCAGGCGGCCGGCGCGTTCTCCCTCGTCTCCTTCTACCACCGCCGCATCCGGCGCATCCTGCCGGCCCTGTTCGTCATGATGACGGCCTGCCTCGTGGTCGGCTGGCTCCTGTTGGCCCAGGCCGACTACTGGCGGCTCGGCAAGAGCGTGATGAGCGCGGCGGTCTCGCTCTCGAACTTCGAGTTCTGGCGCGATGCCGGCTATTTCGACACGCCGGCTGCGGAGAAGCCGCTGCTGCACACCTGGTCGCTCGGTGTCGAGGAGCAGTTCTACCTGGTCTTCCCGCTCTACCTGATCCTGGTCGCGCGCTATCTGCCGCGCTGGCGCCTGCAGCTCACCGCCGCGATCTGCGCGATCTCGTTCGCGATCGGCGCGGTCGAAGCCTTTCGTCATCCCGTCGCCGCGTTCTACCTGCCGCACGCGCGGCTGTGGGAGCTGCTGGTCGGCGGGCTGCTGGCAATGGGCGCGCTGCCGCCCCTCGTTGCCTCTGCAGGGCGCGGCGCGGCAGGGCTACTCGGGCTCGGCCTCGTCGCGGCGGCGGTCTTCGGCTATTCGGGCGACACCGCGTTCCCGGGCCTCGCCGCCTTGCCGCCGACCCTCGGCGCGGCGCTCGTCATCTGGTCCGGCATGAAGGAACCCGCACTGGTCGGGCGCGCGCTGGCTTCGCCGCCGCTGGCGTTCATCGGCCGGATCTCGTACTCGCTCTATCTCTGGCATTTCCCGCTGCTGGCGTTCGGGCTCTATGCCGGACTCGGCGCGCTGGCGCCGGCCGAGACCGCCGGGCTGCTCGCACTCGCCTTCGTGCTGGCGCTGCTGTCCTGGCGCTTTGTCGAGCAGCCGGCCCGCCGCGCCGGCGCGCACCTGTCCTGGCGCAGCGTCGCGATCTATGCGGCCTGCGGCACCTTCGCCCTCGCCTGGGCGGGGCTAGCGGTGCAGCTGGCTGACGGCTTCCCGGCGCGGCTGCCGGAGCGCCAGGCGCGCCTTGCCGATGCGGAGCCGCTGCGCAATCCGGATCGCAACCATTGCTATGTCGACGCGGTCGAGGAGATCGCGATCGACCGCCTGTGCCCGCTCGGCGGCAAGCGCACCGCGCCCGGCTTCACGCCCAGCTTCGTGTTGTGGGGCGATTCGCACGGCGAGGCGCTGCGCGGCGCGATGGACGCGGCGGCAGCGGCAAAGGGCCGGCTCGGCGTGTTCGCGGGCAACATGGGCTGCGCGCCGCTGATCGGTGTCAGGGAGCCGCGGCGGCCCGATTGCCGCGCCATCAGCGAGGCAAGTCTGCGACTGATCGTCGAGACCCCGTCGATCCGCACCGTCGTGCTGGCCGCGCGCTGGGGCTGGTGGGCGGAAGGCCCGCCCTACAAGCGCGAGGCTGGCGCGCCGGTCAAACTCGTGCTCGGCGAGGCGCCGGCCGCCGCCGGCAACAACCACGCCGCGCTCGCGGCCGGATTGGAGCAAACGGTCGCCGCGCTGATCGCCGGCGGCAAGCGCGTGTGGCTGGTCGGGCCGGTGCCCGAGGTCGGCTACGACGTGCCGCGCTATTTCCATCTGCGCGCCCTGGGGCTGGCGGACGGGATGAATATCGCGCCCAGCCTGTCGGATTTCGGCGCGCGCCAGGCCTTCGTGCTCGACCTGTTCGGCGAGCTGGCGCGGCGCTACCCGATCGGGACGGTCTGGCCGCACGAGGGCCTGTGCGGCGATGCCGGATGCGACATCGTCCGCGATGGCCACCTGCTCTATGCCGACGACGACCATTTGTCGGTGTTCGGCGCGCGCTCCCTCGCCGAGCTGTTCGCGCCGGTGTTCGAGCAGGGGCTGGGCGCTACGCTCCCTGCGGCCACAGCAGGCGTTGCACCGCCGGCCGGTCCAGCCACCAGCCGGTGAGGCGCCACAGGGTCCACGCGCTGGCGATCGCGATGACGATGGCGGCGATGAAATAAAGATCGCCCGAGCCCGAAAGCCGGCGACATCGATGACATCAACCCGCTCCACCGCGATGGTCTCGTTCCTGGCATGGTGTATCCATGGGTCCGCTCCGTACCCGTAACGCGAGGTGGCGTTGCGGAAGGGGGCGAATTGCGACAGGATAAGGCGCCAAGCGTAGTTTGGCGGAGAACTTGGACGGATCGATCGTTCGGCTTTCTGTCATCATACGGAGTTGCTTGCAGACCCCGGGGGGAGCGCATGGGACTCAAGAGGTTCGGCCTATTTCAAGGCTTTCTCGCTTTGTTGCTGCTGGCGGCCTGCGCATCGCCGCCTGAGCGGACGCTCTCTTTGCAGGCGCCGCTGTACGCGACTCTCCCGAACGGGTACCAACCGCTCAATCCGACCCAGCCTTCGAGCATCTATGCCGCGGTCACGGCCGTTCCTGGCGACAACGTCATACGCCACCTCGAGCGCAAGCACGGGCGTGCGCTGAATCTTCTTTCCCTCTCAGGCGGAGGCCAGAACGGCGCCTTCGGCGCCGGTTTCCTGATCGGCTGGCGCGAGAGCGGGCGGCGGCCGCAGTTCGATATCGTCGGCGGTGTCAGCACCGGCGCGTTGCTGGCCACCCACGCGTTTCTGGGCACCCCTGCCGACGATGCGACGCTGGAGGAGATGTACACCGAGATCACCAGCGCCGACATCTACACGGACAGGGGGATCTTCAGCCTTCTATCCGCCGACTCGCTCAAGGACACGGCGCCACTGCGCGCCATGATCGCCAAATACATAACCGCGGATACCTTGAAGCGCGTGGCCGCGGCGTACGACGACAATCGCATGCTGGCCGTGGGCACGACCAACATCGACTACGCCCAGACCTGGGTCTGGAACATGACGTTGATCGCGAAGGCAGGGAATCTGGAGCTCTATCGCGACGTATTGCTGGCCTCCGCCTCGTTCCCCATCGTCTTTCCGCCGGTGGAGATAGATGGCCACTTGTTCGTCGACGGGGCTGCCCGCTCGAATGTGGTGGTCCCGGGGATGGGCGGACTGCAGAAGCCCAATCCACCGCTATATGGGCCGGGTAACCTGTACTTGATCGACAACGGCAGGGTAACGGAGCCGCCTCAGGCCCTGATCCGGGCTCTTGGCAAGATCGCTGCGACAACGATCAGCGTGATGATGGAACAGTCCATGCAGACGGCCGTGACACGGACCTATTTCGGAACAAGGATGCTGGGGTACTCCTTCAACATGGTTGGGATTCCCGACGACGTGAATGTCGGCAACGATCCGCTGGCATTCGACCCTACCCAGATGCGCGCGGCCTTCGACGCGGGGCGCGCGCTCGGCGCGCAGGACAACCCGTGGCAGAGCATGCCGCCGAGCTCGGGCGATATTCCCGCGTGGGCGCTCAAGGGGATGATGGAGCCCTGAAGTCCGCCGCGTCTCGGCGGGACCTCAGGCCCGCGCAGCCGAGAACAGGAACGCCTTGACCCGCGGACGGTCCAGCCACCAGCCGGTGAGGCGCCACAGCGTCCAGGCGCCGGCGATCGAGATGTAGCCGTCGAGCGCGTAGTGCCAGCCGAGGTGGACCGAGCCCAGCAGGATGACCGCGAAGAAGCCCCAGCCGAAGATTGCGGCGCGGCGGCGATAGGTCTGCAGCATGCGCGCGATCAGCCAGGTCGAGGCGACATGCAGGCTGGGCGCCGCCGAGATCCCGCGGCCAAGCCCGACGTCGTCCTGCTGGTAGAAGCCCCACAGCATGTCCTGCACCCTGACCGCGATCAGCTCCGGCGTGAAGCCAAAGCCGAACACGGAGAGCCGCGCATGGTCGACCGCGCCGCGCAGGTAGGCGATTTGCGCCGCATAGGGGTCGGGTTGCTCGACCACCTGCCCGAAATAGCAGGGGCCGACCGAGCTGAGCAGGGTCGCAGCCACGCTGCCGAGCAGGATCCAGGCCAGCATGTTGCTGATGAGGTAGTGCAGGCGCAGCCGGCGGTCGCGGGTCGAGGTGATCTGCAGCAGCAGCGCGAAATACATCACGAACAGCCACAGCGCATAGAGCCGGTCGATGGCGTAGGTCACGATCGGATGGCCGAGCAGAGGCTGCAGCAGCGTCCACGGATCGTGCCCGAAGTGGATCGCGCGGTCGGCGGCGTGCAGGAAAGGGTCGAGGTAGTACGGCACGACGCCCGGGATCAGCGCCTTTACCAGCGAGAAGGAGAGCGCCATCACCGGCCACAGCGCGAGGATCGGCAGCGCGAGCAGGATGCGCTCGCGGCTCGCGAACTCGGTGACCACGAGCCGCCAGAACGCCGGCGTCTGGATGGAGACCTTGCGCCCCAGCGTGACGCGCAGGATCCAGATCACGAACGCGATGCTGAGGGCGGCGAAGCAGGTGGCGGCATAGCCGATGAAGCTGTCGCCCGCCTGGTCGAGCGCGCGGTGCGGCACCCCGACCAGCGCCGCCAGTTCGTCGGCCGCCAGCCAGTAGAGGACGACCAGGGCCAGCAGCGGGCTGTTCTCGCGCAGGCTGGCGCGGAACCCGGCGGACCAGCCGCCGGCGCGTGCCGGGGCGAGGGCGGATGATGCTTCCAGCGATGACGGCATGGGTTCCCTCGAAGGTCTTTCGGGAAGTATCCGGCCGCCCCGTTAAGCTTTCCTGAACGAAGCTCCGCGCGATCCGGAAAGGCGCGTGGTTCCAGGGGCTTGAGCGGCCCCAGGAAACGCCAACGGGCTGGCGGGAACGTGATGGCGCCGGCCGTGGCAATGGGCCGCGCAACAAACTATATGTCTTGCCGTTGTTGACACGCCGTCGTTGAAACGGGGATCGGAAACCCAGCCTTGGACCGCATGAAAGTATCCAGACCGCAGCCCATCCTGATCCGCCGCCGTGCCCTGTTGCGAGGAACCGTTGCGCTGGGCGCAGCCGCCTTCGCGCTCGGCTCCCTGCCGCGCCTCGCCCGCGCCGAAACCGCGCAGGCGGCGCAGCTCACCGACACCGACAAGGCCGACATCGCGCGGGTGGAGGAGTACCTCAACGGCATCACCACCATGAAGGCGAGCTTCCAGCAATACAGCGGGGGCGAGGGGCTGGCGTTCGGCAAGATCTACCTGAAGCGGCCGGGGCGGCTGCGGGTGGAATACGACCCGCCGTCGGAGGTGCTGCTGGTCGCCGACGGCACGCTGCTCAGCTACTACGATGCCGAGCTGAACCACATCGAGCAGGTGCCGCTGAGGCTCTCGCCCATGTGGTTCCTGCTGCGCGACGACGTCGAGCTCGGCGGCGATGTCACGGTGACCCAGTTCAAGAAGGCCGCCAACTCCATCCTGATCGGCCTGGTGCAGTCGGACGAGCCGGACGCGGGCTCGGTCGTGCTCGAGCTCGGCGACAAGCCGCTGGAGCTGCGGCAGTGGACCATCACCGATTCGGCCGGCAGCCAGGTGCGCGTCGGCCTCTACGACGCCGAGTTCGGCGTGGATCTCAGCCCCGCCCTGTTCGCGACGCCAAGGAAGAAGGATACGAGGAACAGGTGACCGGTATCAGGGATCAGGTATCAGGTATCAGGTATCAGAAGCGCTCAGTCTGACTTCTGATTCCTGATACCTGATTCCTGATCCCTGGCGCCCACAGGCATTCCGATGAGGGCGAAGAACGTCGCCTCCCCGCGCCCCTCCACCCCCAGCGGCATCAGTTGGGCGCGCTGGGTCGGCGTGGTGGTGCCGAGCAGCGGATCCCAGAAGCTGAAGATCGTGCCGTAGGTGGAATCGGTATCGGCGCGAACGTTGTGGTGATGCACCCAGTGGCGCGACGGCGTGATGACGAGGCGCGCCAGCCTTGCCTCCAGCGCCGGCGGGATGCGCCAGTTGGCGTGGTGGAAGACCGCGGCCATCAGCACCAGCGTCTCGAACACCAGGACCGAGGTCAGCGGGATGGCGAGCGCCAGGATCACGGCCGCCCGCGCGAGCGCCGACAGCGCCACCTCCCCGAAATGGAAGCGCAGCGCGGTGGTGGCGTCGAGGTGCCGGTCGCGGTGGTGCACCTCGTGGAAGCGCCACAGGAACCGCCATTCGTGGTTGGCGCGGTGCCACCAGTAGATCCAGAAATCGAGCAGCACGATGTCGAGCGGCAGCCACGCC
>DASSBF010000006.1:0-24012 GCA_035699005.1 Dongiaceae bacterium
CGAATTGGTGAAGCCGAAGGCGACGAGGCCGTGCCTGGCGAGATAGCCCGTGTGGTAGCCGAGCGTCGCGGCGTTGTAGGAATTGTGCACCGCCATGCCGGCAATGCCGTTCTTCTTCGCCGCGGGCACCAGCCTGGCGAAACCCTTCTCGATCGCCGGATGGGCAAAGCCGCGCCTGGCGTCGACACGGAACGCCACCGGCGACAGCTTCTTCACCTGCGGCGCGGCGCGGCCATCGACCTTGCCGCTGCGCACATGCTCGCAGTAGTACTGCAGCCAATAAAAGCCGTGCCCTTCCAGGCCGCTGAGTTCGGTATCGAGGATGGCATCGGCGAAGTAGCCGGCGTTCCGGGCGAGCGTGCCGGCGCCGGTCAGCGCTTCGAAGATCAGCTTGCGCGCGGCCTTGGGCGTCAATCGCAGCTGGTTCGAAGCCATGGGATGCCTTCCTGGATGTCGAGCGGATTGCTGCGACGACGATAGTTGAGCCCCGGCGCCAAGTCGATGCGGTCCAGGCCCCAGTTTTTCTAAGCGAGGCTAATTTCTGCTTGTCTTGAGAAAATCGGCGGCTTGGCCGAAGGTGCCGATATCGAACCTGGGCAAGAGGAAGGCCGTGCGCGACATATTGGACCTGGACCGCTTTCCGCTCGATAAGCCGGGTTCACCGGAGTGGCAGGCGCTGATCCAGCGCTGCCAGGCCGACCTGGACAATGCCGGCATGTTCAACCTCGAAGGCTTCGTTCGGCCGGCCGCCATCGAGCGGGCGCTGAACGAGATCAGGCCGGTCATGGACACGCTGTCCTTCACCCATCGCCGCTCGCACAACATCTACTTCAGGAAGGACGTTTCCGGCCTGCCCGCCGACCATCCGGCACTGCACCGCGTGGAAACGATCAACCATACCGTCTGCAGCGACCAGATCCCCGATAGCGTCCCGCTCTGGATCTACGAGTGGCCGCAATTCGCGGTGTTCCTGGCGGCGGCGATGAACAAGGAGATGCTGTTCGCCATGCGCGATCCGCTGGCGCGGGTGAACGTCATGGCCTATCGCGAAGGCGAGGCCCTCAACTGGCACTTCGACCGGTCCGAGTTCACCACCACGCTGCTGCTGCAGGCGGCCGATGCGGGCGGAGAGTTCCAGTATCGCTCGAACCTGCGCACCGACGCCGACCCGAACTACGATGGCGTGGCACGGCTGCTGGCGGACCAGGACAACGAAGTCAGGACGTTGCGGCTCGGCGCCGGCACACTCAATGTGTTCAAGGGCAGGAACACCGCGCACCGGGTGACGCCGTGCAAGGGCGGGCGGGAGCGGATCGTCGCCGTCTTCTCCTACTATGAGCGGCCGGGGGTCATGTTCTCCAAGGAAGAACAGGTCGGATTCTACGGTCGCGCCGCCTAGATGCGGGCGGGACAACGCGCGGGGGCTTCGATGACGGACGGCAAGCTCGCGGATCTCGGTGCAGCGCTCCAGCGGTGCGAGCGGCTCGGCTATGACGAAGCCTGGTCGATGCCGCGGTCGTACTATACGGATCCCGCCGTCCTCAAGCTGGAGCGCGAGCGCCTGTTTGGCGTGGAATGGATCTGCATCGGGCGCGTGGAGGAGGTCGCCAATCCCGGCGACTACATGACCTTCCAGCTCTGCGACGAGCCGTTGATCGCAGTACGCGGCCGCGACGGCGTTCTGCGTGTCCTCTCGAACGTGTGCCGGCATCGGGGCACCGTGCTGGCGGATGGGCGCGGCAACCGGCAGCGGCTGGTCTGTCCCTATCACCACTGGAGCTACGATCTCGACGGACGGCTGATCGGGGCGCCGCGCATGGAGGCGCATGCGGCCTTCGACAAGGCGTCATGCCGCCTGCCGGAGTTCCCGATCGAGGATTGGCACGGATTCCTGTTCGTGAATCTCGACCGCAACCCGCCGCCGTTGGCGCCGCGGCTGCAGCCGCTGGAGGGAATGATCCGCAACTACCACATGGAGCAGATGAAGCTGCGCTACCTGGCGGAAGAGGTCTGGCCGACCAACTGGAAGTGCATGATCGAAAATTTCATGGAGGGCTACCACCTCTCGCCCTTGCACCGGACGACGCTGCACCTGGTGAACCCGACCCGGCTTTGCCGCCACTATCCGGCCGGCGACGCCTTCTTCGGCTACAATGCGGGCTACGCGCCCGACTTGCCGCGCTCGCAGAAGGGCCACCCCGACCTGACCGACGCTGAGGCCGGCAACTGCGTCATGTTCGCGGTCCCGCCCGGTCTGGTCTCCGGGTGCGGCGGCGACTACAGCTCCTTCATCTGCGTGCAACCTGAGACCATCGACCGCGTGCGGGTGAAGATGGGCCTGATCTTCTATGGCGAGGACTGGCCGGAGGACGCGATCCAGGCCGCGGTGGCCCTGTTCAACGACACGATGGCCGAGGACAAGCACGCGCTGACCGGGGTCATGCGCGGGATGGCCTCGAGCCGGCACCAGGCCGGCCCGCTGGCGCCCGCCGACTTCGAGGGGCCGGTGCTCGACTTCTACCGCTATTGCGGCCGTCGCCTTGGCGATGCGCTCGCCGGGGCCGAGTGACGCCGGGATAAGGCGGGCGCCTGTGCGCAATCCTTGACTCCGGAGGAACCGCCACGGAACATCCAACCGAAGGCTTGGCATGGAAGACCAAGCGGTACAACAGGGAGAGGGAGCCATGACCATCAACTATAAGTTCCTGGACGCGTTGCGCCGTGGGCGCACCGCACACGAAAATCACCTGATCGACGGGCTGGTGGCAGGCCGCGTCAGCCGGCGCGAATTCATGCGGCACGGCTCGGTGCTGGGCCTGAGCCTGCCGCTCCTGGGCAGCGTCGCGGCGGTGGTCGGCTATGCCGTGACACCGCGCGTCGCGCGCGCCGGCACGCCTGGCGGCACGATCCGCATCGCCCAGAATGTTCCGGCCGCAGCGATCGATCCTGTGAAGATCGCCGATGGCGGCGGGATCACCGTGCTGTCCCAGGTCGCCGAGACGCTGGTTCTGTCGGGCGCCGACCTGACCGCGCAACCGGTGCTGGCCGAAAGCTGGTCGCCGAACAAGGACGGCACCGTGTGGACCTTCAAGCTGCGCAAGGGCGTCAAGTTCCACAACGGCCAGGAGATGAAGGCCGACGACGTGGTCGCGAGCATCGATCGCCTCGCCGATCCGGACAACGGCTCCAACGCGCTGTCGGCGCTGACGGGCGTGCTGTCGAAGGGCGGCACCCGCAAGGTCGACGACTACACGGTCGAATTCCATCTGGATGCCGCCAACGGGAACTTCCCCTACTGCGTCTCCACCGACAACTACAACGCCGTCATCCTGCCCGCCGACTACAAGGGCGACTTCGAGCAGACCATGATCGGGACCGGGCCGTTCAAGCTGGAGAAATACACGCCCAAGGTCGGCGCCTCGTTCGTACGCTATGACGAATACTGGGGCGGCAAGCCCCTGCCCGACCGGGTCGAGCTCAGCTTCTACACCGACTATCAGCCGCAGATCCTGGCGCTGCAGAGCGGCCAGATCGACATCATCGAGCAGATTCCCGTCCTCCAGGGCGTCGGCCTGCTGAATGATCCGAATGTCGATATCATCAGCACGCCCTCGACGGCGCACCAGCAGGTGCACATGCGTACCGACCTGGACCCCTTCAAGGACAAGCGGGTGCGCCGAGCGATCGCGCTGTGCCTCGACCGGCCGAAGCTGGTGCAGGGCCTGATGAAGGGTCGGGCCCAGATCGGCAATGATTCTCCGTTCGCGGCGGCATATCCGTCGACCGACCCGAACGTCAAGCAGCGCGAAAAGAACATCGCCGAGGCGAAGCAGCTGATGGAAGCCGCCGGCATGAAGAACGGCTTCGAGACGACGCTGACGACCGAGAAATACCTCGAGATCCCCGAATACGCGGTGCTCATCCAGAACGCCGTCAAGGAGATCGGCGGCAAGATCAAGGTCAACGTGCTGGATCAGGGCGCCTACTACGGCGATGCGGTGTACGGCAAGTCGCCCTGGCTCGATTCGGACATGGGGATCACCGATTACGGCCACCGCGGTGTACCGAACGTCTTCCTGGCGGCGCCGCTGCGCAGCGACGGCACCTGGAACTCGGCGCACTTCAAGAACGCCGAGTACGATACGCTGGTGAGCGGCTATGTCGCCGCGCTGGATCTGGACTCGCAGCGCGCCGTGGCGGGCAAGATCCAGAAGCTGCTGCTCGACGAGACACCGGTCCTGTTCACCTATTTCTACGACTTCCTGACCGCGACCAAGAAGGGGGCGACAGGCGTCCAGCCGACGGCGATGAGCCACTTGTTCGTAAACCAGGCCACGCTCTAGGGGCCAGGCGCATGCCGAACAACCTCCGCCTCCGGTCGATGGTCGCGGCCGGAGGCGGAGCGGCCATGGCGGCGGCACCATGACCGCCTTCCTTCTGAAGCGTCTGGGTCTGTCGGTGGTGACGCTCTGGCTGCTCAGCGTCATGGCCTTCACCGGCGCCCAGGTGCTGCCGGGCAATATCGGCCGCGCGATGCTCGGTCCCTTCGCCGACCAGCGCGCGGTCGACGCCCTCAACCACGAAATGGGCACCGACCGGCCGGTCCTGGTGCAGTATGCCGACTGGGTATCGCACTTCGTCGTCGGCGATATGGGGCACTCTTATGCCTATCGCACGCCGGTCGCGCCGCTGCTGGAAATAGCGCTGCTCAATTCGGCCAAGCTGGCGCTGGTGGCGTTCCTGCTGGTCGTGCCGCTCGGGATTCTCGGCGGAATAGTTGCCGCTCTCAATTTCGGTCGACCGATCGATCGCGTGCTCACCATTGTCGGGCTTTCGGCAACCATCGTGCCCGAGTTCGTCTCCGGCATCGTGCTGATCCTGATCTTCGGCGTCTGGCTGAAATGGCTGCCGATCTCGGCGACCTGGCCCAACGGGGCCGGCCCGCTCACCCAGATCTACTATCTGCTGCTCCCGTCGATCCCGCTGGTCCTCGTGCTGTTCGGCTACATCGCCCGCATGGCGCGCGCCGGCATGATCGAGGCGATCGATTCAGACTATGCGCGCACGGCAATCCTCAAGGGATTGCCGCGCCGCACCGTCATCTGGCGACACGTGCTGCGCAACGCCCTGCTGCCGACCATCAGCGTGATCGCGACCCAGACGGCCTACCTGATCGGCGGCCTCGTGGTGATCGAGACGCTGTTCCACTACCAGGGGATCGGCGGCCTGATCTTCACCGCCGCCAGCAAGAAGGACTTTCCGACGCTGCAGGCCGGGGTGCTGACGGTCGGCGCGATCTTCACCTTGGCCAGCCTGAGCGCCGATCTCCTCTATGCGATCCTCAATCCGCGTATCCGCGTGGGCGGACGCGAATGAGCGTGGCCGAACCCACGGTCCCACCGACTGTCGCTTCCGAGCGAGCGAGCGATACGCGCGATCGCCTGCGGCAGGTGTTCCGCTCCGGCACCTTCCTGGTCGGCCTCGTCATCGTGCTGTTCTGGGTGTTCTGCGCGATCTTCGGACCAGCAATCGTGCCGTACGATCCCTATGCCGACGACCTGCTCAATGCGCTGATGCCGCCGTCGGCGGAGCACTGGTTCGGCACCGACCAGCTCGGCCGCGACGTGTTCTCGCGCGTGATCGCCGGCGCGCGCGACATCCTCACCATCGCGCCGCTGTCGACACTGATCAGCACGGTGGTGGGCACCGCGCTCGGCCTGGTCATGGGGTATTTTCGCGGCATCATCGACGAAGGTGTCAGCCGGGTGGTCGACGCGCTGCTGGCCCTGCCGACCGTGATCGTGGCGCTGCTGGCCCTGGTGGCGCTCGGGCCATCCAACGCCACCGTGGTGTTCACGATCGGCTTCACCTTCGCGCCGATCATCGCGCGCACGGTGCGCGCCAGCGTCCTGGCCGAGCGCGAGCTGGACTATGTGTTCGCGGCCCAGCTGCGGCGCGAGAACGCCTTCCACATCATGTTCGTCGAGATCCTGCCCAACGTGCTGCCGCCGATCCTGGTCGAAGCCACCGTGCGCCTTGGCTATGCGATCTTTGCCGTGGCGAGCCTCAGCTTCATCGGCTTCGGCATCCAGCCGCCGTCGCCCGACTGGGGTCTGTCGATCTCCGCGAACTACGGCCTGATCGGCGCCGGCTATTGGTGGACCGTCCTGTTCGACGGCAGCGCCATCGCCACGCTCGTGGTGGCAGTCAACCTGGTGGCCGACGGCATCCAGGGTGCACTCGATGAATAGGGCGGCACATCTCAACGGCTCGGCGGCGGCGCCGGATGCCCTGGCGTTCGAGGGGCTGCAGGTGGATTACCGGGTCCGAGGCCGGCTGAGACGCGTGCTTCGCGGGCTCGATCTGCGGATCGGCCGCGCCGCATCCTACGGGCTGGTCGGGGAATCCGGGTGCGGCAAGTCGACGACGGCCCTGGCGGCCGTGGGATATCTGCCGCGCAACGGGGTCGTCAGCGGCGGACGCGTGATGGTGGACGGCCGCGACCTGTCCGGCCTTGCGCCGGCCGAACTGCAGAAGCTGCGCGCCACCAGCGTTTCGATGGTCTATCAGGACCCAGGGCGGGCACTCAACCCATCCATGAAGGTCGGCCGCCAGCTCAGCGAGGCATTCGAGTTCGCCCGCATCGGTCCGCGCGATGCACACGACCGCTCGGTTGCGATGCTGAAAAGCGTACGCATCGCCGATCCGCTGAGGGTGATGCAGCGCTATCCGCACCAGCTGTCGGGTGGCATGCAGCAGCGGGTCTGCATCGCCATGGCGCTCGCCAACAATCCGGCGCTTCTGATCCTGGATGAGCCGACCACCGGCCTCGATGTCACGGTCGAGGCGGAGGTCCTCGATCTCATCCAGCAGCTGCGGGAGGATTTCCAGACATCGATCCTGTTCATCAGCCACAACCTTGCCGTCGTCGCCAAGGTCTGCGACCGGGTCGGTGTGCTCTATGGCGGGGCCCTGGTCGAGGAAGGATCGGCCGGCGAGTTGTTCAGGAATCCCCGCCACCCCTACACGGTTGGGTTGCTGCGCTGCCTGCCGGAGCGCGGCCGACGCAAGGGCGACGGGCCTCTGGAGGCGATTCGCGGTTCTCTGCCGTCGCCTGGCGCGGTGATCCAGGGCTGCGTATTTGCCGACCGGTGCGGCCTGGCGGATGAGACCTGCAAGGAGATTCCCCCGCCCTTTTTCGATATTGGGCACGGGCATCTCAGCCGCTGCTTCCATCACGACCAGCCGGTTCCGCGCGAAACGCCGTCAACGGCGATGCTGCGCGGGAACCGGCGGAGCGCGCATCCCGTCCTCGCCGTAGAGAACCTGTCCAAGACGTTCAATCCCAAGGGGCTCGCGCTGCCGGTGCTACGGCAGATCGAACTGGCGCTGGTGCCCGGTGAGACGCTCGGCCTGGTCGGAGAGTCGGGCAGCGGCAAGACGACGTTCGCGCGGCTGGTTCTGGGACTGCTTGAGCCGGACGACGGCAGCAAGGTCACGCTCGACGGCAAGCCGTTGGCGACGCGACTGCGCGGCCGCACCCTTGATGATGTGAAGGCTCTCCAGATCATCTTTCAGAACCCGGATTCCGCCCTCAACCGCGCCCATCCGATCCGGCGCATCATCGGCCGCGCGATCCGGCGCCTGTCGGGCGCGACGGGGGCGGCGGTCCTGGCCAAGACGCAAGAGCTGATGGAAGCCGTGCGCGTCGCGGACCGCTATCTGTCGGCGCGGCCGCGGCAATTGTCCGGCGGCATGAAGCAGCGCGTCGCCATCGCCCGCGCCTTCGCCGGCGATCCGCGTGTCGTCGTCTGCGACGAGCCGACTTCCGCGCTCGATGTCTCCGTCCAGGCCGCCATCCTCAACCTGCTGGTCGACCTGCAGGCGAGGCGGCAGGTCAGCTACATCTTCATTTCCCATGATCTTGGCGTGGTGCGATATCTCTCGGATCGCATCGCCGTGCTCTATCTTGGCCGGCTGATGGAAATCGGCCCCGCCGACCAGGTGTTCGCCGGCCCGCATCACCCCTACACCGAGGCACTTCTCTCAGCGATCCCGTCGATCGACACTCGCGGCGCCGAGCGTATCCGGTTGTCGGGCGAGGTGCCGAGCGCGGTCAACCCGCCCTCAGGCTGCGTCTTCCACACGCGGTGCCCGCGCAAGATCGGCGCGATCTGCGAACGGCAGGAGCCGCCGCTGCACAGGATCGACGCCCGCCACGCCATCCGCTGCCACCTGTCCGTCGACCAGCTCGCAGGTCCGCAGACCGGCGTCGCAGCGGCCGGCAAGTCCGCTTAGGGTCGGGCCGAGGACAGACCACAAGGCTAGTCGCGGCGATGATCCGGCTGAGGAATGCCTTGCTGCAGTCGGAGCTCGGGGCGGTCAAGAAGCGGTCTGGGAGAGTATCCTCGATGATCCGGCCGTCATCCATCATCGCCACCCGGTCGGCGACCTCGCGCGCGAACCCCATTTCATGGGTGACGGCGATCATGGTCATGCCCTCGCGGGCGAGCTCCTTCATTGGTTCCAGGATCTCGCCGATCATCTCGGGATCGAGGGCGCGGGATTCGGGGCGGGACAGGTCGACGCTCTCCATTCCCAGAGAAACGAACGTTCTCTCGTGTCCACTTTGCATCAAGCGCTGTCATGAGTTGCATCCCAGGACGCCGGAGCGTGTGGATACAGAAAGTGGACTGGAAGGGAGCGGACCAGGGCACTAAGGTGTCTGCAGAAGCTTTCTGACAAAGGGAGGTTCGCTATGGCCGGCTGGCGCATCGAAGGGCAGTATTTCGAAACCTGCAACTGCAGCTTTATCTGTCCCTGCATCGGTTCCAACCTGGCCGCGACGCCGACAGAGGGCGATTGCAAGGCCGCCATCACGATGAGGATCGACAAGGGGCAGAAGGATGGCGTGACTCTCGACGGCCTCGCCTTCATCGTCCTGCTGCATGCGCCGAAGGCGATGGCCGAAGGCAACATGACGGTCGGGCTCATTGTCGACGAGCGCGCGACGGACAAGCAGATGGAGGCGATTGGTGCGATCGCATCTGGTTCCGCCGGCGGTCCGATGGCCGCCTTGGCGCCGCTGGTCGGACGCATGGCCGGGATCGAGAAGCGTCCCATCAAATTCGAGCAGAGCGGCATGAAGTATGCCGTCAAGGCCGGCGAACTGATCGATCAATCCCTGGAAGGCGTGCCCGGCCCGGCGCGACCGGGCGAGCCGATCTATCTCGACAACACCTGCCATCCGGTGAATGCCAAGCTGGCCTTGGCCAAGGCTCAACACAGCAGGTTCCATGCATTCGGCATTGACTGGGACGATTCGAGCGGGACCCGCAACGGCCATTTCGCACCTTTCGCATGGAATGGGTGACCAAACACACGGCGCTTGATCGTGGCATCGAGGCGGCGCTGCGGCGTGACCGCCTGATCATCCTAGCAAGCTTCCTGGGTCTTGCAGCGCTGTCGTGGCTGTACCTGTGGCGCGAAGCCGACGCCATGGACCGCATGATGATGGGCTTGCAGCCCATGGCCATGCAGCCGACGGCGGCAAACGCCACGACACTCCTTCTCGCGTTCGTGATGTGGACCATCATGATGATAGGCATGATGCTCCCCAGTGCTGCCCCGATGGCGCTCTTCTACGCCGCGATTGTGCGGAAGAATCGGGAGCGCGGCACGACATTGCCGGCAGCCTGGCTTTTCACGGCCGGATATCTGCTGGTCTGGATGGCGTTCAGCTTGGGCGCCACGGCACTGCAAGCCCTGTTCGAAGAGGCGCAACTCGCCTCCTCGATGATGGTAGCGACCAGCAAATGGCTGAGCGGTGCCATTCTCGTCGCAGCGGGCAGCTATCAATGGTCCCCGCTCAAGGACAAGTGCCTGGCGCAGTGCCACTCTCCCATCCAGTTCATCACAGGTCATTGGCGGGATGGGCGCTTTGGAGCGCTGCGCATGGGCATGACCCATGGTCTCTACTGCGTCGGTTGCTGCTGGGCGATCATGTTGCTGCTGTTCGTTGGCGGCGTCATGAATCTGTTGTGCGTGGCAGTCATCGCCGGCTTCGTCCTCCTGGAGAAACTGATGCCGCGCGGCCGCCTGATCGGCCGGATGACGGGGCTTGGCCTGATCGGGTGCGGCGCAATCTCGTTGATTGCGGCTTAGCACGGTAGTCGCCGCCGGTGGTTGCCGGTCCGGTTCGCGTCCAATGGCTGACCCGTCATCCTGGCATCGCTTCGCCGGGACGACAAATGCGACCTGGACACCCGTTCGCCTGGGCTTGGCGCGTTTCACAATGGAACGCGCAACGCAGCAGCGTCGCCGATGCAAAGATATCATCGATCCTGACAATGGCGGGACTCAGCAGTGCGTCGGCACCCGTCTACTGAGAGCCTGCGGATTCGATCGTGGCCCGTTGTCCCGCTGCGCTCACGCGGATGTCATAAGGTCGCAGTTGACTTGGTTGCGAATGCGTCGCATATTCATGCTATCCTGCATCCGCGCTTCTCGAAGGAGAGTTCCAATTGCGCACCACTGCCTTGGCCTTGGCGACCGGCCTGCTGTCACTCGCCGTGATCGCTGTTCCTGCGATCCGAGCCCATGCCGATGATCCCGCTCTCACCCTCGAGCTCAAGGACCACAAATTCCAGCCGGCCAACCCCACCATTCCCGCCAATACCAAGGTGAAGCTGACGGTAAAGAACCTCGATGCTACTCCAGCGGAGTTCGAGAGCGAGGATTTCGACGTGGAGAAGGTCGTTCCCGGAAACAGCGAGATCACGGTGAATGTCGGCCCACTGGAGGCCGGGACCTACGAGTTCTATGACGAGTACCACGAGGACGAATCCACTGCCAACCTCGTAGTCCAGTAGCGCGCGCCCTTCAGCCATGCTCGCAACGGCGGTAATCGTTTTCCGCGAGGTCATGGAGGCGGCCCTCATCGTCTCGCTGGTGATGGCTGCCACCACGGGGCTTGCAGGCCGGAACTTCTGGGTCGCAATGGGCCTCGCAGGCGGCGTCATCGGCGCAGGTGCCGTCGCGTTGTTCGCCGACACGATCTCCCACCTCGCCTCCGGTATGGGCCAGGAGGTGTTCAACGCGGCGATCATGTTCCTCGCGGTCGCGATGCTGGCCTGGCATTGCGTCTGGATGAGCCGACATGGCCGGGAGCTCGCTCACGCCGCGGGGTCGGTCAGCAGGGATGTCAGAGCGGGGCGCAGGCCGCTCCGTGCGCTCGCGGTCGTGGTTGGCGTCGCGGTCCTGCGCGAAGGCTCGGAGGTCGTGCTTTTCCTCTACGGCATCGCCATCGGCGGCGAAAGCCAAGCCGGCCAGATGGCGATCGGCTTCCTGATCGGCCTTCTCGGCGGCGCAGCGCTTGGCGCGGCCATGTATTTCGGTCTGCTGCAGATCCCGGCGCGCCGGCTGTTCGCCGTGACCAACGCGCTCATCATGCTTCTTGCCGCAGCCATGGCCAGCCAGGGAGTTGCCTATCTCGTCTCCGCCGACATGTTGCCGGCCTGGGGTCATTCGATCTGGGATACATCCGCGCTGCTCTCCGACCGGAGCATCTTCGGAAGGATGCTGCATTCCTTGATCGGCTACACCGCCCGGCCCGAAGGCATACAGATCGCCGCATATCTCGCGACCCTCGGCTCGATCTACGCGCTGGAGCGATGGGCGTCGCGCAGACCGGACGTCATGGCAAGACCTACGTGAAACGCCGCGGCATTGACGACTGAACATGCTCGCCTGACACTTCCAGGCGAGAGTTCAATCCGCCCTGCCCAGCGGGAGGCTAGGCGCCGCGGATGATCCGGCTAAGGAATGCCTTGCTGCGGTCGGAGGTCGGGGCGGTGAAGAAGCGGTCGGGAGGCGTATCCTCGACGATCCGGCCCTCATCCATCATCACCACCCGATCGGCGACCTCGCGCGCGAACCCCATTTCATGGGTGACGGCGATCATGGTCATGCCCTCGCGGGCGAGCTCCTTCATCACTTCCAGGACCTCGCCGATCATCTCCGGATCGAGCGCGCTGGTCGCCTCGTCGAACAGCATCAGGCTGGGGCGCATCGCAAGGGCGCGGGCGATGGCGACTCGCTGCTGCTGGCCACCGGACAGCTGGGCCGGATAGGAATCGGCCTTGTCGGCGAGGCCGACCCGGACGAGCAGCGCATGGGCGGTCTCCATCGCCTCGCCCCGCGGGACGCCGCGCACATGGACCGGCGCTTCGATGATGTTGCCGAGCGCCGTCAGGTGCGGGAACAGGTTGAAGCGCTGGAACACCATGCCGATCTCGCGGCGCTGGCGCGCGATGTTGCGCTCGGCATCCTCGATCAGGCGGCCGTTCCGCTCGCGGTAGCCGATCAGCTCGCCGTTCACGAAGATGCGGCCGTTCTGGATCTTCTCCAGATGGTTGATGCACCGGATGAAGGTCGTCTTGCCCGAGCCCGAGGGGCCGACGATGACGACGACCTCGCCGCGCTTGACGTCGAGGGAAATGCCCTTCAGGACCTGATGGGAGCCAAACCACTTCTCGACGCCGGTCGCCTGGACCACATATTCGCCGGACGACGCCGGCGTACCGCCGACCGCCTCCAGGATGTTTTCCCCGCTTTCGGACCCGCTTGGCATCTGCACGCTCATCGCGCCGACCCCTGGCGCAACCTCAGCGACTTCCACATCGACGCGACGATGCCGGGATTCTGCGGCAGAGTCTGCGCCGGCTCGCCGAAACGCCGTTCGATCGAGCGCTGGACGAAGCCCCAGAGCGTCGTCAGCGTCAGATAGTAGAGCGCGACCACGGTATAGAGCTCGAACACCCGGAAGGTGGCCGAGGTGACCATCTGGGTCGCGAGCAGGAGCTCCGGCACCCCGATGACGCTGACCAGGGTGGTGTTCTTCAGCATGGCGTTGAACTCGTTGCCGAGCGGCGGCAGGATCACCCGCACCGCCTGGGGCAGGATGATCCGGCGCATCAGCTTGAGATAGGTCATGCCGAGCGATTTCGCCGCTTCGGTCTGGCCGCTGTCCACCGAGAGGATGCCGGCCCGCACGATCTCGGTCATGTAGGCGCCTTCGTTGAGGCTGAGCGCCACGACCGCCGCCTGGATGTTGCCCGGGATGACCACGAAGCCGAGATCCCAGTCCTCGAAGCGGAAGATGCCGCCCGCCGCCAGGGCGGTATAGATGAAGACGATCTGCACCAGCAGCGGCGTGCCGCGCATCAGCCAGATATAGAAGGCGACCAGGATCCGAATCGCGCGGAAGCGCGATTGCGTGCCCAGAGCCGCGGCGACGCCGATCAGTGTGCCGAGGCTCTGCGAGATCACGCTGAGGCTGAGCGTGAGCCACAACCCATGCAGATAGACCGCGGTGGGCTCGAACAAGTAGTGCCAGAAGAAGGCCCAATCGAAATTCATGATCGGAGCCTACTACAGGACGTGGCTGGAGCGCGATCCGATCTAGATCGCGTCCCCTTCCATGCCCCATTTCTTGAGGATGGCGAGATAGGTGCCGTCGGCCTTCATCGAATCGAGCGCGGCCTGGATCGCGGTCCTCAGCTCGTCGTCGCCCTTGCGGACCGCGATCCCGGTCAGGATCTTGGCGAAGGGCTCGCCGCCGATGTCGAAGATGTGCCCGGCCTTCTGCAGGAAATAGGCGGCGGATTCCAAGGTCGTACCGTAGACCGCGACCTGCCCGATCTGCAACGCCTGCCGGGCGTCGGAATCCTTGGGGAACACCACGAGCTGGGCAGGCGGCTTGCCCGCCGCGGCGAACTTCTTGTTCTGCTCCTCGATCAGGGACTGGATGGTGGTGCCGTTCTCGGCCGCGACCTTGACGCCGGAGAGGTCGTCCAGGCTCTTGATGTTCTTCGGGTTGCCCTTGGCGACCAGGAGCGCCTGGCTGCTGTTCATGTAGTCGACGAAGTCGACCACCTCGCGGCGCGCCGGCTTGTCGAACAGCTGCGAGAGGATGGCGTCGCAGTTCTTGGCCTGCAGCGCCGGGATGATGCCGGCGAACGGCGTGTTCGCGAATTCCGGCTTCACGCCCAGCCGTTTCGCGATCTCGGTGCCGAGGTCGATGTCGGAGCCGGTCGGCGTGCCGTTCTCGTCGAAGAACCCGAGCGGCGGACCGGAAATGTCGGAGCAGTAGACGATCTTGCCGGCGGCCGCGATGTCGGCGGGCGCCTTGACCTCGTCCGCCTGCGCGATGCCGGCAAGGTACCCGGCAGCGAGCACGAAAGCGGCGAGCCTTGCGCTGAAGCACAGAATAGTCATCGACGTCCTCCCGGGGTTCGACACGACCGTCATTGCTTGTCCCGGCGCGCGCGGACGCGGACCAAGGTCCGTTGCGGCCAGGATCTTGAGGAAATGCCACGTTTGATTTTTGGCCACTCTTTTTTGTATACATAATTGCATATTTCCGCATGTGTCAACGGCGCAGGGGGTGGGGCGGTGGCGACAAGGGGATCCGGCGGCGTGAGGACGGCGAAGCGGCGGCCGGGCCGACCACCCGCGCGCCAACCAGCCGCGCACGAAGGCCCCGGCGTGGCGCGCCGCGGGTCGGCCGAGCCCGCGCGCATCCCGAAGGCGCGCGTGAAGAAGAACACGCTGCGGGATTCCGTGTACGGGGCGCTGAAGGCCATGATCATCACCGGCCAGCTTCCGCCCGGCGCGCGCGTCACCGAGAACGAGCTGGCTGCGAAGCTCAACGTGAGCCGGACGCCGGTGCGGGAGGCGCTCAACCGCATCGAGCGCGACGGGCTGGTGACGGGCCGGCCGCGCCAGGGCTACGCCGTCAAGGAATTCGACATCAAGATGTTCCGCGAGGCGTTCGAGGTGCGCGAGCTGCTCGACGGCTATGCGAGCGAGCTGGCGACCGCAAAGATCACGCCGGCGGGCAGGCAGCGCCTGCGCGGCATGGTGCGGGAGTGCGAGCGGCTGGCCGCCCTGGACGGCCGCAGCCGGGAAGACCTGTTCCAGGAATTGCAGATCGGGATGGACATCCACCGCGCCATCGCGGAGATCAGCGGCAACGAGATGCTGTGCGGCCTGCTGAACGGGATCCTGGACAAGTGCCAGCATTTCGTCTGGATGGAGCTGCTCTGGCTCGACGAATGGCGGGTCGCGCGCGAGGAGCATGCCGGCATCGTCGAAGCGATCTGCCAAGGCGACGCACCGCGCGCCAGCGCGCTCGCGCGGCATCACATCCGCGAATCGCGCGCCAACATCCTGAAGCTCTTGCAGGCCAAATCGGACTATCAGGCATTCCTGGCACGGGCATCGTAGAAAACGAGGGCCGTGATCCTCCGGGCTCCCAGCGATGCCTCGGTACCGCATTGGCGTGTTCCAATGTCACTTGCCCCGGTCGGCTTGCGATGACGGCCGCAGGGGCGCGTTCTGTCAGCCCACCGCGAGCAGATGGCATCGCGCGCCGTGCCCTTCGGCATCCGGCCGCCACGGTGGGATTTCGGCGGCACATTTCTCCAGGCGCATGGCGCATCGGCCCGCATAAGCGCAGCCGCAGGACTCGGTATCGTCATCGTCGCGCGGCCTTTCCATGGCGGAGAGGCCGGCGGCGCCGTCCGGATCGAGCACTGCGGCGAGCAGGGCGCGCGTATAGGGATGCCTGGGCGCGGCGCAGACGGCGCGTGCCGGACCGATCTCCACCACGCGTCCGCGGTAGAGTACCGCGATTCGGTGCGCCAATGCCTGCACCACCGCGAGGTCGTGCGACACGAACAGGCAGGCGACTCCGCGCTTGAGCGCGAGGTCGCGGATCAATTGCAGGACCGAAGCCTGGACGGAGACGTCCAGTGCCGACGTGATCTCGTCGCAGAGGATGACCTCCGGATTGGCGGCGAACGCACGGGCGATGGCAACGCGCTGCCGCTCTCCGCCCGAAAGGTCGCCCGGATAGCGATCGAGATAGGTGGCATCCAGCTTGACATCGGCCAGCAGCACGCTTGCGCACTCGGCGATCTCCCCCGCCGACAATCTGAAGTAGAGCCGCAGCGGCTGCGCCAGGATCTCGCGCACGATGGCATGGCCTTCGCCAGCAAGCAGCTTGACCATCTCGCCGCGGTTGACCGCGATGCCCTGGGGTCGGTGAACGGACGTGCGCGGAAGGCGGGATCAGTTGATCGATTGCGGCATCGCGGCGGGCGCTGCTGCGCTTGCCGCCTTCGACTTCGCCAGCAGCTTCAGGGTTTCCAGGTTCCTGGCCGCGCGCTCGTGATAGGTCGGGCTGATCTCGAGCGCCTGCGAGAAATACTGCTGCGCCGCGCCCTGGTCGCCGCGCAGCATGGCGACATAGCCTACGTTGTTGAGCGCGTCGGCGCGGTCGCCGGCCCGGGCGCCGACCAGGGCCTCGTCATACTGGCCCTGCCAGGCCAGCGCGATTCGCAGGTTGGCGCGCGTCATTTCCATGGTCGGGTCGATCGCCAGAGCACGCTGGAAGGTCTGCACGGCCTCCGCGTAGCGGTGCTGCAGCATCAGGGACATGCCCATGTTGTTCACGATGACCGGCGAGTTCGGCTGCGCCGCCAGCGCCTTGCCATAGGCCGCCTCGGCCGCCGGCCAGTCCTTGTCGCCGTCATGGATGCGGCCGAGCGCCATCCAGGAGCGCCAGAGAGCGGGATCGGCCTCGACCGCGCGCTCGAGCTGGGGCCTGGCGACGCTGAGATCGCCCAGTGCCATCAGCGACAGGCCCATCCCCTGATAGGCGCGGGCGCGATAGGTTTCGTCGGTCTGCACGGCCTGGAATTGCGCGAGCGCTTCCTTCGGGTCATTGAGGCCCAGCAGCACTTCGCCCTGCACCCATTTGGCGCGCGGCGTCGCAAGCGCGGCCTGGTCCAGGCGCGTCAGGCGCTGATAGGCCAGCTGGAACCGCCGCGCTTCGAGATCGGTCTCGGCGGCGGTGAGCAGCTCGTCGCTCGACACCGTGGGCGCGGTCACGGCCACGTCCTTCGGCTCGGGCGCCATCGTGCTGCAGCCGGAGGCTGCGAGCAGCGCGGCCAGCAGCAGGCAAGCCTCCACGCGGACTCGACCGGCACGAACATTCAGCCGCGCCGCCTGACTATGATTGATGCTCTTCATGATGACCCCCCAAGAATGACCACCCGACTACCCCGCCAGCCGGTATTCGGCCGACACTAAGATCGAACCGGACAGCGCGATCGGGCCGGTGCCCGCCTGCCGCTTCAGATTGAAATCATCGACCTCCGGAAAGAACCCGAAGGGCGAAGGATCGAGCAGCCGCTGCAGCGCGGCCAGGTTCCGCGTCCTTGGATCGGCGCCCGCGGGCTCCGGCTGTGCCAGAAAGGAAAGCGGCGCGATCTGGACCTCGCCGGGCGCGACCGCACGATCGGACACCTGAACATCGGGCGCAGGCGACGGAATCCTGGTGACAAGCAGCTGGATGCCGGGCGCCACCCGCACCAGCGTCCCCGTGCGGCGCACCAGGGTCACGTGCTCGCCGAGCGGAATCTCGCTCGCCCCATCCGCCGCCGGCGTCGCGGGCGGAGTGCCCGAGGCCGCGGCCTCGCCCCCGGTCGCCAGGCGCAGGTTCGCCAGTACAACCGGCTGGTCGCCCTTGATCGCCACGGCGCGCTGCAGCAAGCCGATGGCGCGCGTCTTGTCGCCCCGGACCAGATAGGAGAATCCCCAATTGTTGAGCGCCGCCACCGAGTTCGGATCGGCCTCCAGCGCCTCGCCATGGTAGCGGTCCGCCAGGTCGTAGCGGTGCAGCCGATCGTAGGCTTCGGCGATCAGGTTGAGCGCGCGGACGTTCCGCGGATCGTCATGCAGCACGCCCGACAGCGCATCGATCGCGAGGCCGTACTGGCCCGTCACCAGCAGCGCACGGCCGTTCGCCACCGGGTCCTCGATGTCCATGCGGTCGCCGTCCACCGCGATCATCGGGCGGATGTCGCCGCGCGGCCCGGCGCAGCCGGCCAGAGCGCCCGCGACGACGGCCAGAACGCACCACCAATCGCCAGGATGAATCCGCATCGCTATCCCCCCCGGTGCAGGATCAATCGATAAATGCGGATCATCACCGGCAGCAGGATGACGATCAGCATGGTCGGAAACACGAAGAAGCCCAGCGGCAGCGCCAGCTTCACCGGCAGCGACTGGGCCTTGGTCTCCGCCCGGAGCATCCGCATGGTCCGCATGTCGTCGGCATAGAGGCGCAGCGCATCCGCCACGCTAGTGCCGAGTTCCTCCGACTGCAGCAGCAGCGTGACCATCGATCGCACCTCGTCGATGCCCATCCGCTCCGCGAGATTGTGGAGCGCGTCCGCCCGCGTGCCGCCGGCGCGCAGCTCCAGCGACATCATGGCGAAGTTCTCCGCGATCGCCGGATGGGCATGACCGACTTCCGAGCCGACCCTGGCGATCGCCGCATCGAGGCTCAATCCGGCCTCCACGCATACCACCAGCAGGTCGAGCGCGTCGGGGAATCCCTCGCGGTACTGCCGCTGCAGGGAGCGGGTCCGCATCCCGATCCAGAGGTCCGGAAAGTAGAACGCGCAAGCGGCGCCGGCGAGGCCGAGCACCGGCACGAACCGGTCGGAGAGGCGGGTCGAGAGCACCGGAGCCGCCATGGCGAACAGCACCACGAACAGCACCGCGAGGCCGATCCGGGCCGCATAGTAGAAGCCGATGGCCGACGGCCGATGATATCCCGCGCAGACCAGCCGGCGGCGCAGCACCGAGATCTTCGCCATGTCGGTGGGAACGAACTGCCGGATGATCGGCGCGATCAGCGGCGATATCTTCGCCGCCTCGTCGGCATAGCTGAGGGATTCCGGCCGCGAGCCGGCATCGGGCAGGAGGCGCGAATCCCCGCCGACACGGCGGCGGACGGTGACGCCGCTCGACCACAGGGCGCTGATACCATAGACCGCCAGCATCACGGCCACGAACACCAGCGCGAGAATGCCGAGCCGGGCCACGTCCCCAGGGCCGCCGAGCATGTTCAGTAGATCGCTCATTCATCCTCCGGCTAGATGCGGAAATTGACCAGGCGGTACATGACGATGATGCCAATGAGCATCAGGAAACATCCGAGACCGAGGATCGGCCAGAAAACCGGATCGCCCGAGACCTTGGAGTAGAAGGTCGGTGCGAGCAGATTGATCACGCCGACCAGCGCGAACGGCAGGATCGACAGCAGTACGGCGGAGAACCGCCCCTCCGCCGACAGAGCGCGGATCTTGGCGCGCATCTTGGCGCGCTCGCGGATGACGCGCGAGAGGCCGTTCAGGATCTCCGCAAGGTTGCCGCCAACCTGGGTCTGGATCATCACCGCGACCACCAGGAAGCGCAGGTCGGCGAGCCCGACGCGGCGCGCCAGGTTGGAGAGAGCGACATCGAGATTGAGGCCATAGGTCATCTCGTCGACCACCAGGCCGAACTCGGTGGCGATCGGGTCGCGCATCTCGCGCGCCACCATGGCGATCGAGGTTGAGACCGGGTGGCCTGCCCTGAGGCTCCGGACCACGATGTCGATCGCGTCCGGCAATTGCGCCGTCATCGCCTTCCAGCGGGCGCGGCGCTTCAGCATCAGGAACAGGACCGGTGCCACCAACCCGAGCATCAGCGCGCCACCAGCCGAGAGCGGAGGGGACCTGAATACCATCATCAGCAGGAAGGCTGCGATGCCACCGATCGCAACCATCGTCATGACCACGCCGCGCGGCGAACGGTGCACCCCGGACTGCGAGACCAGCACCAGGAACCATTCCACGGGATTGCGCGGCCCATCGCTCGTCGGCATCGGCCGCTCGCGCTGGAGCTGCACCATGACCGCTTCGCGGCTGGCGCCGCCCACCAGCATGCGCAGCCGCCGGTTGGGCGAAGCGGCCGCGCCGGAGCCCGGCCCGGCCAGCAGGTAGAACAGGCCCTCGACCAGCAGCAGCACGCTGAGGAAGATTGCGCCGTAGAACAGGTATGTGACGTAGACCGACATTCCCGCCCCTAGCCCAGCACCCGATCCTGATCGAACGCCCGTGGTGGCATCTCGATGTTGCGCGCCTGGAACTCCGTCATGAATCGCGGGCGGATGCCGGTCGCGCGGAACTCGCCATGGACGGTGCCGTCCGCATCGGTCCGCCGGCGCACGAAGCGGAAGATCTCCTGCAGCTGGACCACCTCGCCCTCCATGCCGGTGATCTCGGTCAGGCTGACCAGCTTGCGCCGGCCGTCGCTGAGGCGCTGCAGCTGCAGCACCACGTGCAGGGCCGAGGCGATCTGCGTGCGCATGGAGCGCGGCGAGAGGTCCAGGTCCGCCATGCCGATCATCTGCTCCAGCCGGCTCAACGCGTCGCGCGGCGTGTTGGCGTGGACCGTGGTCATGGAACCATCGTGGCCGGTGTTCATGGCCTGGAGCATGTCGAACGCCTCGCCGCCGCGCACCTCGCCGACGATGATGCGGTCGGGGCGCATGCGCAGCGCGTTCTTCACCAGCTCGCGCTGGCGGATCTCGCCGCGGCCTTCGACGTTCGGCGGCCTGGTCTCCATGCGCGCGACGTGGATCTGCTGCAATTGCAGCTCGGCCGCGTCCTCGATGGTGATGATGCGCTCGCGCCCGTCGATGTGGCGCGACATCGCGTTCAGCATGGTGGTCTTGCCCGAGCCGGTGCCGCCGGAGATCAGCACGTTCATCCGGCACTGCACGATGCCGCGCAGCAGCGCCGCCACCTCCACGGTCATGGTGCCGTTCACGACCAGGCTTTCCAGCGTGAAGGGCCGGGCCGCGAACTTGCGGATCGACACCAGCGGCCCGTCGATCGCGACCGGCGAGATCGCGACATTGACACGCGAGCCGTCCGGCAGGCGCGCATCCACCATCGGCTGGGACTCATCCACTCGCCGGCCGACCGCGGAGACGATCTTGCTGATGATGCGCAGCAGGTGGCGTTCGTCCTGGAAGATGACGGGGGTGAGCTCCAGCCGGCCGCTCCGCTCCACGAACACCTGGCGGTGGGTGTTGACCAGGATATCGTTGACCGTGCCGTCCTTGAGCAGTGGCTCGAGCGGGCCGAGCCCGACCATCTCGTCGATCACGTCGTTGGTGATCTGCGCCTGTTCGCGCTGGTTGAGCTGCACCCGCTCGGCCTTCAGCAGTTTTGTGATGATCGCGCCGGTCTGCTCGCGGAACGCCTCGGGCGGCAGCTTTTCGATTGCCGTCAGGTTCATCTCCTCCAGCAGCCGCTGGTGCAGGCGCACCTTGACGTCGGTATAGACACGGTTGGCGCCGTCGACCTCGATCTGGATCAGCTCCGCGGTCTCGGGCGCGGCCGGCGCAGCCGCCGGCTTCGCCTCCGCCTCGCGCCCCGCGAGCCTGGTGAACCTGGTCAGCATGAATGGAGGCTCCCCTCGGTTGAAGTGGCGGCGTGAGCGGCGAACCGCACCGAGCTCCTTCCCCCCTTTTGAGTCAGGGCAATCGCATATGCCTGTTGAAGCGCGCGATGCAATCCCCTCCCCCGAGGCGGGGGAGGGTTAGGGTGGGGGCGACGGCGCTTCCGCTCGGCGCATTCTTCGCTGGAGAGAACAACCCCCACCCCGGCCCTCCCCCAACTTGGGGGAGGGAGAACGCTGGCGTGCTTCGTCCTATGCGATTGCCCTGCCTTCTGAGGGAAGGAGCTTGGCGAGGCGCTCGGATGGTGTCTCGGCAATCGCATCACGTCCCCGCCTTCCTCAACACATCCTGCATCATCCTGCCGATCAGCTTCTCGGCGCTGCTGCCGGAGTGGAACTTGCCGATCGGCATGCCGTGGTTGGCCGCTTCCGAGAACAGGCGGTAGTCGCTTGGGATGAGCCACTCGGCCTTGTGCCCGATCGCCCGCTCCACTTCGCGCAGCTTCAGTCCCCGCCGCCACAGGGAGCGGCGGTAGCGGTTGAGCACGACGGTCAACGGCGTGTGCGCGGCGCTGCCGCCCTTGATCTGCTCCAGGAAGAGATGCGCCTGCTTCACCGCGACCACGGTGAGCTGCATGACGAGAAAGATCCGGTTCGAGCCGGCGAGGATGTCGCCGTACCAGCGCGTCCAGCCGAGCGGCAGGTCGATCAGCACGCAGTCGTAGCGCTCGCACGCCAGCGCCATCAGGTGGCTGACGACCTCAGGCGGCACGCCATCGAGGTTGATGCTGCCGTTCGGCGCCGCGATCAGGTCGAAGCCGGCGGGGTGGTGTGCGGTCATGGCGGTCAGCAGCTCGGAATCCAGCCGGTGCGGCGAGCGGACGACCTCCGCGATGTCGAGCAGCGGCTCGGCATCCAGATGCAGCCAGGCCGCGCCGCCCTGGAAGTCGAGGTCGATCAGGCACGCCCGCCGCTTCGGCTGGCCGCGCCGCCCGCGCGCAATCTCGAACGCCGACTGGATCGCCAGCGAGGTGGCGCCCATGCCGCCGGAGCGGCGCACGAAGCTCAGTACCTGGCAGTCCTGCTGCGGCCGCTCCGCGCCGGGGCGCAGGCGCGCCCGCACCGCGCGGATGACGGCGAGCACGTCCTCGTGGGTGATCGGCTGCGGCAGGTAGTCGGCGACGCCGAGCCGGATCAACTGGCGCATGGCATCGACGCTGGCGCCGGACGAGGTGACGATGATGGTGGGCCGCGCCTCGCCCGCCAGCGCGCGCTCCAGCGCCGCCATGTCGGTCCGATTGTGCAGGTCGACGTCCATGATCAGCACGTCCTGCGGGCCGAGCCGGTCCGGCAGGCTGTCCTGCGGCCGGCCGCGCACGATCCCGATCTCGTAGTGCGAGCCGGCGAACGCCGAGCGCAGGTCATGCTCGGCCTCGGCGGATTGCACGATCGCCCGGATCCTGGATTCAACCACTGCGTTCACGTTCCTGCCTCGGAGCCTTTCATTGCCTCACGGCACCGCCGCGGCGCTCAGATCCTCGCCGGTCATCGTCACCTTGAATTCGGGCATCGGCAGATCTCCGAAATTGAGGAGCGCACCCAGGGCGAAGAACTGGAATGTGAGCCCGCTCAAGGTGAGGGTGATGGTCGGTACCGGACCGCCCGGCCGCCCGGCGAAGCCAAGGCCGGTATTCTGGTATCGGACATTGACGTTGGCGGGCGTGATGCGTTCGAAGATGTCGCACATGCCCGCATCGCCGTCGGTCCCGACCGTCCCGCACGTCGTGGTGCCGCCGCGTCCGAAGACCAAACGCTGCATCGCGGTGGCGGTGTAGCCGCTTGCCGAGGTTCCGCTGCACTGCCCTGTGCTGCCGGTCGCATTGGTGCCCCGGCAGGTCACGTTATAGGCCGTCTGCCATGGGCCGCCGGGCGACCCCGTCGAGGTCAGCGTGCTCAACGGCCCCCACACCGGATCGGACACCGCCGCCATGCGGGCGCCGAGCTGCACGGCCTTGCTGGCGCTGTTCCACTGGAACAGCAGGTAGCCGAATTCCACCAGCCCGAACGTCAGCATGAAGAACAAGACCGCCACGATCGTGAACTCGATCATGGTCGAACCGCTCTCATCGCGCGCAAGGCGGGTGAATCCGGAGCGCACCGCATCACTCCTTGATCGCCCGTTGCTCATGGGTCGCGTCGACCGAAAGTGCCGGCAATCCCAGGGCGCCCAGGAAGCCGACATCCGCATAGTCGAACGTGGTGTCCGCATGAACCACGTGAATGGTGGAATCGCCGCGATACGTGCCGGCGGAATTGTCGACGTCCTCGATGGTGAACGTGACGTCGGCCGCCACCCAGCCGTCGACCCGCGCCGCGCCGGTACCGTCGATCGTGCCGGTGACGGCCAGGTTGGCGGCGCTGGTCTGATTGGCGGTGGCGGTTGGGTCCTGGAGCCGCGCCAGATAGCGCGTGCCGTCCCGCAGGCCGTCGAGGACAAGCTGATACTGGTAGAGGAAGCGGCCGAACTCACTCATCCCCAGCCCCAGGAACAGCAGGAATGGAGCAAGCAGGGTGAACTCCACCAGCGCCGCGCCGACATCGTCGCGCCACAGGATGCGGAAACGATGTTGGCGGCGGGTCATCATC
>DASSBF010000007.1:0-16462 GCA_035699005.1 Dongiaceae bacterium
ATGATGGAGAAGTTGCGGATGTGGGCGAGGTCGGTCATCTGGCCGGATGCGGGGTTCCAAAGGGCGCCGCACCATAGGGGGTGGGCCGGACAAGATCAACCGGGCGATTGTGCCCGTCTATCAATGGCTTGGTCGCTGTCACCAGCGCCAGAGCATCGGCACGATGAGGGCGGTCGCGAGGGCGTTCAGCGCCATGCCGATGTCCGCGAAGGTGCCGGCGAGGTCGTTGACCTGGAATGCGCGCGCGGTCCCCAACCGTACGCCGCGACGCCGGCCGCGAAGCCGCGCGCCCGCCAGTCCTTGAGGCCGAGCGCATGGCTTCGCGCTCCGCGGGATCAAATCTCGTGCCTTTGGCCAGATTGACGCAACCGCCAATGACCGAGTCGAATTGCCCTCGATAGTCCACGAATCGTGCGGTGCGCGCCACATGAAAGCCTGTCGATCGAGTCTGTGCCTGCTCGTCTCTGCGGGGATCGCCTGTGCGATCGCCCTGCTGCCCGGTTCGCCGCGCGCGATCGAGCCGATTGCGGTTGCCGTGGCGGAGTTCGACTTCGTCGATACATCGGGCGAGGTCATGGACCAGACGCGGGTGCACATGGAGCGTCTGCGCGACCTTACCCGGGACATCCGCGACGGGCTGGATCAGAGCGGCCGCTATCGGATCGTGCATCTCGCGTGCGATCCGACGCCCTGTTCCGCCGGCCGGACCGACCCGGCCGAGCTGCTGGCCAAGGCGCGCGCGGTCGGCGCGCGGCTGCTGGTCTATGGCGGCATCCAGAAGATGAGCACGCTCATCCAGTACGGCAACGCCGAGGTCGTGGACCTCGAGGCCGACCGCCTGGTGTTCGACCGCAACATCTCCTTCCGCAACGACAGCGACGAAGCGTGGGCTCGCGCCGCGAAGTTCCTGGTCGCGGAGCTGATGAAGGAGAAGCTGGCGCAGTAGGCGGGGGCAGTCCTTCGTCTAGGCAGCCCTCGGCCTCACTTCGCGCTCCAGCCGCGCGCCAAGCTCGTCCTTCGCCACGTCCAGGTCATAGCGCGACTGCAGATTGAGCCAGAACTGCGGCTCCATTCCGAAATACCGCCCGAGCCGCAAGGCCGTATCTGCGGAGATGGAGCGCTTGCCCAGCACGATCTCGTTGATCCGGCGGGGCGGCACGCCGATCGACTGGGCCAGGGCATACTGGCTCAGCTCCATCGGTTCAAGAAACTCATGGAGCAAGATCTCGCCTGGATGGACCGGCGGCAGGAGTCGCTTCTTACGGGTCAAGGAACCACCTCAGTGATAGTCCACAATCTCAACATCATACGCATGCCCATCGCGCCAGACGAAACAGACGCGCCACTGCGCGTTGATGCGAATGCTGTGCTGTTCTTTGCGTTCGCCCTTCAATGCCTCAAGCCGGTTGCCCGGCGGCACCTTCAGGCTGTCCAGAATCGATGCAGCATCGATCATCAGTAGCTTGCGAAAGGCAGACCGTTCGATATCCGCGCCGAACTTCCGCGTCCGTTCGCGATTGAAGAGTGCTTCGGCATCTCGACATCGGAACGTCTTGATCACGACATAACGTATCGCGTTATCATAGTAACGTCAAGCGTTATGTTTGCGCTACTTCCTCAACTCCCCGCCCGTCGCCTTGTTGACGGCGGCGACGATCTTCGCGCTCAGGGCTTCGATCTCCTGGTCCGTCAGCGTGCGCTCGCGCGGCTGGATGGTCACCGAGAAGGCGATCGATTTCTTTCCGTCCGGCAGCGCGCCGCCCTGGAACAGGTCGAACACCTTGGCCTCTATGATAAGGGCCTTGTCGGCGCTCCTGGCGGCGCGGGTCAGCTTGTCGGCCGGGACAGTCGCGTCGACCACGAACGCGAAGTCGCGCTCCAGCGGCTGGAACGATGACGCGTTGAGCAGCGGGCGCGCGGCGCCCTTGGCGCGCGGCATCGGCAGGCGGTCGAGGAACACTTCGAAGCCCACAGCAGGGCCTCTCAAGTCGCAGGCCTTGAGCACGTTGGGATGCAACTCGCCGAACTGCGCCAGGATGGCGGGGCCGAGGCGCAGCACCGCCGAGCGTCCGGGATGATAGTAGTCCGGCGCCTCGGCGATCACCTGCAGATTGTCGACCGGCACGCCGAAGGTCTGGAGCAGCGCCAGCGCATCCGCCTTGGCGTCGAACGCATCGACAGCGCGCGGCTTGCCCTCCCAGTGGCGCGGGCGGTAGAGGCCGACGCGCGCGCCGGTGGCGCTCAGCACCTGGCCCTTCTCGGTGTCGTCGAGATAGGAGGGGCCAACCTCGAACAGGCCGACATCGGGGAACCCGCGCGAAGCATTGCGCGCCGCCGCCAGCAACAGGTTGCCGACGATCGACGGCCGCATCGCGTCGAGGTCGGCGCTGATCGGGTTGGCGAGCATGACGAGGGGCGCATTCGCACCTTTCGGCTGGAACAGCTTGGCGATGGCGCTGGGCATGAAGCTGAAGGTCACCGCTTCCAGGAGGCCGCGGGTCGCCAGCAGGCGCTTGGCGATCGGCACGCGGCGCTGCTGCGGCGTGATGGCCGGATGCGGCAGCGCGGAGAGCCTCGGCAGCGAGATCACGGGGATGTTGTCGTAGTCGTTGATGCGGATCACTTCCTCGACCAGGTCCGCCTCGCCTTCCACGTCGGCGCGCCAGGACGGCGGCGTCACGGTCCATTGCGCGGCCGATGTCTCCTCGACCCCGAAGCCGAGGGCGGAGAGGATCTGCGTCTGCCGGTCGGTTGGCACCTCGACCCCGCCGAGGCTCGCGACCCGCGCAGGGCGGAACGCGATCTTGCGGTGCCATTCCGGCATCCTGCCGGCGCGGGTGATATGGCTGGCTTCGCCGCCGCATAGTTCCAGGATCAGGCTGGTCGCGACATCGACGCCCCATTCGGCGGATTCGGGATCGACCCCGCGCTCGAACCGGTAGCGGGCGTCGGAGTTGATGCCGAGCTTGCGGCCGGTCCGCGCGGTGCGCACCGGATCGAACAAGGCGACCTCGATGAACACGTTCTTCGTTTCGGCGGAAACGCCGCTGAGCTCGCCGCCCATCACGCCGCCGATGCCTTCGATGCGGCCATCGTCGGCGATCACCACCATGTCCGGCTCCAGCTCGTATTCGAAGCCATCGAGCGCCAGTACCTTCTCGCCGGGCTTGGCGAAGCGCATGGTGGGATCGCCCTTGACCTTGTCGGCGTCGAACACGTGCAGCGGCCGGCCGAGGTCGAAGGTGACGTAGTTGGTGATGTCGACCAGCGCGGAGATGGGGCGCAGGCCGATCGCGGTCAGCCGCTCCTGCAGCCATTGCGGGCTGGCACCGTTCCTCACGTTGCGATAGTAGCGCCCAACCACCAGCGGGCAGGCATCGCCGACCTCCTTGCGCTGCCAGTGCAGAGGCGGCTCGAACGTGCCTTCGATCCGGTCGGGGAACACGGTCTTCAAGCTGCCGAGGCCGGCGGCGGCCAGGTCGCGCGCCACGCCGTGGATGCCGAGGCAATCGGCGCGGTCCGGCGTCAGCTTGATCTCGAACACCGGATCATCGAAGCCCATGTAGGCGGCGAAGCTCTGCCCCACCGGCGCATCGGCGGCGAGGTCGATGATGCCGTCGTGGTCCTGGCCCAATCCCATTTCGCGCATCGAGCACAGCATGCCGTTGGAATCGACGCCGCGGATGACGCCCTTCTTGAGATCCAATTTGGTGCCCGGGATGAAGCTTCCCACCGGCGCGAACACGCCTTTCATGCCGGTGCGCGCGTTGGGCGCGCCGCACACCACCTGCACAATCCCCTGGCCGGTGTCGACCTTGCACACCCGCAGCTTGTCCGCGTTGGGGTGCTGCACCGCCTCGACCACGTAGCCGATGGTGAAGGGCGCCAGTTCCCTGGCGCGATCCTCGATCCCCTCGACCTCGAGCCCGATCATGGTGAGGGTGCGCGCGATGGTTTCGACATCAGCATTGGTGTCGAGATGCCCCTTCAGCCATTTCAGCGTGAACTTCATCGCGTCAGCCCTCCGGTCATGGAAGGCACGTCCAGGGGCACGAAACCGTAATGCTTCAGCCAGCGCAGGTCGGCGTCGAAGAAGGTGCGCAGATCGGGGATGCCGTATTTCAGCATGGCGATGCGCTCGATCCCCATGCCGAAGGCGAAGCCCTGGTACTTCGCGGGATCGATGCCGCAATTGCTCAGCACCTTGGGATGCACCATGCCGCAGCCCAAGATCTCCAGCCAGTCCTTGCCTTGCCCCAGCTTCAGTTCGCCCCCTGAGCGGTCGCAGCCGATATCGACCTCCGCCGACGGCTCGGTGAAGGGGAAGAAGGAATTGCGGAACCTGACCGGCAGATCCTCGATGCCGAAATAGGCGCGCACGAAATCGATCAGGCAGCCCTTGAGGTGGCCCATGTGCGTGGTCTCGTCGACCACCAGGCCCTCGACCTGGTGGAACATGGGCGTGTGGGTCATGTCCGAGTCCGATCGGTAGGTACGGCCCGGGCAGATCACGCGGATCGGCGACTTCTTCGCCATCATGGTGCGGATCTGCACCGGCGAGGTATGGGTGCGCAGCACCATCGCCTCCATCTCGCCCGGCTTCCTGGGGAGATAGAAGGTGTCCTGCATCTGGCGCGCCGGATGGTCGGGCGGAATGTTGAGGGCGGTGAAGTTCTTGAAGTCGTCCTCGATGTCCGGGCCTTCCGCGACCTCGAATCCCATCTCGCCGAAGATCGCGACGATCTCGTCGATGGTCTGGCTGATCGGGTGCAGGCGGCCTTCAGGCTCCGGCCGCGCCGGCAGGGTCAGGTCGAGGGTCTCGGTCTTCAGGCGCTGGTTCAGTTCCTCGCCTTGCAGGGCAACCTTGCGCGCCTCGATGGCCTCGGTCAACGCGTCCTTGAGCCGATTGAGCGACTGGCCGGCTTCCTTGCGCTCTTCGGGCGACAGGCTGCCCAGGGTCTTCATCAGGCCGGTGACTTCGCCCTTCTTGCCCAACGCCTCGACCCGGAGGCTTTCGAGCTGATCGAGGGCCCCGGCGCCGGCAATGGCGGCCAGCCATTTGTCCTTGATCCCGTCCAGGTGCTGCATCGATCCCATCCTTGAATTTCGCGCCAACCAGATACGAGAAGGGGAGGCCCTGGGCAAGTCCGGCCTCCCCTCCATGGAACGCGATGGCCGGCTTGCTACTGCAATCGCAGCTTAAACTGGTCCAGCAGCATGAGGTTGAGGGCGCCGGACAAGAGGTCCTGGCGCTGGCCGTTCAGGCGCAATTCCTCGAACGCCACCTTCTTGGTCTGGCGGTTGTGGAGATAGACCAGCTCCACCTTGCTGCGCTGGCCGGCCTGGCCGATGCGGTTGATCTCCGCCGTCACGGCGACGATGTCGTCGTTGTCGTACTGCTTGGCGGTCTCGGCCGACCAGTCGATCGAGGCGCGGGCGCCGGCGAGGTCCATCACCAGCTCCTCGTTGGTCTCGCCGGGCACGGTCTCGGCGCGCTTGACGGCGGCGATGTCGGATTTGTAGCTGTCGCACCCCAGCAATGCCAGGGCGCCAGCCACCGGTATCATCAGGATGGATCGCCGGACGCAGCCCCCCAGCATCACCCTCAAGCCTTCTTGAGTGCCTCGTGCGCCTGTTTCGCAATGGCCGCAAACGCCGCCGGCTCGCGGATCGCGAGATCCGACAGGACCTTGCGGTCCAGCTCGATGCCGGCGCGCTTCACGCCGTTGATGAATTGAGAATAGGTCAAGCCGTGCTCGCGCGCGCCGGCATTGATGCGCTGGATCCAGAGGCCGCGGAAGTCGCGCTTGCGGTTGCGCCGGTCGCGATAGGCGTATTGCAGGCCCTTTTCGACCTTCTCGAGCGCGATGCGATAGTTGTTGTTGGCGCGGCCGACATAGCCCTTGGCCATGTCGAGCACCTTCTTGTGCCGCGCATGCGTGGTAACGCCCCGTTTGGTACGTGCCATGATGTCTCTCCGTCGCGCGTGGGGTCAGAGGCCGTTCGGCAGGAAGAACTTGATGACCTTCTTGGCATCCGCCTCGAACATCACCTCGTTGCGGCGGCTTTGCCGCTTCATCCGCTTCGGCTTGCGACGCAGAAAGTGCTTCTTGTTGGAGGGCTTGAACTTGACCAGCCCGGAGGCCGTGAGCTTGAAGCGCTTCTTGGCGCTGCTCTTGGTCTTCATCTTGGGCATTTTCGTTATCCTTCAATAGGTTAACTGCGGCGATGGCGCTTGGGCATGCCCATACAGGCCCAGAGGCGGGTTCCGCCGGACGCGCGGTTATACCGATGGGGTTTCCCCTTTGCAAGGCGGGGTGCTGCCACCCTACTTCCGCCCGAACGCCTTGCGCAGCTCGCCTTTGGCGCGCTCCAGCACGCGCAGCTTCCCCTTGGGCAGGTTCTTGCCGGCCCGGTTGATATAGAAGGTCAGCATCGACATGGCTGAGCGGTAGGGCGCCGCCTTGCGCCGCTTGCTGCGCTCGGCCGAGCGCTTCAGCGAGAGGGCGATCTTGTGCGGATCGCCGGATTTGAACACCGATCGCTCGAGGTCGAGGGCGTTGCTCTGCTTCGTGACGCGCGTCGACCAACGACGATTCTTGGCTCCGCCGGTCTTGCGGCGAGCGGCAGGCCGCCCGCCGGACGTCTTCGGCCGGGGCCTCTGCCGGCGGGTCACCATGCTGCGCTCCGTTCCCGCCTCGGCTGGAGCGGGATCGCCGGATGGGAGCGCTTGAAGACCGCGATCGCCTTCCGGTGATCGGCGCCGGCCGCACGGACGCGCCAGACCCCAGTGTTCCACCCGCCGAAGTTCTGGGCGACCTTGGAGGGATGCAGACAATAGGTGTTGGCGCTCAGCTTCCGGATCATGCTTTGCTCCCACTGCCGTTGTTAGTGGCCACGCCGCTTGAAGAACTGCACCTCTTTTTCGTGCTTCTCGGCGGCCGTGCGCGACCCGAAGGTCCCGAGATTCCGGCGCTTTCCGGTCTTCGGGTTGACCTTGCGCGAATAGAGGCGGTACTCGCCCGATTTCAGCTTGCGGATCATGTCCGGTTCCTCCCGGCGGTGACAGCCGCTCTCTACGCTCCTAGGAAACAGGAAAGACACACGAATGTTTCCTGGAGCGCGTGGGTCCGCGCGCACCGCCGCCCATGCGACATCTTGGCCGGTCGGGGACACGCGCCCGTCAGGTTTTGACAAGGTTCATGCCGCCAAATCCGGATGGAATGTGGCGTGGAGAACCAGATGAGTCCCCCTGAACGAACGCGGACAGCCGCGCGCCGTCTGATGCCCTGGTGGGCGATGGACCCGGAATCCGCCTCGCTTGGCCGCCGGTCGGCAATGGCGCTGCTCAACGTCTGGCACGCGTTCACGCGCGCAAGGCCCGAGCGGCGCTATGAACGGCGCATCCTGAAGCGGATGGCGCGCGGCGACCTGACGAACACGCTCGGCATCCGGATTCGCGACGAGGCGGACATCAGGGCAGCCGCCGAGCGATGGCTGGCGGTGCTGGTCGAGCTCGGGCTTCGCCCGGACGATCTCTGCGTCGAATATGGCTGCGGTTCGCTGTGGTGCGCCGAACCGGTCATTCGCCATCTGCAGCCGGGCCGGTTCATCGGGCTCGACGCGACCGATCGCTTCTATGAACTCGGGCGTCAGCGCCTGGGCAGCCTGTTGACCGGCAAGCAGGTGGGGCTGGCGGTGATCTCGCGCCGGACCCTGCGCGAAATCGCGGCGCTGAAGCCGGCTCTCGTCTACTCGCACCGGGTCCTTCACCATGTGCCGCGCCACGCGCTGGCGCGTTATCTCCGCAACATCGCGTCGCTGCTGAGCGAGGAGACGATCCTGGTGATCGAGAACAACCGCCGGTACGACGCCGAGGACATCCGGCCCCATCTGCCGCTCCACTGGCGCTGCCGGCAGAAGCCATTCGGGCTGGTGATCACCCACCGCGCCGGATCGCCCGGATAGCGGATCGATCGAGCCTAGAACGGCGTGCCGGGCTTGCCGGACAGGTCCCAGTACATGCCGAGCACGCGGCGGCGCATCCAGTCGCGGTCGGAGCGGCGCTGCAGGTTCTCGATCACCTGGGTGGTGCGGGCCTGGCGCTCCGCCGTCGGCAGGGCCAGCGCGTCGCGGATCGCCCAGGCGAGCGCCTGCGCGTCGTTCGGCGGCACCAGCCAGGCCATGGAGCTGCCTTCCACCAGCTCGCGCGCGCACGGATAATCGCTGACCACCAGGGGCCGGCCCAGGGCCTGGGCCTCGATCACCACGCGGTTGTAGGTGGAGGGCGTCAGATACGGCGCCACCACCAGATCGGCCAGCATCAGGGCGGCCGGCATGTCGCGGCATTCGTCGGCCAGCAGCACCCGGTCCTCCAGCCCCATCATCTTCACCAGCTTGTCGAGCTGGTCGCGATAGGCGCCGCCATCCGCCGACGGCCCGACCATGAGGCAGCGCAGCTCCACGTCCTTGGCCTCGGTCAGCGCCTCGAGCAGCAGCGCATGGCCCTTCTGCGGCACGTAGCGGCCCGGCAGCATCACCACCGGCCGATCGTCGGGCAGGCGCCAAGCCTGCGCCATCTGGATCATGCGCTGCGGCGTCACGCGATGCGGATCGAAGCGCGTGAGGTCGACCCCGTACGGCACCACGCTCAGCCGCTCGCGCAGCTCCGGCAGCGCGTCGGACAGCAGGTTGGCGGTCAGGTACGAGAGCGTCAGCACATGATCCGAATTGATCAGCGCGGTGCGCGTCTTCTTGGAGAGGGTCGCGACCTCGCCCGGCCCGTCGCAGAAGGTCGCGATCATCTTGGCGCCGGCCTTGCGCGCGGCGGCTTCGCCGACCGCGGCCAGGGTGGCGTTCTGCGCGTGCACCAGGTCGACCTTCTGGTCGCGGATCACCTGCGCCAGGCGCCGCGTGACGGTGTAGCCGGAAAGGGGATTGCGGCTGGTCAGCGCCTCGGCCACCGGGGTGATCTTGTGGCGAGCCAGCTCGTAGGTGGAGGAGGGCTCTCCGTCATAGGCGATGAGCGCGCGTCCACCCGATTCGACGAGGCCCGTCGACAGGTCGATCGCCAGCCGCGAGCCGCCGCCGCCGTCCAGCCGGCTGACCAGATGCAGCACGGTCGGGCCGCTGGGACTCTGCGAGGCTTGGCCGGGGGATTGCAGGACGGAAGTGTCGCTCGACATTCGGCAACCCGGAAGGCACGTTCGGCTCGGTAATCAGCCGGCAACATACGTGCCGGAGAACAGGGCGGCAACAGAATTGGCAAGCGAGTATTCCGGAACCGACGAGAACGGAGGCGGGGCGCCGCGGATACTCGAACTGCCGGACGGCCGGCGCATCGCCTATCGCCTGCGGCCCGCGATCGATCGCACCCGGCATGACGCAGGAATCATGTTTCTTGGCGGCTTCCGCTCCGACATGACTGGGACCAAGGCCGGCTTCCTCGACGAATTCTGCGGCGCGCGCGGTTTGGGATTCGTGCGTTTCGACTATTCCGGCCATGGCGCGTCCGGCGGCCGGTTCGAGGACGGCACGATCGGCCGCTGGACGGAGGAAGCGATCGCCGTCATCGACGGTGTCGCCGACGGCCCATTGATGCTGGTCGGCTCCAGCATGGGCGGCTGGATCATGCTGCTGGCTGCCCTGGCGCGCCCCGGCCGCATCGCGAGCCTGGTCGGTATCGCACCCGCACCCGATTTCACCGAACGGCTGATCTGGGACGGCTTGCGCAGCGATGACCGCGACCGGCTGCTGCGAACGGGCCGGCTCGAGATGGCCTCCGCCTATTCCGAGGAACCGACCGTCATCACCCGCGCGCTGATCGAAGAGGGGCGGCGCCATCTGCTGCCGTCCGCGCCGATCGGGATTCGCGCGCCGGTGCGGTTGCTGCACGGCATGGCCGATCTGGACGTGCCCCATCGCCTTTCCCTGGAACTGGCCGAACGGCTCGCCAGCGCCGATGTGCGCGTGACCCTGGTCAAGGAGGGCGATCATCGCCTCTCGCACGCCGCCGATCTCGCGCTGCTGGCGCACACCATCGAAGAGCTGCTGGATCAGCCGCCGGCGGCGAGGATTGCGGGCAGCCCGACCCGATAGCTCGGATATTGCAGCGCGACGCCGAGTTCGCGCTTGATCCGGCTGTTGCGGACCCGCTTGTTGTCCTCATAGAAGCTGCGCGCCATCGGCGACAGGTCGGCCTCCTCGAACGGGACTTCGGGCGGCGGCGGCTGGTTGAGCAGGGCGGCCGCGAACGCGATGACATCCGCTGGCGGCGCCGGGTCGTCGTCGCACACGTTGTACGCCGCCCCCGGATGCGGCCGCGCGATCGATGCCTCCAGCACCCGCGCGATGTCGGCGACGTGGATTCGGCTGAACACCTGGCCCGGCTTGGCGATGCGCCTGGCGCGTCCTTCGCGCATCGCATCGAGCGCGGACGAGCCAGGCCCGTAGATGCCGGCGAGGCGGAACAGATGCGCTGGCTGGGACAGCGCCAGCCAGCCGCGCTCGGCCGCGACGCGCCTTCGCCCACGCTCGCCACCCGGCTGCAGGTCGCTCATCTCGTCGACCCAGCCGCCGGCGCGGTCGCCATAGACTCCGGTGGTGGAAAGATACCCGATCCACGCGAGATGCGCGGCGGCGGCATCGATCTCCGCCCGATGCAGATCCAGCACCGGATCGCCGGTCGCGTCCGGCGGCACGGAGCTGAGGAGATGGGTGGCGGCGGACAGCAACTCGGCCAGGTTGCCGAGCGGGCGGTCGCGGTCGAACAGGTGTGCCTCGATCCCGAGCCGGCTCAGCGCGACCTGATGGTCGCGGCTGCGGCAGGTGCCGGTCACCCGCCAGCCCTTGGCGGCCAATTGCCGCGCCAGCACGGTGGCGCTGTAGCCCAGCCCGAAGCAGAACAAGTGCCGCTGCGCTGTCATGAGGAAGCAGCCTGCTCCCGATCGTGTGCGGCTTGGCTGACTTGCAATTTGCCGGCGCCCGCAGGATGGTTCGCCGCAGCAATAGAGCATAGTCGAGACCTCGCAGGCGATGCCCACGTTCGGTCCGCGCGCATTTTTCCGGTATATCGCGACAATCGCCGCGGTGGGCGCGATGCTCGCGCTCGGCGCCGTGCCGAGTGCGGCGCTGGACAACGAGGCGCAGTACAAGGCGTGCATGGCGCTGCTGGATCGCGATGCGGCCGGCGCGCTCGACAGCGCGGTGGCGTGGGAGAAGCAGGGCGGCGGCGATCCCGCGCGCCATTGCAAGGCGCTGGCGCTGATCCGCACCGGCCAGGTCGAGGATGGCGCGCTGGAGCTGGAGCGGGTGGGCGAGGCGATGCCCCAGAATGACGCGCCGCTCGCCGCCGAATTGTTCGCCCAGGCCGGCCAGGCCTGGACCAGGAGCGGCAACCTCCAGCGCGCGCTCTACGCCCAGAACCAGGGGCTGAAGCTCAACCCCAAGGATGTCGATCTCCTGATCGATCGGGCGATGACCTACGGCAATTCGGGCATGTATTTCGAGGCGCTGGACGACCTCAACGCCGCCGCCGACCTGACGCCCGACAATCCCGACATCGATGCTATGCGCGCCGCCGCCTACCGCCAGCTCGAGACTCCCGACCTCGCAGAGGAGAATGTCGAGCGCGCGCTGAAGCTCTCGCCCAGTCATCCCGCCGCGCTGCTCGAGCGCGGCTATCTGCGCCGCGCCAAAGGGGACGCCGAAGGCGCGCGCAAGGACTGGCTGACCGTCATCCAGGTGATGCCCAACACCGACATCGCCGAGGAAGCGCGGAAGAACATCGAGAAGCTGGATATCAGATGACAGGTATCAGGTATCAGGTATCAGGAATCGGATGGGGCGTTCCTTCTGATATCTGATTGCTGATCCCTGATACCTGAATCAAAAATCCAAATTGGCGTAATGCGCCGGCGGCGTCGTGCCGGGCCAGTGGTCGGCCAGCAGCGGGCGGAAGCTGGGGCGGGATTTGAGGCGCGCGTACCATTCCTTGGCGACCGGATGCTCGTCCCACGGTACGTCGCCCAGGTAATCGAGGCAGGACAGATGCGCCGCGGCCGTAAGATCCGCCGCCGAGATCTCCTCGCCCGCCAGCCAGTTGCGCCGGTCGATCAGCCAGCCGATGTAGTGCAGGTGCACGCCGATGTTCGCCTTGCCGGCGCGCAGGGCGTTGGAATCCGGTCCGCCTCGGCCATAGAGCCGCTTGGTCACCTTCTCCTCCAGCAGGTGCTGCGTCACCTCGCGCTGGAACTTGCCGTCGAACCACGCGATCAGGCGCCGCACCTCCGCGCGCTCCACCTTGGCGCGGCCCAGCATCGCCGGCTCCTCGTAGCTTTCCTCCAGATATTCGGTGATGGCGTAGTCGCCGCTCAAGGTGAGGCCGCTGTCCTCGGTCAGAACCGGCGTCTCGCAGGCGGGATTGAGGCGCAGGAACGCCTCGCGCCGCTCCCACGGCCGCTCCGCGACCAGGTCGCAATCGAGGTGCTTTTCCTTCAGCAGCAAGCGCAGCTTGCGCGACTGGGGTTGCAGGGGAAAGTGGTAGAGGGTGCGCATGGCCCGATGGAATCGATGTCCGGCGCAATCTAACAGCGCCGCACCGGGCAATCCAGAGAGCTACTTGTCACGGATCAGGCGGAACTCCGGCGGCGCGCGGTCGGCGAAGTCGCGCTTGATCTCCGGCATGGCCTGGCGCTGGCCGGGATAGGCGAGGATGTCCACCGCTTCGTCGAAGCCCAGCCAGCGATAGGCCAGATGCTCATGGTCGAGGGTGACGGCCGGCGCCGCGGCGAAGGTCGCGACGAAGATCGGCATGATCTCGATCGCATTGGCGCCGGAATTGAAGAAGGTGTCGCAGCAGCCGGAGGTGTAGAGCGCCTCGACCGCGATCCCGGTCTCTTCCGCGATCTCGCGCCGGACCGCATCGGCAGCGCTTTCCGCCTTCTCGATCCGCCCCATCACCAGGCTCCACAGGCCGCGCGAGGTGTTCTTGTTGCGCTGGAGCACCAGGACGCGCGCCGCCTCGCCCCGGCCGGCCAGGATCGCCGCCGCAACCGCGCGGCTGCGGATCGGAAGCTGCGTCGAACCGGATTTGACCACGCCCGACCCTCCTGCTGCTGAGGGCCGCGTTATGCCGCGCCGGTCCGCCTCAGGCAAGGCAGGCTTCGCGTGGGCACTGCGGAATCGGTCTTGCCAAGAAGGAGTTGCCACCGTAAGTTATAGTCCGCACGCCGCTGCAATCCAGGATTGCGCGCCGCCGCGTGCCAAAAAGAAACTGCGGGGCAAACCGGCGGGGGGCGAAGGAGGGCAGGGATGAGGGCATGGAGCATCGCCGGCGCCGTCGTGGCGTCGTGTCTGGCGCTGCAGGGCTGCGGCGGCAGCGCGTTCATTCTGCCGCAGGTCAGCGACAGCGAGGCGCTGGTCGCGGCGCACGAGACGGCGGTCGACCCGCATCTGCCGACCTTTCCGCGCGGCGCGGCCTACTACAAGGATGCGATCCGCCGCATCGGCGCGGAGCTGACCTGGGATGTCGACCCGCTTTGCGCGCGCGCCATGACCAGGGATTGCCATTTCCACTTCCACTACGTGTCGGACGACGAGGTCAACGCCTTCACCGACGAGAATGGCGACATCTACCTGCATCGCGGCCTGCTCGACTATCTGGAGTCGGACGATGAGATTGCGGCCGTCATGGCGCACGAGATGGGGCACCAGATCGCCAACCATGTCGAAGAGAGCAAGCGGAGCGCGATGCTCGGCTCGCTGCTCGGCGGGCTGCTGATGGGCGGCGCCGCGGCGGCCGGCGGCGCGCCGCCGGATGCAGCCGACGAACTCACCGCCGAGGGCCTCTATTTCGGCGCCAAGATCGGGGTGCTCAGCTTCTCCAAGGAGCAGGAGCGCGAGGCCGACCTGCTCGGCGCCTATGTGCTGGGTCGCGCCGGCTATGATCTCGACCGCGCCGGCAACATGTTCAAGGTCCTGGCCAAGCTGGACGACAAGGCGGTGGCGCGCTGGAACGATACCCACCCGGCGGGGCCGGAGCGGATCGTGGCGTGGCGCAAGGCGGTGGCGGAGGTCAAGGCCAGCAGCGACGAGCTGCCGCCGTTGGCGGAACCGTGATCAGCGATCCGGCAGCGGCTTGGACAACGGCTTGGTCAGGCGCAGGGAATCCTCCTGGTAGCCCTGCCGCGCATAGAAGGTGCGGGCGCGGCCATTGTTGGCGAAGACGTCGAGGCAGATGGGGTGGAAGCCCTGCTGTCGCGCCCACTCCTCGGCCGCTGCCATCAGCCCCGATGCCGCGCCCTGGCCCAGGGCGCGAATCGTGACGTAGGCGCATGGCTCGAGCGTGACGGCGTCGGTCGAGGCCTCTACATGCACGAAACCGAGACGGCCGCCCGCGGCATCCTCGGCAATGAAGGTGGCAATTTCGTTCTCCGGCCGTGCAAAGGCTGCTTTCATGTAGCGATGCTGAAAGGCGAGGAGGTCGCGCTCCGCGTGCCAGGGCAGAGCCGCGGCCGCAGCCAGGCGTGGCGCCTGATCGAACATGAAACCGCGATCCTCCGCCGTCGCCGCGCGAATGCGAATCCGGGTCACGGTTCCCCAGCCTGCCGCGGCGTCAGCATCTCGATGCGCCAGGAGGTTTCGCCGACCGGCGACAGGTGCGCGGGACGGCAATGGGCGAGCGGCGTGAAGGGCGATCGGCACAGATGCTGCAGCGCCCAGAACACCCCGCCATGGGCGACGATGAGGACATGGCTGGCGCTGGCGAGAGCGCGGTTGGCGGCATCCACGACGCGCTTCCGGACCGCGGAGAACGGCTCGATGCCGTCGACCAGCTTGTCCTCGCGCCAGGCCGTGACCCAGGAATAGTCGGCGACGCCCTCGTAGGGGCCGACATCCATCTCCTCCAGCCCCGGCACGTCCGCGACCGGCAGGCCGAGGCCTTGCGCGATGATTTCGGCGGTGTGGCGCGCGCGCTTCAGCGGGCTGCAGCAGATCGCATCGATGCCGAGATGCTTCAATTGCGGGATGGCGGCATGCGCCTCCGCCTCGCCCTGCATGCTGAGCTGCACGTCCTTGCGGCCCTGGCAGCGGCCGGTGCGATTCCAGTCGGTCTGGCCGTGGCGCAGGAACCAGAAGGGCTGCCGTGTCAGCATCGCATCACATCTCGCCGCATCACGTCTCGTCATCCGGGCGCCGCCTTCCTACCATCGTACCTTGGCCGTGCGCCAGCCCGCGTCAGTTACGGTGCAGCTCCGCGTCCGCTAGAATCGGGTGTTCGATCAAGTTCGAGGGAAGACCATGCGCAAGCCCCGCTCGATGGAAGCGCTCGAGGATTTCGGCCGCGTCCGCCTGTCGCAGAACTTCTTCATGCGCGATTTCCTGTACTCGGAGATCGCCGGCTTCCACGGCATTCCCAACCTGCCGGACGACCCCGACCTTGCGATCAGTGTCGGCCGCAGGCTGTGCGAAACTTTGCTGGAGCCGTTGCAGGAAGCGTTCGGCCGGCTCGCCATCCGCTCCGGCTTCCGCTCGCGGCGCGTGACCGCGTTCGGCCAGCGCCGCGGCGAATGCGGCGGGATCAAGGTCAATGCCGCCTACCACGTCTGGGACCTGCGCGACTCCGACGGCTGCGTCGGCGCGGGGGCATCGGTGGTGGTGCCGTGGTTCGCCGACCGCTACGCCGCCGGCGCCGATTGGCGCGAAATGGCCTGGTGGGTCCACGACCGCCTGCCCTATTCCCACCTGCAGTTCTTTCCCAAGCTCGCCGCCTTCAACATCCAGTGGCGCGAAGCGCCGCAGCGGCGCATCGATTCATTCATCAAGCCGCGCGGCTGCCTGACCAGGCCGGGCATGGCGAATCACGAAGGCAGCCACGTGGAGTGGTACGCGGGGTTTCCTGCTTGAAAGCTCCGGCAATGTCCGCGGCTTCTTCCCTCTGTCATCCCGGGGGGCGTAGCGCGACCCGGGACCCATCGGTTGGCGCAGCGACCAGGTTTGCGATGGATTGCGAGGATGCACCGTATGGGTCCCGGCTCGGCGCCACTGCGTGGCTTGGCCGGGATGACATTAAGAGGTGACCGCGAAATCAGCAGCCATTGGCTACTCCGCCAGGATGGCCGCGCGCGCGTCGCTCAGCGGGTGGGCGAGCTTGTCCAGCATCTCCTTGGGCGCGATCTGCCAGAACCTGCCGCGCTCCAGCATCCAGTCGTTGAGCAGGCGGCGGGCGAAGCGTGACTGCGTCTCCTCCGCATGCTCCTCGATCAGCGCTCGCAAGTGGGATTCCCAGTATTGCGACTCCAGCCGCTGGTGCACGACCGAGCCGTTGTTGACGAACAGCGGGAAGTCGCCGGCCTCGTCATAGACGAAGGCCATGCCGCCCGACATGCCGGCGCCGAAATTGTCGCCGACGCGGCCCAGGATCACCGCGGTGCCGCCGGTCATGTATTCGCAGCCGTTGGAG
>DASSBF010000008.1:0-5880 GCA_035699005.1 Dongiaceae bacterium
GTGAAGCGGTCGATCTGCGCGCCGCGGCTGCGGTCGGCCGCGCGGCGCGGATCGCGGATGATGAGCGGGATATGGAAGCTCTGATCGAAATAGATCTCCTTGCCCCAGCAATAGTGGTCGCCGCCCATTTCGCCGTGATCGCAGGTGACGATGATGAGCGTCTCCTCATATTCACCCGTATCTTTCAGATGCGCGACCAGCCGCCCGATCTGGTCGTCCACTTGCGAGATCATGCCGTAATAGGTCGCGCGCATCTGGCGCACCTCCAGTTCCGGCATGTGGACGGCGTTGCTGGGGTTGTGCTCATCGACTCCCTTGGCCGCGGCAAGCGCCGCGATCTTCGCTTTCAGGAGCGGATGCTGCTCGGCTTCCTCGGCGGGCGTCGGCCTGCGCTTCGGGAACGGCACCTCGGCCGGATCGTACATCGCGTTGTAGGGTTCAGGCGCGATCACCGGCGGGTGCGGGCGCAGGAACACGCCATGCACGAACCAGTTCTCGTCCCGCCGCACCGAGAGGTAGCGCAGGATCGCGTTCGCCATGAACGTCGTCTCGCTCTCCTCCGCGGTGAAGACCGGCGGCGCGAACGAGTGTCCGCGGTTGTCCGGCGTGCGGAATCCCGGGCGCGGCCGGTAGACATCCCAGCGTCCGTCCGGCAGGTCATAGCCGCGCGCCCTCAGGTCGGCGATCCACATCGCCATGTGCTCGGGGAGCGGCATGCCCACGGTGAAGCCGGGCAGGAATCCCTCGTAGGTCCTGAGCGCCGGATCCTCCGGCGCGCGCGTGCGCGGGTCGATACTGGTGTCGGTATAGCCGAACAGGGTCGGGTCGAAGCCGGCCTTGCGCGCCTCGCGCGCGACGTTGGTGAAGCGGTCGTCGAGCGGCGTGCCGTTGCGGCCGGAGCGGTGGTTCATCAGGTACATGCCGGTGTGCAGGCTGGTGCGCGCCGGCCCACACGGCGCACAGGCCGTGTAGTGCCGCTTGAACAGCACGCCGTCTGCCGCCAGCGCATCCAGGTTGGGTGTCTTCACCAGCGGGTGACCGACGGCCGAAAGGCACTCGCCGCGCCACTGGTCGACGCTGATGTAGAGGATCTTCCGGATTTGCTCGCTCATGGCTCACGTTGGAGAGTCGCGGGGAGCGGCGATTGTCACGGAAGGCCGGGCAGGGTGCAACCGCTCATGTGGGCCGAGCGGCGGAGCGCAAACGGATCGGTTGCCGGGATGATGGCCTTGCTGGTGCCGGATCGGCCCGCATCGTGACCGGGCTCGTTGGCGTCTCCTGTTCGCGACCGGTCAGCCGATCCGCCGCCGGTATGCGCTATTGCGCCGCCGTGAGCGAAAGGCGCGTGACACCGACATTGGCGCCGATCCCGATATTGCCTTCGAGTTCCAGGGGCTGGAGCGAGATCTTGCCGCCGTCGCCGCCGAACAGCAGGTTGACCTTGACGCCGATGCCGGCCGAGCCGCCGGCGCCGGCTCCGGTGTAGTCGCCGGCCAGCGATCCGGGCGCGACATTGTCGCCCGGCGCGATCACGCCCCAGACGATCGACCCGGCATGGAAATAGCCGAGATCGAAGCCCCAGTCGCGTATCTGGCCATTGTAGCGCTCGACCGTCCCGTTGGAGCGGTTGAAGACGCAGCTCACGTTGCGGTTCGAGCCGATGAGATATCCGAAGCCCGACGAAACGTTGCAGACCAGGCTGCCGATATTGACATCGGCTTGGGCCGCATCGGTCGCCGAGAGGGTCCAGGCAAGACACGCGGCGGCAGCCGCGGCGGCAGGGCGTGAGAGACGCATGGCAACTCCCCGTTCGATCTTGTGAAGGCGGACTATGGCTCCGCCAGTGCTGGGAGCCATGATGGAACAAGTCGAGAGATCGGGGAACCGGATTCTTGATCATGCTGTCCCGCCGATCACGCTGACGCCATCCCGCCCGCAGGTCCGCGGACAAAACCTGGATGGAGACTCTTCTTTGCCATTCCCTTCAGGAAGCGGAGGACCCGGCGATACCGGTAGTCATCGCGGCGCGGCGGCGCGCCTCAACCGATCGTTGATCGCGACACCCAGGCCTGCGTCGGGAACGGGCATGACGGCAATGCCGCGGTGCCTGGGATTGTCGAGCCGGCGCAGCATGGCGAACAGGTTGGCGGCTGCCTCTTGAAGATCGCCAGTGGGACTGAGGTTGAGCGCATCCCCGGGCGCGGAGGGCCCGAATCCGAGCAGCGCCTCGCCTGGCTCCGCCCTCGCCGCGTCGAGGCGCACCGGTAGGCCGGGCGCATAGTGGCTGGCGAGCCGGCCCGGCGAGCGCGGACCACCTGCATCGTCGGCACCGGCTTCGATCGGCACTGGTTCCTTCAATATCTCCGCTACGGCTTCCGCCGTCACCGCCCCGGGCCGCAGGATGCGCGGCCGGTCATCGAGCAGGCTGAGGACCGTGGATTCGACGCCGACCTGGCACGGCCCGCCATCGATCACGAACTCCGCTCTCTCGCCGAGCTCCGCGAGGACATGGTCGGCCTGCGTCGGCGACAGCCGCCCAGAGGGATTGGCGCTCGGAGCCGCCAGCGGCAGCCCGGACATCATCAGGAGGGTCTGCGCGATCTTGTGCGCCGGCACGCGGATCGCGACGCTGTCGAGGCCCGCGGTCGCCAGCAGCGAAATGCGGCAGTCGCGCCGCCGCGGCAGCACCAGGGTCAGCGGGCCTGGCCAGAGGCTGCGCGCCACCGTCTGCGCCTTGGCGGTGACTTCCGCGAACTGCGCGGCGCCGCCGATGCTGGCGACATGCACGATCAGCGGGTTGAAGCTGGGCCGTCCCTTGGCGGCGAAGATCGCGGCCACCGCGCGGTCGCTGGTGGCATCGCCGCCCAGACCATAGACCGTCTCGGTCGGGAACGCGACCAGCCTGCCCGCGCGCAAAGCTCGCGCGGCCTCGCCGATCGCGCCCAGCGTCGGTTCCAGGCGCCTAGCCACGATGGCCGCGTGCGATGAAATGCGGATTGAGGAAGCCGGGCTTGCCGTATCGCATCGGGTGGCCGTCGAGCGTGCGGACCGATCCGCCCGCCGCCTTGAGGATCGCATGGCCCGCGGCGGTGTCCCATTCCATGGTGGGACCGAAGCGCGGATAGATATCGGCGGTGCCTTCCGCCAGCCGGCAGAACTTCAGCGACGATCCGGCGACGATCGTGCCCTGGATCGGCTCGCCCAGCTCTTCGGCGTTCACCAGCTCCTTGCTGGCATGCGAGCGGCTGATGGCCATGATCGCGCCCTCGGCCGGCGGCTTGCGCGCATGGATCTGCGTGAAGGGATCGCCCGTGACGCCGCGTTCGGCCAGGCCGGAATAGCCGCGATAGGTCTCTCCCAAGGCCGGGACGTGGATGATGCCGAGCACCGGGACGCCGCGCTCGATCAGCGCGATGTTCACCGTGAACTCGCCGTTGCGCGCGACGAACTCCTTGGTGCCGTCGAGCGGATCGACCAGCCAGAAGCGATCGGGCGCGTGGTCAGGCAGGCCGTGCTGCTGCGCGTCCTCTTCGGCGATGACCGGAACGTCCGGAGTCATGTGGCGCAGTGCCGCCAGGATGATTGCTTCGGCCGCGAGGTCGGCCTCGGTCACCGGCGACTGATCGGCCTTGCGCGTGGCGGTGAAGTCCGCCGCATAGACTGTGAGGATCTCGGCGCCGGCCCGGCGCGAGATTTCCACCAGTTCATCGGCCAGTTGCGCCAGTATCATGGGGCTCCCGCTCCTTCGCGCATGGCCGCCCTAGCGGCCGAAGAATCGCGGCTTGCGCTTCTCGAGGAAGGCCGCGCGGCCCTCCTGGTAATCCTCGGTCTCGGCGGCGGCGGCCTGCAATTCCGCTTCGACCGCCAGCTGCTGCTCCAGCGAATGGTGCCCGCTGACATTGATCGCATGCTTGATGAGGGCGATGGCGGCCGTCGGCATCTCGGCAAGCCGGTGCGCCAGCGCGTCGACCTCGTCGGGGAAGTCGGCGTCCTCGACCGTCTTCCAGATCAGCCCCCAATCCGCCGCGACCTTGGCATCCAGCGGCTCGCCCAGCAGCGTCATGCCAAGCGCGCGCGCCTGGCCGATCATGCGCGGCAGGAAATAGCTCCCGCCGGCATCGGGTATGAGGCCGATATTGACAAAGGCGTTGATGAACTTCGCGCTCGCGGCCGCGACGGCAATGTCGCAGGCCAGGGCCAGCGAGCAGCCCGCGCCGGCGGCAATCCCGTTCACCGCCGCGATCACCGGCTGCGGCAGGCCGCGGATCTGCCGGATCACCGGATTGTAGTGCCGCTCGACCACGCTGCGGACCGCACGCGTATCGTCGACCGCGTCATGGTCGGTCAGATCCTGCCCGGCGCAGAATGCGCGTCCTGTGCCGGTCAGGATGATGGCGCGGATAGCGTCATCGTGCTCAAGATCGCTCAGCGCCACACTCAACTCGCCCAGCATGTCCAAGGTCAGGCTATTGAGCCGGTCCGGCCGGTTGAGTGTGAGTCGCGCGATGGCGCCGTCGCGATGCAGCAGGATGGAGGCTTCGGTCATGATCCATTCCCGGCCTTTACGGATGTTCCGGGGCTCTGCCTGGAAGCAAGGATATGCCATAGATAGACGACGCATCATGCTGCGGCCAGCAGGAAAAATTGGAGGGCGGGTTGCACAAATATCTGGCGGGGGCTGGCCTTAACGGCGCCATGGGCGTTGCGATGGGCGCCTGGGCCGCGCACGGGATGGAAGGGCGGCTGCCTCCCGAGGCGCTGGACTGGATTCGCACCGGCGCGTTCTATCAGCTCTGGCACGCGGCGGCGCTGATCGGCCTCGCGGCGGTCGCGGTGCATCACTTCAGCCGCCTGATCGCGGTGGCCGGGCTCGGCCTTGGGCTCGGCGCCTTCCTGTTCGGCGGCTCGCTCTATCTCTACGCATGGACCGGGCAGAGCGGCTTTGCCCTGGTCACGCCGGTCGGCGGCGCGCTGATGATCGCGGGCTGGCTCGCCGTGCTCGCGGCCGCTTTCCGCGTGGGCACAAGATCGTGAGAGGCTGCGCAACGCCCACAATCGGCGCAGAAATTCGTCGTTTGGCGGCTATCCGACAGCGGCCGCGCCGCGGGCGACCCGCGTGGGTATTGCGTTGTTGGATGTTGTGCGGTTGACTGGCGAAAGAGCCTGTTGGGGGAGGGCGAGGCCGCTTTCGAGTTGGAGCGCCGGCACTGGTCGCGCCGGAAGAAGGAGAGGATGAATGACCACCGCCTTCTTCACCCATCCGGCTTGCCTCGAGCATGACACCGGGCAGGGCCATCCGGAACGCCGGGAGCGCCTTCAGGCCATCCTGATGGCGCTGGACGAGCCCGAGTTCGGCAAGCTTGAGCGGCGCGAGGCGCCCGCCGCCGAGATGACGCAGATCGCGCGCGTTCACGACAAGACCTACGCTCAGAATCTGCTGCAGCGCGTGCCGCAGCGCGGCTGGGCCGCGCTCGACGGCGACACGCTCATGTCCGCGGGTTCCGGCGAAGCGGCATTGCGTGCGGCGGGGGCGATGGTCGCCGCGGTCGACCTTGTGATGAAGAACGGCGCCGCCAACGCGTTCTGTGCCGTGCGGCCGCCCGGCCACCATGCCGAGAGCGACATGGCGATGGGCTTCTGTCTGTTCAACAACGTCGCGATCGGGGCGGCGCATGCCTGCGCGGCGCACGGGCTGAAGCGCGTGGCGATTGTCGATTTCGACGTCCACCACGGCAACGGCACGCAGCACATCTTCGAGCACGATGCGCAGGTCTTCTACGCCTCGACCCACCAGATGCCGCTCTATCCCGGCACCGGCGCGCGCAGCGAGCGCGGAATCGGCAACATCTGCAACGCGCCGCTGCCGCCGTTCGCCGGCGG
>DASSBF010000009.1:0-62468 GCA_035699005.1 Dongiaceae bacterium
AGTCTTTCAGGCCCAGCATCATCGCCTGGTAGATCTTCTCCAGGAGCGAGAGTTCCTCGGCGATGAGCGCGGGATCGCAGCTCCAGCCCTCGTTGGTGCGGCGCCAGTGCGTCAGCTCGACCGCCTCGCGGAACAACGGCAGCTGCGCGCGCAGCTGGTTGCCGCGATCGCTGTCAAAGGAGCCACCGTCGAACACCAGCTCATCCTGGCCGCCGATCTGGTTGACGTAGACGATCGGCAGGTTGATCTCGTTCTGGCGCGCCACCACGATGTTGAAGCGCTGATCCAGCTTGTCGATCTCGAACGGACTGCCGTTCGGGCACAGCAGGATCTCCGCGCCGGATTCCGCCAAACACTCCGGGACGTCCGTGAACCACAAATCCTCGCAGATCGGGATGCCAAGGCGTACGCCGCGGAAGCTGACCGGCCCTTGCAGCGGGCCGGGCCGGAACACGCGCTTCTCGTCGAACACGCCGTAGTTCGGCAGCTCGTGCTTGTAGCGGGTCGCGGCGATCTTGCCGCCGTCGAGCAGGAGGAAGCTGTTCATCAGCTTGTCGCCATCGAGCCAGGGCGAACCCACCATGATCGCCGGGCCGCCGTCGGCGGTGTCCGCGGCGAGGTCCTCGACCGCCTGGCGGCAGGCCTGCTGGAACGCCGGCTTCAACACCAGGTCCTCGGCCGGATAGCCGGACATTACGGTCTCGGCGCAGAACACCAGGTCCGCGCCCTTCCCGGCCGCGGTGGCGCGCGCCTTGCGCAGCATGGCGAGGTTCCCCGCGACGTCGCCGACCGTGGGGTTGAGCTGCGCCAGCGCGATCTTCAGTTCGTGGGTCATGGGCATCCCGGGGAAGCAATGACTTAGCCGAGATTACGGGCATTGCGCGCGGATGCAAACCCGAGTTCCTTGCATGCTGGATACGACTCCCGCGCATTTGCCAAGGCCCGCGCGGGCGTGTTTCCCTTTGAAGGTTCTGCTCGGCAGCCCGCCCACGGCATCCCGGAGGTCTCGATGTCTCGCTACACATTGGCGTTCTGCGCCATCGCTGCGATGGCTCCCGCGATGCCCGCGACCGCGCAGGAGAACGGCAGTGCCACGGCGCCGGCCTATGTGGGTGCCCCGGTGGCACAGCCGATCAGCCAGCGTTTCGTCCTGATCGTGCTCGACCAGGCCGACCGCGACCTGACCAAGGGCGACCCCAGGATCAACATGATGTTCGACACCCAAACCGGCCGCTCCTGGATCCTGGAATATTCCCGCAAGCCCGACAGCAACGAGCAGGGCTATGTCTGGGTCGAAGTGCCCTACGCCAAGCCGCCGACGAACTGATGCTGGAAGCGCGACCGCCAGAACCGGACAGACAATTCAATAACACCGCCTCAAACTTCGTCATGGTCGGACTTGGTCCGACCATCCACAAGTTTCGATGGGCGAGACCTCGCTGCGTCGGGCAAACTCGTAGATGGTCGTACCAAGCACGACCATGACGAAGACAGAATCGAGCAGCAGAACGATGAACAGCACCCGCACGTTCGAGCATACGCGGCCCCTCCCGATCGCCGCCGGCGGCGCGATTGCGCTGGCGTCGGCGATGGGGATCGGGCGGTTCGTCTACACGCCGATCCTGCCGGAGATGATCGCGGCCCTGCACCTGACCGCCAGCGAGGCGGGCTTCATCGCCTCGGCGAATTTTGCCGGCTACCTGGTCGGCGCGCTGATCGCGGCCGGGTCGTTCTTCGCGTCAAGGCGGCGGCCGTGGATGCTGGCCGCGCTGCTGGTCAGTGCGCTCACCACCGGCCTGATGGCGGCGACCGATTCGCTCGCCGCGTTCGTCCTCCTGCGCTTCGTGAGCGGCGTCGCCAGCGCCTTTGCCCTCATCTTCACCTCGTCGCTGGTGCTGGACCGGCTGGCCGCGGCCGGACGCAGCCACATGGCAGGGCACCAGTTCGCCGGCGTCGGCGCGGGCATCGCGATCTCCGCGATCCTGGTCGCGCAGATGGCGGCCCACGGCGCGGCATGGCAATGGCAGTGGATCGCGACGGCGGCGCTTTCCCTGCTCGCGGTGATTGCCGTCGCGGCGCTGATACCGTCCCGGCCCGATGGCAGCGGCACCGCCGGCGCGACGGCCAACGGCGGCATCGGTCGCCCGCTCGTCGCGCTGATCGTGGCCTATGGCCTGTTCGGGTTCGGATACGTGATCACCGCGACCTTCCTGGTCCAGCTCGTGCGCACCAGCGCGGAGATCGCGCCGCTCGAGCCCTACATCTGGATCGTCGTCGGACTGGCCGGCATTCCTTCGGTCGCATTCTGGGCGGCGCTGGGCCGGCGCATCGGGCTCGGCCACGCCTATGCGCTGGCGTGCCTGATCGAGGCGGCGGGCGTCCTTGCAAGCGTCCTGTGGCAGGCGCCCGCCGGCGTGGTCCTGGCGGCGGTCCTGCTGGGCGGGACCTTCGTCGGCATCACCGTGCTGGGCCTGGTCGGCGCGCGCCGCCTCGCGGCCGGGGCCGCCTCGCGCATCATCGGCCTGATGACGGCATCGTTCGGCGTCGGCCAGATCATCGGGCCGAGCTTCGGCGGCTGGATGCACGACGTGACCGGCGCATTTGTGCTGCCCTCGGTCGCCGCGGCAGGCACGCTCGTGGTGGCTGCGCTCCTGGTCTGGCGATTCAGCGCGACGGCGGTGCGATAGGCCGACCTATTTCCGGAACAGGAACTCGCGGCCGATCTTCACGCGCTTTAGACTTACACTTATGGTAGTTCTGTTCGAAAGAACCGGTCCTTCCCTAACCGTGCTGCAATGAAGCGACGACTTCCACGAATTCCGCCCTATCACGAACGGGTTGCTGCGGCCGCGCGTTGGCAGACGGCGCTCGCGATCCTTTCTTTGGATGCGGCGTTGCCGTTGTGGCAACCAATGGGGCTATCCCTCACGCCAGAGCAGACGGCGCGCGTGAACGCGGCCGCTAAGGCAGCATATGCGGACATGCTGCAAGGCCAATGGAACCCCTATGCCGCCGACTATAGCCGTGCGCCAACGATCGTTGAGACCTTCATCGGCACGGTAGAGCGCGAGAACCGTGTGGAAGCACGTACGAGCATCGAAGCCTGGGCGCAGCGGACTTTCAAAGATAGCCCCCGCGAGCACCAAGCTCAGGCCCGTGATCCGGAGCTGGCTCTGCCGACCGACCTGCTTGCGATTGTCCTGCCGGCAATCCGAGCACTGCGCGAGCCATCCTACGTCGTGCCCACACGTCGCGATGTCCAATCCGATTGGGATCGGCAGATTCTGTTCGGCTATCCAGACGATAGCGACTGCATGAGCAGCGTCAGCCTTTTGCTACGGCGAAGCGCGACGGATAGGATGTTGACGCAGCTTCGCCGGGACCTTTCGCCTCAGCAATACGATTTGTTCATCGCTTGGTGCGCGAGCCACCCCTACAGCAGCTGGAATGGCAATCGTCCAAACCGCTGACTGTTCGCTCTATTTCCGGAACAGGAACTCGCGGCCGATCTTCACGCGCTTGATGCCATTGTATTCGATGATGTCGGCGGTGGCGTAGGTTTCGGTCCAGCGTTGCGGCAGGAACGAGCCGGTGCCGACGATGTCGATCGGCGCGTTGGCTTCCGCCACCACCTTGCACTTGGCGGGATCGAAGCCGGACGAGACGACGATCTTCACCTTCTGGAAGCCTTCGCGGTTCAGCGCCTCGCGCAGATGCCAGATTGCGGCGGCCGAGACGCCGGCGCCGACCAGATGCCGCAGCTCAGTCTCATTGCGATAGCCGCGGATGGCGTCAGGGACGTTGCGGTCAAGCACGGCGTAGGACGCCGACGGATCCAGCCCTTCGATGAAGCGGCTGCCGGGCGTGTCGATGCGCACCGCCAGCTTGCCCTGCGAGGCGAGGTGCGCGAAGCGCCGCGCTACCGTCAGCGAATCCGTTACCTCGCGGCCGAAATAATCGACCAGCACGGTCATAGGCTGGTCGGGGAAGGTCTCATGGAACATCTCCGCCGCGCGCTGGGTCGAGCCGGCATAGCCGATCAGCGCGTGGGGCATGGTGCCCATGGCCTGATCCTGGCCGAAATAGTGCGCGGTCGCATGGGTGGCGTTGCCGATGAAGCCGACGGCACCGACCTTGCGGCGCGCGCGGTCGGAGCCGACGCTGGCGGCATAGGCCATCATCTCCGCCATCTCGAGACCCGCGCAGTGGCGCGCATCCATCGCCAGGAACGCGACGCGCGGCAGGTCGGAGCACATCGTGAAGGCATTGAACGCCGCGACGCAGGCGGGGCCCAGCTTCTGCAGCAGGATGGTCTCGAGATCGGACAGATGGATCAGCGAGCCGGAGATGTACATCAGCGGCTCGCCGGCGCCGACCCAGCGGCCCTCGGCGTAGCGCAGGTCGATCTGGAACTCCGTCCCGCGCTCCTCCGCCATCGCCTTCAGCCAGTCGATCGCGAGGCGCGGCGCGGAAATGACGGGGCGGCGCATGAAGACCGCGTAGGTCACGCGCGCATCGCCGAACTTCTCGACCACCGCCTTGGTCTTCAGGAAATAGAGGTCGGTCCATTGCTCGACCTCGGCCGCCGCGGGTTCGGACGCGGGGCCAGGCTCGTGCGCGGGAACGGCCGAGGAGTCGACCGGCCGCAGGCGGTCAGGATGCTGCGGCAATGCGGGCACCCTGGCCATTGCGCTCGGCCTTCAACTGCTCGGCGATCAGGAAAGCGAGCTCCAGCGACTGGCTGGCATTGAGCCGCGGATCGCAATGGGTGTGGTAGCGGTCAGCCAGGCTGTCCTCGGTGATCGCCTTGGCGCCGCCGATGCACTCCGTCACGTCCTGGCCCGTCATCTCGAAATGCACCCCGCCGGCGTGGCTGCCCTCGGCGCGATGCACCGCGAAGAAGCCCTTCACTTCGGAGAGGATGCGGTCGAACGGCCGGGTCTTGTAGCCACTCGCCGACTTGACGGTGTTGCCGTGCATGGGATCGCACGACCACACCACCTTGGCGCCGTGCCGCTTCACCGCGCGGATCAAGGCGGGCAGCTTCGCCTCCACCTTCTCGTGCCCCATGCGGGCGATCAGGGTAAGGCGGCCCGGGATGTTCTGCGGGTTGAGCGTGTCGATCAGGCGCAGCAGGTCGTCCGGCTCCAGGCTCGGGCCGCATTTGAGGCCGATCGGGTTCTGGACGCCCTTCATGTATTCGACATGCGCGCCATCGAGATTGCGCGTGCGGTCTCCGATCCACAGCAGGTGCGCGGAGCAGCCGTACCACTTGCCGGTCAGGCTGTCGACGCGGGTCAGCGCCTGCTCGTAGTGCAGCAGCAGCGCCTCGTGGCTGGTGTAGAACTCGGTCTCGCGGATCTGCGGCACGGTCTCGGAGGTGAGGCCGCACGCCGCCATGAATTCCAGCGTCTCGCTGAGCCGCTCGGCCAGCTCCTGGTAGCGCGCGCCCAAAGGCGAATCCGCTACGAACTCCAGGTTCCAGCGATGGACTTTGTGCAGGTCGGCGAAGCCGCCCTGGGCGAAAGCGCGCAGCAGGTTGAGCGTCGCCGCCGCCTGGTTGTAGCTCTGCACCAGGCGCTCCGGATCGGGCTTGCGCGCCTCGGCGTTGAACTCCATGCCGTTGACGATGTCGCCGCGATAGGACGGCAATTCGACCCCGCCCACCGTCTCGGTCGGCGCCGAGCGTGGCTTGGCGAACTGGCCGGCGATGCGCCCGACCTTCACCACCGGCAGAGCGGCGCCGAAGGTCAGCACGACGGCCATCTGCAGCAGCACCCGGAAGGTGTCGCGGATGTTGTTGGCGGAGAACTCGGCGAAACTCTCGGCGCAGTCGCCGCCCTGCAGCAGGAAGGCCTTGCCCTCCGCCACGTTGCCCAGCGATTCCTGGAGACGCCGCGCCTCGCCGGCGAACACCAGCGGCGGATAGGTCCGGAGGCGCTGCTCCACCGACTGCAGCTTCGCGGCGTCCGGATAGTCCGGCACCTGCGAAACCGGCTTGCCCCGCCAGCTGTCCGGGGCCCACTTCGCGTTCATGATGGTCCCTTGTTCCCGCTCGTCCATCCAACATGGGAAAGCACCATTCGCCGGACCTTGTCCAGGCGCACTTTCCGCATGGCGCGCACGCTAACATGCGGAGCCAACGCCAACAATCGGGAATCTGCCGCAGAATCAATTAACTATGCGGTGCGCTTCAGTCGCCGTGGAAAGCATTTCAGTCACTGCGTCAAGGTGAAGGGCCGCTTCCAGGTGTCGTTAATGAAAAGCACCGTGCAGCTGCTGCCGGTGACGCCGCGGCAACGCTCTTCGGCCAGCTTGGCCGCCAGATGGCCGGACGGGATCGACATCATGCCGCTGTCCTCCAGGCTGTAGTCGTCGCAGTTCTTCCACAGCCGCGACTGGCAGATGTAGTAGGCGGCGGCATTGCCGTCGTTGGAAATTGCCAGCGCGCCGAAGCGCCCCGAAACCTTGTTGAGATATTCGCCGATCACCTTGCCGGCCTCTTGGCCGACGATGAAGCGCCCGTCCGGTTGAACGCCAGTCTCCCCGGCCCGCGCGGCGGTCGGCGACGTCCCGGCCGCGAGGCCGACGGCCGCAATGACCCACATGGCTTTCTTCAATTCAGCGAACACGAGTCCCTCCGAATCAATCGCACGTGGTGGATGCCTATTTCGTCGGCGGCGCGGCGGATTGCAAGCCACCTCTTACGGCGCCTTGTGATGCCCTTCACACGGACGTTATGGCTGAATCTCGAATTCCCGCTGCTGGTCGTCGTTGATGAAGAGCAGGACGCAGGCCGCGCCGCTCTGGTTGCGGCACCGGGTCAGGGCTTCGTCGCGCGCCACCCTGCCGGAGGGGATGGCGAGGTTGCTATCCTCGGCTCCGGGGTCGTCGCAATTCTTCCACAGGCGCGAGTTGCAGATATAGGAGACGGCCCTGGTGCCGTCCTGCGACACCGCGAGCGCACCGAACCGCCCGGAGACCCGCTCGACATAGTGCTGGATCTCGCCGTTGGCAGCGGCGGAGACGATCAGGCTTCCGTCCGGCTGAAGCCCGGTTTGCTGGGCCTCGGCAGCAGGACCGGCCAGCACCAGGCCAGCACCGACCAGCAGCAGGCTCCGAGCCCGCAATCCCGACACGCGCAGTGCCATCCCCCGCCCCCCCAGAACCGTCCGAGGGAGGAGACTAGCGGCCCGCCGATCCGCTTCATAGAGCGTCGGCATTGCCCGCAACGCGCCCGGCGCACTGGCACGCTGGAATCCGACGGGCGCAGTCCTCCGCTTGATCGCCGATGTGCGGGCGCTATCCTGGCGCCGCATGAAGCCCAAGCACGGAACGAGCGGCGCGCGCCTGCGGGTCATCCTGGGGCCGGGCGTGGCGCTGGGGCCGGGCAAGGCCGATCTGCTGGAGGCGATCGCCGGCACCGGCTCGATCTCCGCGGCGGGCCGGCAGATGAAGATGAGCTATCGCCGCGCCTGGCTGCTGGTCGAGGAACTGAACGGATCCTTCCGGGGCGCGCTGGTAGCGGCGGACAAGGGCGGCCCCCACGGCGGCGGCGCGCGCCTGACGGAATTGGGTGCACAGGTGCTGCGCCACTTCCGCAGCATGGAGCGCAAGACCCAAAAGGCCATCGCCGCAGACCTCGCGGCGCTCGCTCCGCTCGCCAAGTCCCCAAAATGAAACCAGACGCCGGCGGCTTGCCTTCACGGCGCGAAACCGATATATCCAATGGAATATAACGACAGGGGCAGCCATGAGCTTCGCGGTCACCCGTCGTGCGCTGCTGGCATGCATCGCTGCGACCACCGCGCTGGCGGGAACGCCGCTGGCGGCCGAACAGCCGGCGACGGTTTTCGCCGCCGCATCCCTGACCGACGCATTGAAAGCCGCTGCGGCAAGCTGGCAGGCCCAGGGTCATGCGGCGGTTGTGCTGTCGTTCGGATCCTCCTCGGCGATCGCCAAGCAGGTCGAGGCCGGTGCGCCCGCCGACATCTTTGCGTCCGCCGACGAGAAGTGGATGCAGTATCTGGATGACAGGGGCCTGATCGCCGCGGACACAATGTGTCGCCCGATCGGCAACGCGCTGGTGCTGGTGGCGCCCGCCGGCTCCGATGTTTCCATCGCCATCGCTCCGAACTTCGATCTGAAAGGCGCACTGGGCGGCGGGCGGCTCTCGATCGGCGATCCCAGGAACGTGCCGGCCGGCATCTACGGCAAGCAGGCTTTGACGAGGCTTGGAGTGTGGGATTCCGTCGAGTCGCAGACTGCGCCGGCGGAAAACGTGCGCGCAGCGTTGGCGCTGGTGCAGCGCGGGGAAGCGCCGCTCGGCATCGTCTATGCAACCGACGCCCGCGGCGTGAAGGATGTGAGGGTGATCGGCACGTTCCCCGAGGACAGCCACGATCCGATCGTGTACCCTATGGCCATCGTTGCCGGGCACGAGCGGCCGGAGGCGAAGGCATTCTTAGATTTCCTGCTGGGCGCGGATGCCCGGCAGATTTTCAACAGCTACGGATTTAAGACGCTTGAATGACGACGGCCGCCTCCTGACCTTGACGCCCGAGGAATGGACCGCCGTCGCCCTCAGCCTCGAGGTCGCGCTCAACAGCATCCTGTTCAGCCTGCCCCTCGCCATCCTGGTCGGATGGCTGCTGGGACGCCGGCGCTTCGTCGGCAAGAGCGTTGTCGACGCCTTTGTCCACCTGCCGTTCGTGTTGCCGCCGGTGGTGACCGGCTACGTGCTGCTGCTGGTGTTCGGCGTGAAGGGGCCGGTCGGCGCCCTGCTTCACGCGTGGTTCGGCGTGCAGCTCGCCTTCACGACCGCCGGCGCGACGCTGGCGACCGCGGTCATGACTTTTCCGCTGATGGTGCGGGCCATTCGCCTGTCCGCCGGCGCAGTCGACCGCGGCCTGGAAGACGCCGCGCGGACGCTGGGAGCCGGGCCGCTCGACCGGTTCCTCTCCATCACGCTCCCTTTGATGGTTCCAGGCATCGCGGCCGCGGCGATGACCGCGTTCGCCGCCGGCCTCGGCGAGTTTGGCGCCGTCATCACCTTCGCCGCCAGCATTCCGGGCGAGACCCAGACCCTGCCGCTTGCGATCTATGGCGCGCTGCAATCGCCCGGCGGCGAGGCGACCGCCGCGCGCCTGTCGGTTATCTCGTTCGTGCTCGCGCTCGCCGCGCTGTTCCTGTCGGAGCGCATTGCCCACCGCGCTCATGCCTTGCGCGGATAGCCGCCCCTTGCTCCGCATCGACATCGCGAAGCAGCTTGGCGGGTTCCGTCTAGAAGCCTCGTTCGAGGCGAGGGCACGGGGGGCGACCGTGGTGTTCGGGCCGTCCGGCGCCGGCAAGAGCTGCCTGCTTTCCGCCGTCGCGGGGCTCCTGAAAGCCGACCAGGGACGCATCGAGATCGCCGGCGACACCCTGTTCGACAGCGCACGCCGCATCGACCGGCCCGTGGAAGAGCGCCGCATCGGTTTCGTATTCCAGGAAGCGCGGCTGTTCCCGCACATGAGCGTGCGGGCGAACCTGGATTATGGGCGCAAGCGGCGCATGGACCATGCGGCCGCCGCCGGTTTCGACGACGTCGTTGCGCTGCTCGGCATCTCCGCCCTGCTGGATCGCCGGCCGCGCACCCTGTCGGGCGGCGAGAAGCAGCGGGTGGCGATCGGCAGGGCGCTGCTTTCCAACCCGCGCCTGCTGCTGCTGGACGAGCCGCTCGCCTCGCTCGACGAGCCGCGCAAGGCGGAGATCCTGCCGTTCCTGGAACGGCTGCGCGATGAAACCGGCATTCCGATGCTCTATGTGACGCACAGCATGGACGAAGTGGCGCGCATCGCGGATCATCTGGTGCTTCTGGATGCCGGCAAGGTCTCCGCCGACGGCGGGCCGGCCGCACTGTCGGGGCGGCTCGACCTGCCGCTGCTGACCGACCGGCCGGACGTGGGCGCGATCTTGATCGGACGGGTGGCGGCCCAGGACGAGGCGCGGGCCGTCACGCGCGTCGCTGTCGGCGCCGCGGAATTCCTGCTTTCGCACATCGACCTGCCGGCGGGCCATCCGATGCGGCTGCGGGTGCTGGCGCGCGATGTCGCGATCGCGACCCGGCGGCCGGAAGGACTGAGCGTGCAGAATGTCCTGGCCTGCCGCCTGCTCGCGCTGGCGGAACGTCCCAACGACCGCTGCCTGCTGCAGCTCGATCTTGGCGGTGCGGCGCTGCTCGCGCTGCTGACCGGCGATTCCGCGCGCCGCCTGCATCTCCAGCCTGGACAGGAGGTGTTCGCGCTGGTGAAGTCGGTGGCGTCCAGCGCGATGGTGTAGAGATCGGGAGCACGATCAATGTCACGCGTCGAGTCGAGGGGGAGATACTGCTGCCCGGGTAACCGATCGCGGCGGCGGCGAGCTCATGCGAAGGCGGCGCCGCCGCGTGAGTACATCCGTCACGCGATCACGCCGCTCTCCCGCTCACCCGTGGGCGAAAATAGTTCGCCTACTGCTGGACGACGATGTTGTTCCTGACGGCTCGCACGCCCTCGACACTCCAGGCGAGCTGCTCTGCCGTCGAGCGGTCCTTTTCGCTGGGGACGAAGCCGCTCAACTGAACGACATCGTTCATCGTCTCGACCTTCACCTGGCTGGCCAGGTTCGCCCCGCCTTCCGTGGCGAGCTTGGTCTTGACTTTGGTGCTGATGGTTGCGTCGTCGACGTATTCGCCGGTCGATTCCTGACCCGAGGTCACGGAGCAGCCTGCGGCCCCGAGGCTGAGCAGCATCAGCGGGAGCAGGAAACGGAACTTGTTTGCACTGGTAAGCACGTGGCTTCTCCTCAACACAGAAATGACAGCCGCTCCCACTGACAAGAGAGCGATTGCCAATAGAACGCCGGTCGAATGGAATTGGTTCCCGCCCGCGCGGTCAGCGCGGACCCCAATAGTCCCGCGGCCCATACCAGCGCATGATGCGCGGCGGGCGCGTCGCCAACGCCTCGCTCGCCTGGAACGCGAGCAGTTCGCCGAGGCGCTGCAACCCGACGGGCAAATCGTGCGTGCGCTGGACCATATCGCAGCCTTGCTGCACGTTGCCTTCGATGATCACCGGGCCGCGGTCCGTGATCGCCACGTCGAACCCCACCATGATGCGATCGGCGAACAGGCCCGCCGCTTGCGCCACCATCGCCACCGTCTCGGCCCAGCATGGCAGTCGCATGCCTGCGATCGCCGCGCCGGTCACCGGATGCATCGGATGCAGGACGCAGGGGCGCTTGACCCAGTTGTCCCAGGCGGGGCCGACCTCTCCCGTCTCCACGTCGACCCGGCAGACCGCTGCGCCCTGGTGGAAATTGTCGACCGATGAACCCGCCGCCAGCGACATCTTCAGGACGGCGTTGGTGACCTCGAACCCGCCGGACTCGCTCTTGCAGGAGGTGATGCGCAGCGAGGTGAGGCTGCCGCCGAAGCGCATCAGATCGGGGTGGTTGCGCAAACATTCCTGGATGAGATAGCGCCCGCGCCGCGCCGCCAGATCTGCGATATGCACGCGCAAGGCGTCTTCGCTCAGCAACCGGCCGCCCGGTCCTTCATAGGCGCCGTCGCGCCGCAGCCACCTCTCGCAGCCGCGCCCGCCCTTGCCCTTGGCCGGCTTGATGAACAGGTCGTGGGGCGGCAACCCACCGCCCTTGTAGCTCTCCGGCGCGATCTTGCCGTCGGCGGTCGCCACCTGGAACACGACCGGGCTTGCCACCCTGGCCTTCTCGCAGCGGCGGAAGAACAGCAGCTTGTCCTTCAACGACTCCTTGGTGCTGCGGCGCATGGTGACGCGGGTATGGAAATGGACGAGGTTGTGGAAGCCACCCTTCAGCTCGTAGCGCAGCACATAGTGCCGCGCGTTGGCCAAGCGCTCGGGCCGGAACAGGTCGAACACGTAGTACTTGTCCGGCGGGATCGAGTATCGGATGGCAAGCCGGAGCTGCTCCAGGATCTGGCGCCACACCGGCTTGCCGGTCGCGCGCGCCACCGCCGGCCCGACGCGCCGGGTGAACATCCACAGCATGATTGCGAAATTCACCGGCCAGACGACGCACAAGGCGGCGGTGAGCGCGAGGTGCGAGAGGCCCATGCTGCGCCAGGCGAAGCGCGCGTAGCCGGCATGGATCCGGTCGGATGCGGATTGGGGAGTCCCCAAGGCCGCCCAGAACAGGCGATAGGGCGAGCAATAGGGGAGTCGGGTCTGGGCCATCTTGGCACGAGCCATAGCCGAGCCATCCCCGCGGCGTAAAGCGGTATCGCGCCTTGCCCCTGCCGGGCGGGTGGACGCAGGCCACCCCGGAGCGATAAGGTCGCCGATCCGAAGCGAGGATCGATCCCGTGACGAACAACCTGAAAGCCCGGCTGAAGGCCGGGGAGAAGCTGCTCGGCGTCTGGACCATGGCCGGCTCGCCGGACAACGCCGAGGCGATGGCGCTGGCCGGCGTCGATTTCATCGTGATGGACCACGAGCACGGGCCGGCCACCATCCCCGACGCCATCGCCCAGTTGCGCGCCATCCAGGGCACCGGTTGCGCCGGCCTGCTGCGGGCGCCGTGGAACGACATGGTGTTCATCAAGCGGGCGCTCGATGCGGGCATCCACGGCATCATCGTACCGCAGGTCAGCACGCCGGAAGAAGCGAGCGCGGTGGTCGCTGCCTGCCGCTATCCGCCGCTCGGAATCCGCGGCGCGGCGGGCGGCGTGCGCGCGGCGTCCTACGGCCTCGACATGGGCTACTACGAGCGCGCGGCGGGCGAGCTCATCATCATCGTGCAGATCGAGACGCCGCCGGGGGTGGAGAATGCGGCGGCGATCGCCGGCGTCGACGGCATCGACATGATCTTCATCGGTCCGCGCGACCTCTCGGCCAACATCGGCAAGCTCAACCGGATGGACGATCCGGAACTGCTCGGACTGATCGCGAAGATCGAGCAGGCCGCGCTGAAATCCGGCAAGGCGCTCGGCACCATCGCGGCGACCGGCGCGGTGGCGAAGCAGCTGTTCGACCGCGGCTACGGCTTCATCATCGCCGGCAGCGACCTCGTCCACCTGCGCACCAGCGTCGCGCAGATGATGAAGGACGCGGGGCGGTAGCGCTTAGTACGCCAACCGCGCTCCTATTCGTCATGGTCGTGCTTGGCACGACCATCCACGAGTTTGTCTGCAACGGTTCGGCGGCGCCCATAGAAACTCGTGGATGGTCGCACCAAGTGCGACCATGACGGCGGAGAGGGCCGGATAACCTCGCCTACTCCTGATACGCCTCGTAGTGGCGGCAGGTCGGCTCGTATTCGAGCAGGAAGCCCTTGTCGAAATCGTCGTAGCGCGCTTTCTCGGCATCTTCGCCGGCGAACGTCTTGATGGCGTCCAGCGATTCCCAGAAGGTCAGCATGTCGAAATGCGCCACCTCGCCCTCGATGCGATGCAGCGCATATGCCGCGAGGTTGCCAGGCACCGCTCGATAGCGCGGGATGGCGAATGTCCGCATATGGTGGAGATAGGCGTCGCTCTTCGCGGCCGGAACCCGGCCGTGCCAGATCCGTGCAATCATGTTTCATGTCCTTGCAGGACGATGCTCTCCCCGACAGAGCATCGCATCGCGCCACCGATTGCAAGGGCTTCTAGATCATCTGGAATTTCCCGGTGCGGCGATAGCGCCGGAAAGCTTTCAGCGTGCGGGCGCTGTTGGGCATCAGGCTCTCCGGCAATGCGTCCAGGTCGAACCAGCCCAGTTCCAGCGCCTCGCTGGGATCGGGCCGCGCCAAGCCGCGCGGCTTGCCGGCATGGAACAGCACCGACACGCTCTGCGTCCGGTCGCCATTGGGAAACCGGACGGTCTCGTGCCGAGGATTGGAGGCGATGCCGAACACTTCTGGCCGCGTGATCTTCAGCCCGGTTTCCTCTAACACCTCGCGGATCGCGGTCACGGCGCTGCTGTCGCCGACCTCCTGGTGCCCGCCGGGAAGGCCCCACCGGCGGAAATCCCTGCGCAGCTCCAGCAGCACGCGGCCCAGGCGATCATGCACCACGATGCGCGCGCCGGGGACGAGGATGAGGCGTCTGCCGACGATCTTGCGCAGCTTGCCGAGGTAGGATTGGGAGAACTTCATCCCCTACTCCGCCTTGACTTGTTTCGTCACTCCGAACAAATCCGCGATGTCGCGGACACACTGCAGGGCTTTCGCAGGCGAAATGCGGGCGAGCTCGCTCTTCTTAAATTCCAGGGCAACGGTCGCCTTGTCGTAGTCCCCCAACAAAAAGCAACGGTCCCGAGGCTGCGTGCGCCAACAGGCGACGGGAACTAACGATTCTGCATGAGCTTCTGCGATATAGTAATCCTGGATCTCAGTGGTCAGGCGCCGATATCCGGGTAGATCGGAGGCGGCTTCTTTGGAGAAGGTCGAAATCGTTTTGATGTCGAGTGGTCTGAACTTGAAGCCCGAAGCTATTTCGATCGAATCGAGCATCACCTGCTTCAAGCAATCGCGCATGGTTGGATCGACGTTGCGCTGCTCCGCGCCGGCCATGACGCTTCGCTTGCCATCAAGGTATGCGAGCAGACCGCGCGGGTCGAACACCAGAAGAGGCGCGGCCATGCCATCCGAGTACCATGACCGAAAGCGCTCTGGCACCACCTGACGAGGAACCAGGAAGCAGACGGCCGTTTCGTCAGACCTTTCCACGTTGATATAGACATCTTCGGAGCCGCGCCTTGCCGCCGGATCGTAAAGACCGAGGCAGCCGCTTGGGGGTGCGGCCGAAGCAGGGCCGGCAATGAGAAGAAACCCACAAAACGTCAGTGTCGGGAGGAAGACTCGCGAGAGCATGCCCCCTACTCCGCCGCGACCGGGGTGCGCATGGTGACGAACTCCTCGGCGGCGGTGGGGTGGATGGCGATGGTCTGGTCGACCTGCTGCTTGGTCGCCTTCAGCTTCACCGCGATGGCGAGGGTCTGGATGATCTCCGGCGCGTCGAGGCCGACCATGTGGGCGCCGACGAGCGTCTGGCTCTTGCGGTCGACCACCAGCTTCATCAGGGTACGTTCGGAGCGGCCGGTCATGGTGTGCTTCATGGGGCGGAAGGTCTCGCGGTAGATGTCGATCTCGCCATACTTGGCGCGCGCGCGCTCCTCGGTCAGGCCCACGGTGCCGACCGGCGGCTGGGTGAAGACGGCTGACGGGCAGTCGGCGTGGTCCACCATCCATGGCTTGTTGCCGAACACGGTATCGGCGAAGGCGTGGCCCTCGCGGATCGCGACCGGCGTCAGGTTGAGCCGGTTGGTGCAGTCGCCGACGGCGTAGATGTTGGGCACGCTGCTCTTCGACCAGCCGTCCACATTGATCGCGCCGACATCGTCCAGCGCGACCCCGGCCTTCTCCAGTCCCATGCTGCGGGTGAGCGGCCGGCGGCCGGTGGCATAGAGCGCCTGGTCGCACTCGATCGTCGCGGCGCTGTCCAGAGTCACCCTGAGTGCGCCGGCGACCTTGTCGATGCGCGTGACGTTGGTGCGGCAGCGCACGTCGATGCCCTTCTTCACCAGTTCCTGCTGCAGGAAATTGCGCACGTCGTGATCGAAGCCGCGCAGCACCTGCTCGCCGCGGTAGAGCACGGTGGTCCGCGAACCGAGACCGTTGAAGATGCCGGCGAACTCGAGCGCGATGTAGCCGCCGCCCACCACCGCCACGCGTTCCGGCAGCTTTTCCAGATGGAAGCATTCGTTGGACGAGATCGCGTGCTCGATGCCGGGCAGCTTCGGCATCAGCGGCCAGGAGCCGGTGGCGATCAGGATCGTTTCGGCCGTTACCTTGCGGCCGGCGACCGAAATTGTGTTTGGGTCAAGCAGCTCGGCGCGCGTTTCGATCAGCTCCGCGCCCGCCTTGGCCAGCGTCGATTTGTAGGCGAGGTTGAGGCGGTCGATCTCCTTGTCCTTGTTGGCGATGAGGCGCGCCCAATCGAAAGCAGGCTTGCCGCCGGACCAGCCAAACCCCTCGGCATCCTCGAAATCCTCGCCATAGTGCGAGGCATAGACCAGCAGCTTCTTCGGGACGCAGCCGCGGATGACGCAGGTCCCGCCGACCCGGCTTTCCTCGGCAATCGCAACCTTGGCGCCATGGCCGGCCGCGATGCGCGCGGCGCGCACGCCGGCCGAACCGGCGCCGATGATGAACAGATCGTAGTCAAAGGCCATGTTGACTGCCCGGTTATGGTGTTGTGCCTGCCCCGCCTCGGGCTCGCAGTCTATTGGCCGCCTCCGCGCGTCGCAACGAACCGAAACCATGCGCTGTTTCATGCGCAAGGGGCTTGACGCATTAAAAGTAACTTACTATGTTACATATCGTTGCGTCACCACCCGCGCCGCTGCCCGTATTCGGGGCCGGCGCATTTTCACATCGATGATCAGGAGCAACGACGATGAAGCTCTTCTATTCACCCGGTGCCTGCTCGCACGCGCCGCACATCCTGCTGCGCGAGGCCGGCCTCGACTTCAAGCTCGAGAAGGTCGACCTTGCCGAGAAGAAGACCGAGACCGGCGCCGATTTCAAGAAGATCAACCCGCTCGGCTACGTGCCTGCGCTGCAGCTCAACGACGGCACGGTGCTGACCGAAGGGCCGGCGATCGATCAGTACATCGCCGACCAGGTGCCAGCCAAGAAGCTGGCGCCGGCCAACGGGACGCCGGAACGCTACAAGCTGCAATCCTGGCTCAACTTCATCTCGACCGAGATCCACAAGCAGTTCTCGCCGCTGTTCAACAAGGCGGTGCCGGAGGAGTACAAGAAGCTCGCGAAGGAGAAGCTCGCCACGCGCTTCGATTCCGTCAACGAGCATCTGTCCAAGAACCAGTACCTGCTTGGCGAAACCTTCACGGCGCCCGACGCCTATCTCTACACCGTGCTGGGCTGGGCCAAGCATGTCGGCATCGAGTTCGCCGGGAAGTGGCCGGCGATCAAATCCTTCATGGACCGGGTCGCCGCACGCCCGTCGGCGCAGGCGGCAGCGAAGGCCGAAGGCCTCGCCGCCTGACCTGATTGGAAACAGGCGCCGCGGTTCCCCCTGGACCGCCGCGCGTGGAAAGGCCCGGTGCACCCCCCTGCACCGGGCCTTTTTTCTGGCTGCCGCCGCCGGGACCCAATCGGCTTCGTCATTGTTCTGTTACAAAGGAGCAAGAGACTCTTCGCGCACTGCGTCCGCTCGCTGTTTTGGAGGTGGCATGATCGAACGCGTTCTGGATTTCCTCACCGGGCGGACGACACCCGATCCGGCCGCGCGCGCCGACGAACTCGAGTTGGCCGTCGCCGCCCTGCTGATCGAGGCGGCGCGCATGGACGACACATTCGGTACGGCGGAGCGCGCGATGATCGAGCGCCTGCTGGCGGAGAAATTCGACCTGCCGCCCAATGCTGTGGGCGCCCTGGTCGACGCCGCGGAATCGGCAGTAGCGCAATCGACGCAGTTCTTCCCCTTCACCCAGCAGATCGTCAAGCACATTGACCCCGAGGACCGCGTGCAGATCGTCGAGATGATGTGGGAAGTGGCCTATGCCGACGGCGTGCTCGACCCTCAGGAGGACGCGCTGCTCCGCCGCATCGCCGGCCTCATCCACGTCCCCGACCAGGAGCGCGGCCTCGCCCGCCAGCGCGCGCTGGAGAGGCTGAAGGCAAAGAGGCCGTGGGGGGAGTAGCGCATACCTTGATCCCCCTCCTCCCCCGACACGCAGGGCAACCGCACCCAGACCATCACAGCCAAAAGAAAATCCCATCCCCCCCTCGCGGGGGAAGGTTGCGCAGGCTTGGCGAGGCGCGAGCCGACCCCCGGGCTCTTTCGACCCGGGGGCGGAGCTGGATGGGGGGTGCGCGCCGCGAGGCGCGCAGCGCGACAGCGCTGACGATGGATGGGCCAGCATAAAATCATGGCCATCCACCTCGGCAGCACTGCAATCGCGAGATGTTGCGCTCTTGCGAGCGCGCGCGGCTGTCCGCGAATGCGGACATTCGTCCGCGGGCGCCGCGCTACCTCCATCCAGCTTCGCCTAAGCTCACTAGCGTTCGCTAAGGCTCCGCATCCTTCCCCCACAAGGGGGGAAGGGAATTATCTTCGTGCGAGGATATGCGATTGCCTGCCCCGACGCAGGAGGGAGATCCTCACAATATCCGGCAGTGCTTCGGGTCGATGCGCAGCTCGACGCCTTGGCCGACGGCGAGCGGCTTGTCCTTGAGGCTCGCCAATCCGAGCACCCTGGTTCCGTCGGCGAGTGCGATCTGGTAGCGCGCGAGGGCGCCGAGATAGTCGACATCGGCGACCGTGCCGGGCAGGCCGCCCTGACCCGGCGGCAGCAGATCGATCTTTTCCGCACGCACGACGACGGTCACGCTTTCGCCGATCTGCACCTTCCGCTCGGTCGTGGCGTTCAGCACATGCATGCCGAGCCCGACCTGGGCATGGCCGTCGACGGCGGAGCGCACCTCGCCGGTGATGAAGTTGGCGTTGCCGAGGAAGCTGGCGACGAACGCGCTCAACGGATGTTCGTAGACCTCGCGCGGCGGGCCGACCTGCTCGATCCTGCCCCTGTTCATCACCACCACATGGTCCGACATGGCGAGCGCCTCGCCCTGGTCGTGGGTCACGAACACGGTGGCGATGCCGATGCGGCGCTGGATGTTCTTGATCTCCACCCGCATCTCCTCGCGCAGGTTGGCGTCGAGCGCGGACAGCGGCTCGTCGAGCAGCAGCACGTCCGGCTCGATCACCAGGGCGCGCGCCAGCGCGATGCGCTGCTGCTGGCCGCCCGAAAGCTGGGCGGGATAGCGCTCCTCCACCCCCGGCAGGCGCACCATGTCGAGGGCGCGCGCAACCCGCCTGGAGATCTCGTCCGGCGCCACATTGCGGTATTTGAGGCCGAAACCGACATTGGCCGCGACGTTCTTGTGCGGGAACAGCGCGTAGTTCTGGAACACGATGCCGAGGTTGCGCTTGTGAATCGGCAGCTCGTTGATGCGCTGGTCCTTGATTCGGATCTCGCCCTCGCTCGGGGTTTCCAGGCCCGCGATCATGCGCAAGGTCGTGGTCTTGCCGCAGCCCGAAGGGCCCAGCAGCGTCACGAACGCGCCCGCCGGCACGGCGAGGTCGATCTTGTCCACCGCGACCACGGCGTGACCAAAGCGCTTGGTCACCTTGCTCAATTCCACGGCATTCATTGCGATGATGGCTCTCGATGGTCTGAAACCGGGGCCGGCGGCGACTCCCCTTCGCCGCCGGCCCCTCCCGTCACGCTCTCTGGCATCCCCGAGGCGCGCCGAACTCAGGCACCCTTGGAGATGCGTTCCCATTCTTTTTTGAAGGCATCCTGGTTCTCGGTCCAGTAGCCCGCCTTTTCCCACACGAAGTTCTCGAACTTGCCGGTCGGGTCGAAAGCAGGAAGGTTCTTCACCTTGTCGGGCATCGGGACCTTGTTGGGATCGAGCGAGGACGGATAGTTCTGGCCCTCCGCGATCGCGATCGCGACCTTGGGCTCGATGCAGAAATTGAGCAGCTGCTCGCATTCCGGCATCGGGCTGCCGGCCAGCGCCATCAGGCCTTCGAGCCAGGCGAAGCCCGAATCCTTGGTGTCGATCCAGCCGATGTCGTTGCCGTTCTGCTGGAGATAGGCCACGCGGCCCGACCAGCCATCGCTGATGATGACCTCTTCCTTGCTCATGAGGTCGATGAACTCCTGGCCCGATCCCCAGTACTTGACGACCAGGTCGCGCTGCTTGCGGCAGGCATCCCACATCGCCTTGGTGTCGGTGGCCCCTTGCGGATCCTGGCCGAGATAGAGGCAGGCCATCCAGGCGCGGGTCTGGAACCCGTCATAGAGCGCCATCTTGCCCTTGTACTTCTCGTCCCACAGGATCTTGGCGCCCTGCTTGGCCTCGTCGTCGGAAATGTACTTCCGGTTGTACGCGATGCCGGTGGTGCCGTAGTCGAACGGAACGGCGGAGAGCTTGCCGTCGGTCTCGTTCTTGAAGGCCGTCAGCGTTGCCGGCAGCACGTTGGCGAGGTTCGGGATGTTCGCCTCGTTGATCCAGGCGCCGAAGCCGGCCTTGTTGAAGCGGGCATAGTCGTAGACGCCGCTGACCAGGAAGATGTTGTATTCGCCCGGCTGCGAGGCCTTGACCTGGGTCAGGAACTCGTCGGTATCGCCGAATTCGCCTTCCACCACCTTGATCCCGGTCTTTTCCGTGAACGGCGGGAAGGCGTAGTTGTGGAACGCCTCCGACACGATGCCGCCCCAGCCGTCGAACCGGAGCTGCTCCACCGCCGCCAGCGCCTCGCGCGTCAGCTTGCCGAACGGCCCGCCGGCCACGCCGACCGCCGCCGCCGTCACGCCCAGGATGCGCATAAGGTCGCGGCGGCTGATGTCGCCGTTGCCGACCGCCTCCAGCAGGCGCTCGTATTTTCTGTCGTCACCGAACTTCATGGTCGCTTTCCTCCCAATCTTCGCCCTGGAACATTCCGGGCGTCCTCATCGGCTGCGGCTGACGCGGCGGACCACGTATCCGCCGATCAGCGGCAGCAAAATCGTCAGGATGATCATCACCGTGCCGAGCGCGTTGATCTCCGGCGAGATGGAGGTGCGCAGCATGGCGAAGATCTTGGTCGGCACCGTCTCGATGCCGGGCTTCTTCCAGAACAGGGTGGCCGTGATGTTGTCGAACGAGATAGCGACCGCAAACAGGAAGCCGCCCAGGATCGCGGGCGAGATCAGCGGCAGCGTCACCTCGCGGAAGGTCTGCAGGCGGTTGGCGCCAAGGCTGAGAGCCGCCTCCTCGAAGTTCTGCCGGAGGCCGACCAGGCGCGCCTGCACCACCAGCACCACGAACGGCAGCGCCAGCACGGTGTGGCCGAGCAGCAGCATGCCGAACGAGCGGTAGACGCCGAGCAGCTTCAGGAACATCAGCAGCGCCACGCCCAGCACCACCTCCGGCACCAGCAGCGGCAGCAAGATCAGCGTGCTGATCGCGTTCTTTGCCTTGAACTGGTAGCGCACCAGCGCGATCGCCGCCATCACACCAATGACGGTCGCCAGCACCGAGGAGCCGAACGCGAGGATGATCGAGGTGCGGAACGCCTCCAGGATGGATTCATTGGCGAACAGCTTGCCGTACCATTGCAGGCTGACGCCTTCCATCGGGAAGGCGCCGCTGCGCGAGGCGTTGAAGGAGAGCAGCATCACCACCGCGATCGGCGCGAACTGGAAGATGTAGACGCCGATCGAGAACAGCCCGAGAAGCCACAAGGCCAGGCGGGAGTCGAGCGTCGCGCTCATCGGGCGAAGCTCTGATAGATGTCGCTGAGGCTCATGAAGCGGTTGTAGACCGCGACCAGCAGGCCCAGGGACAAGAGCAGGATCACCGACAGCACCGAGCCGGTCGGCCAGTCGAGCTGCGAGATGATCGCCTCGTAGATGAGGTCGGGGAAGAACAGGGTATCCGGCCCGCCCAGCAGGCGGGGCGTGACGTAGGAGCCGGCCGCCAGCACGAAGCACAGCATGCAGCCGGCGCCGAGCCCCGGCAACGACAGCGGCAAGGTCACCTCGCGGAAGGTCTGCCACGGCGAGCAGCCGAGGGTGCGCGCCGAGGCCTCGAGGTTGCGGTCGATGCCGTCGAGGCTGACATAGACGTTGCTGATCATGTAGGGGACCAGGAAATAGACCAGGCCCATGATCACCGAGAAATCGTTGTACAGCATCTTGAACGGGTCGCTGATCAGCCCCAGCGACATGAGCGCGGTGTTCACGGCGCCGGTCTTCCCCAGAACGCTGATCCAAGCCATGGTACGGATGATGTAGGAGATCCAGAACGGCAGGAACAGCAGGAACAGGAGCAGGGCCTTGTTGCCGAACCGGATGCGCGCCAGGAAATAGGCCGTCGGATAGCCGACCAGGGCGCAGGCGATAGTCGTGATCAGCGACATCCTGAAGGTGCCGTAAAGGCCGAGCCAGTAGTAGTAGTCGCTCGCGACCGCGATCCAGTTGCCGAACTGGAAGGCCGGCACGTCGAGCCCCGCCGCCGTGCGCAGCCAGAAGGAATAGATCACCACGAAAATGATCGGCGCGACCAGGAACAGCGCCAGCGACACCAGCGCCGGCGACAGCAACGCGTATGCCCGAGCGTTCTGTTGTTCCAATCTTTCGGCCCCTGTCCCGCCCCGCTGGCCCCACCCGGCTCCGCGCTCTTGATGGCGCTGAAACCCTGCCGGATCGGCAACCCGCGATGTGCGGAGCGGGAGCCTAGCACGCTTGCCGCCGCGTGCAAGCTGGGCTTAATTGGTTGGAAATGGTCTCGCATGAGAAAAGAGAAATCATGATCCCATTTGCCCGCATGCATGGCAGCGGCAACGATTTCGTGGTCGTCGACGACCGCGCTGGCCGCCTGCGCCAGCATCGCCGATACCTGGCGCAGACGCTGTGCGACCGGCGCCGCGGCCTTGGCGGCGACGGTTTGGTGCTGCTGTCGAGCGGCGCCGGCGGCCACGTTGCGATGACCTATGTGAACGCCGACGGCAATGACGGCGAGATGTGCGGTAACGGGGCGGGCTGCGCGGTCAGGCGAGCCTGGGAGCTGGGCTTGTTCAAGGGATCGGAAACCGTGCTGGATACCGATGCGGGTGCCGTCGGCGCAAGGCTCGACGGCTTCCGCGTCACCATGACCATGACCGATCCGCGAGACGAGCGATTGAACCTCTCGATCCCGACCAGCGAAGGCACCCTGCTCGGCCACTTCATCGATACCGGGGTGCCGCACGTCGTGCTGTTTGTCGCGGACGTGGCCCAAGCGAATCTCGCTGAGTTGGGGCCAGAAATCCGTCGACACGCGCTGTTTCCGCGCGGCTGCAACGTGAACTGGGCCTCGAGCGCGGGAGAGAATTCCTTCCACATGCGCACCTACGAGCGCGGCGTCGAGGCCGAGACCCTGTCATGCGGCACGGGCGCAACCGCGATCGCGCTCGTCGCCTGTCGGCTCGGCCTCGCGAAGCCGCCCGTGAAGATCCGTGCCAGCGGCGGCGGCGTGCTCAGCATCGAGTTCGACGAAACGCCGGCAGGTCCCCTGCGGAACGTTCGGACCACCGTCGAAGTGGAGCGCATCGCGGAGGGCAACATCGACCAGGATTGGCTCACCCGCCGCGGCTTCGCGTTCTGAGCAAGGATCGGAGGGCGGTTCGAGGTCGCTCGAGGTATCTTACCACTCAAGCGTCCCCCGGCCTTAAGCCGGAGTCCATCCATGGACCGCTCGTGCGGCGGACAAATGGATCCCGGCTCAAGGCCGGGATGACGTCAGTGAACTGGCGGGATCATGCACCAGAACCAGGCAGGTGCGCTCGATTGGACGCGCATTTCGCAAGACCTCGACACCCACGGCTGCGCGACGACGGGCGTTCTGCTGCCGCCCGAAACGCGCGCGCAACTGATCAGCAGCTACGACGACGAGGCGCGCTTTCGCAGCAGGATCGTGATGGCGCGGCATGGTTTCGGCCAGGGCGAGTACAAGTATTTCGCGACGCCGCTGCCGTCGATGGTGGCGAGGCTGCGCGCGAGTTTCTACGCGCCGCTGGCCGAGATCGCCAATCGCTGGAACGGTCAGCTCGGCGGCGGGCCGCGTTTCCCCGGCACGCTCGATGAGTTCCTCGCGCGATGCCACCGGGCGGGGCAGAAGAAACCGACACCGCTGCTGCTGAAGTATGGCCCAGGCGACTACAATTGCCTGCACCAGGACCTGTACGGCGAGCATGTGTTCCCGCTGCAGCTCGCGATCCTGCTGTCCGATCCGGAGCGCGACTTCACCGGGGGCGAGTTCGTGCTGACCGAGCAGCGGCCGCGCCGCCAGTCGCGCGTCGAGGTGGTGCCCCTGCGGCAAGGCGACGGCGTGATCTTCCCGGTTCACCATCGACCGGTCGCGGGCGCGCGCGGCGCCTACCGCGTCACCATGCGCCACGGCGTCAGCCGGCTGCGGTCGGGCCGGCGCATGACGCTCGGAATCATTTTTCATGACGCCAAGTAGCGCTCGGAGCAGCCTGAGAAGGCTTTCTCATCAGAGGACTGCGGCCGAGCGTCAGACGCTGGGAAGCAAGGGATTGCCTTTCCTCAACGCATCTGCGTTCAATGACTTAGCCATGACAGAGATGACGGACGAGCTGCTGGCGAGAATTGCTGCGCGGGCGCGTGATGCGAGCCGTCGCTACATGACAGCGGCCGAAGATCAATCGAGAGTCGAGGTGCCCGTCCAAGAGATCGAACGCCGCTGGGAGGAGTGGCACTCGAAGAACAGGGAGAAGGAGCGCGAGGCTGCCCTCAGGGACGGGATGACGCCCGAGGAATACGAACGAAATGTGCAGCGCAACCAAGAGGTCCGGAACCGCATTGGGGAGCACAGTGGTTGGAGCCTAGTAGAACAACAGATGCGGGCGTGGGGCCACGCTCCGCGAAAGACGGTGAGCTTTGTAGAAACGGAGGACCATATTGGCGCATCGGCGGAACCGCCCGGAGCGAAACCGTTGCGGCCACCGCCAGATGGCCGCGATTGGGAGAAGCTGGAGCAGATCGTCGGAAGACCAATTCCGGGCGAACTGAAACGGCTCTACTCGATTGCCGATGGCGGTTTCGGTCCCGGCTTCAGAGGTCTCAACTCTGTCCAGACCATCGGCATCAATTGTGAGGATTTCCGCCGTCGCGGGCCTGATTACTGCGGCACCGTTGCCTATCCTGACAGCTTTCTCCCCATCGCCGAGGAAACGCTCAACTATCACTATGACCTGGACAGCGGCCGGATCATCTCCAGCAACCAGGATTGGGGCGACGATGGGCTGGACCCCCAAGACATTTACGACATCGCGTTCCAGAGCTTGGCCGCGATGATGGAGAACTGGCTCAGCCGTTCCTGAAGCGGTGACACAGCGCGTATTGCACGAGCCGGAGCGCCAATCTCTCGCGAGCCGAAAAGGAAGAACCTCGCGATTTACGAGACTGCAGCATTTGCGGAGACACGCGCCAATCCAGCGTCTGGTCTCCCGCCTGTGTGCATCGACGATGTAGTGCAGTATGCAGGCCTCGGCCCGCTCGCGTTGTCCGTGCTGATCGCCTATGTCGCGATCGAGCCGACTGCCTAGCCGGAGCCGATCGAGGGCTCTTCGCGGTCATCGGCGACGATCTCGATCCGGGTCGCCTGCCGCCAGCGCAGGAACAGCAGGACCGTCATCGCCACCAGCTCCGCCGCGGGCCAGAGGACGGCCGCCGGGTTGGTGACGGTGAAGGGCACCACGGCGGGCAGGAACTCCGCGAGGCCGGCAGCGATCAGCAGCATGGGCAGCGGCCCGTAGGCGATCACCAGCACGACCAGTCCGGCCAGGTCGCCGCGGCCGCGCATCTTGCCGCCGAAGTTCAGCCATAGCAGGAAGAACACGTCGCGCAGCACGAACAGCAGCAGGGCCACGAAATTGTACGCGATCGAGCCGAGCGCCATCCAATTGGCGTCGCGCTGGAACGCGAACCACCAGGATTCCTGCGGCATGAGCTGACCACCCATCGCGATCGACCAGATGGTCGCCACGCCGGCTACGACCGCCGCCACATACGAGATCAGCCACCACGGCATGAACTCCAGCGCGCGCCACCAGTGCAACGCCTTGAACCTGGCCAGGCCCCAGCGATAGCGTACCGGGTCCTTCGCCTCGCCGAAGAAAGCGGCATAGGTCAGCGCCAAAGCGGTGACGCATGCGAGCGCGAGGCGGGATGTCAGCGCCTCGAGCTCCCAGTTCACGAAGCCCGCCGCATATCCCATGCAGAACAAGGTGAACAGCATCCATGCCCAGGGCCGGTTGACGTATAGCAGCTCCGCCCGCATCAGCCGCCATGCGGCGAGCAGCGCCCAGGCGGTAAATACTCCGGCGGAGGCCAGGTAGAACTGGTACGCATCGTAGGCGCGCGCGTACCAGCGGATTGTCCCCACGCTGGCCGCCCACGGATTGGCCGAGTAGTCCCAGCCGACCGCCAGCCCGAAAGCCAGGAGGCCCGCGACCTGGGCCAGCGTCACGGTGAGGCGGCGGCGGAACTGGATCTTGCGCAGGAGCAGCAGTGCGACCGTCAGCGCGGTCGCCTGGCCCAATATCGCGCCCAGCACCAGCGTCCCGACCTGCTGCGTCAGCGGCACGCGCATCTCGGCGGAAGTCGCCTGCAGCCCGTACCACACCATCACGCCGAGGCAGATCAGCGCGCAGTACCAGGGGAAGATCGCGCCGCCGATGATCTTGCCCCACACCATGGACCAGGCCGACAGGCCGGACATGCGCTGGCCTTCCCAGGTGCCGCCGCCGATCTCCTCGGCCAGCGAATCCGCGACCCGCCGCGTGCTCCAGAACGCCAGCAGCAGCACGAACGCCCAGCGCGCGAACTCCGCCATCTGGTTGGGCGGCGGGGTCCACGAGCCCAACAGCGCGGCCACCACGATGCCCAGCAGGATGGGCGCCGCCAGCACCCGGCCCCAGGTGAGCTGGAGCCAGAGGTTGCGCTGCAATTCAGGGCTGAACCACATGGCTAGCGCCCCCGCCCGATTTTGGGCAGCGCGCGCGCCGCTTCGGCCGCGCGCACCTGCTCGAGGTAGGCCTCCTGCAATTTCTGCTCGTCGACCGCGAATGCGATGACGTGCAGGTCCGCCGCCATCAGGTGCTTCAGCAGGGTGTGGCGCGAAACCGCGCTCGCCGGATACTCGAAGGTGCAGGTCGAACCCATGAGGGTGAGCTCCGTTACCCCGCCTTCGTGGCTCAGCACCTCGACCAGCCGGTGCTCGCCATCCGCCACTTCGACCCGGATGCGCACCCGCTGCTTGGACAAGGGATCGAGCGCGCGGTGATGGAGGATGCGGCCCTCGCGGATCACCAGCATGTGGGTCGAATAGTCCTCGAGCTCCGCCAGGATGTGCGACGACACGATGATGGTCATGCCCTTGTCGCGCAGCGCCCGCAACACGGCGGACAGGCCCATCCGCGCCTCGGGGTCGAGGCCGGCGGCCGGCTCGTCCAGCAGCAGCAGGGCCGGCTCGTGGATGATCGCCTGGGCTATGGCAAGGCGCTGGCGCAGGCCGCGCGACAGGGCGCCGGCCTTGTCGCCCAGCCGATCCAGGATCTCCATGCGCTCGGCCGCCAGATGGACGCGGGATGCCCGCTCGCCGCGCGGCACGCCCAGCGCCGCCGCGCGGTAGGTGAGGCACTGGCGGACCGTCAGATCGTCATAGAGGCCGTAGAAATCCGGCAGGAAGCCCATGCGCTGGTGGGCCTTGCGCGGCGCGTCATGGATGTCGAGGCCATCCAGCAGCACCTCGCCGGCGAACGGCCGATCGAGCGCCGCACAGCACCGCAGCAGGGTGGATTTGCCGGCCCCGTTCGGCCCCACCAAGGCGGTGATGGATTTGGGGTCGATGGAAAACGAGACATCGTCCAGCGCGCGATGCCCCGGGTAGTCGAACACCAGATGGCGGACCGACAGCATGGATGCATTGGTCGCCGAGGACTCCGGGCAGGTCAAGTCTTACACGCTGGGGTGAGTTATGGGAGTTCGCAGGGCTGGCCGCTGGAGGCGTCGTTTCACTGGATCCCAAATCGCTTTCTGACGGGAAGCTGACAAGAGTTTTCTTGCGACGATTGCCGCCGTGCGCCATTTCATCGGGATGGCTTTCCCACTCTGAAGTGACACCCCACCATGTCCGAAGACTTGTCCGGCGCCTCGCTGCTGTTCGAGATCGCCGTCGTCCTGCTACTCATCCTGCTGAACGGCTTCTTTGCGATGTCCGAGCTGGCGATCGTCTCCTCGCGGCGCGCGCGCTTGAAGCTGCTGGCCGACCAGGGACATCGCGGCGCCCGGCGGGCCCTCCGCCTGGTGGAGGAACCGACGCAATTCCTGGCGACCGTCCAGATTGGCATCACCCTGATCGGCATCGTGGCGGGTGCCTACAGCGGAGCGACCTTGTCGGCTCCCCTCGCTGGGCTGATCCAGGGCTGGCCCCTGGTTGGAGATCACGCATTCCCACTGGCCGTCACCCTGGTGGTGGCGGCCATCACGTACCTGTCGCTGGTGGTGGGCGAGTTGGTGCCGAAGCGCATTGCCATGAGCCACGCCGAGGCGATCGCCATGCGGGTGACGCTGCCCATGCTTCTGCTGGCCAGGATCGGTACCCCCATCGTGTTCGCCCTGCGCGTCTCGACGGAGAGTCTGCTCGGCCTCCTCGGGGTGCGCCGAAGCGCCGAGGCGCGGATCACCGAAGAAGAGATCAAGGTCATGATCGCGGAAGGCACCGAATCCGGCGTTTTCGTGCCGCAGGAGCGTCGCATGATCGAAGGCGTCCTGCACCTTGCCGACCGCTCGGTCCGGGCCATCATGACGCCGCGGACGGACATCGAATGGCTCGACGCCAACGAGGATGCGGCGGCCCTGATGCAGACGATCGTCGCCGCCGAGCACTCCCGGCTGCTGCTCGGCGAAGGCACGGTCGACGAAGTCCTGGGCTTCGTGCACGTCAAGGACCTGCTCATGCAGGTGGCCGCCGGCAAGCCGCTCGACCCGCGTGCGGTCCTCAGGCAGCCCTTGACCGTGCATGAGAGCACCACCGTCCTGCGCCTGCTCGATCTGTTCCGGCAGCAGGCGGCGAACCTCGCCATCGTGCTCGACGAGTATGGCGGCGTACAGGGGATCGTGACCCCGCGCGACATCTTCGCCGCCATCGCCGGGGAGTTCGCAGAGGACGCGGCCGACGAGCCCGGCATCATCCGGCGGCAGGACGGCTCCTGGCTGGTGGACGGCCGGCTGCGCGTCGCCGACCTGGAGCGCGCCATCGGCGCGCGCGAGCTTGCAAGCGAGGAATACGCGACCGTGGCCGGATTGCTGCTGCAGCACATGGGCCGCCTGCCCCAGATCGGCGAGGCGCTGGAGTTCGGCGGCTATCGCTTCGAGGTCGTGGACATGGACGGCCGGCGCATCGACAAGATCATGATTGCGCCGCGTCCGCACGCCCGGGCATAGCTGTCACCTCCCCAAGCAAAACGGGCGGAACCGAGGTCCCGCCCGCTTGCGTCAATCGCGAACGATGGGCGTCAGATTCCGCCCATGCACATGTATTTGACCTCGAGATAGTCCTCGATGCCGTATTTCGAGCCTTCGCGGCCGAGGCCGGATTCCTTCACGCCGCCGAACGGCGCCACCTCGGTGGAGATGATGCCGGTGTTGATGCCGACGATGCCGGATTCGACCTGCTCCGCCACCCGCCAGACGCGGCCGAGGTCGCGGGCGTAGAAATAGGCGCAGAGGCCGAATTCGGTGTCATTGGCGAGCTTCACCGCCTCCTCCTCCGTCTTGAACCGGAACAAGGGTGCGACCGGGCCGAACGTCTCCTCGCGCGTGACGATCATGTCGGTGGTCACGTTCACCAGGATGGTGGGCTCGAAGAAGCTGTGGCCGAGCGCATGGCGCTTGCCGCCCGTCACCACCTTGGCGCCCTTCTTGACCGCGTCGGCGATGTGCTCCTCGACCTTCTCCACCGCCTTCATGTCGATCAGCGGGCCCTGCTGGGTCTCGCCCTTCAGGCCGTCGCCGATCTTGAGCTTGGCGACCGCGGCCGTCAGCTTGGCGGCGAAGGCGTCATAGACGCTGTCCTGCACCAGGATGCGGTTGGCGCAGACGCAGGTCTGGCCGGTGTTGCGGTACTTGGACGTCATCGCGCCCTCGACCGCGGCGTCGAGATCGGCATCCTCGAACACGATGAAGGGCGCGTTGCCGCCCAGCTCCATCGAGGTCTTCTTGACCGTCTTGGCGCACTGCTCGAGCAGGATCTTGCCGATCTCGGTCGAGCCGGTGAAGGTCAGCTTGCGCACGATCGGGTTGGAGGTCATCTCGCCGCCGATCTGGGCGGCGGAGCCGGTAACGATGCTGAAGACGCCCGCCGGGATGCCGGCGCGATGCGCCAGTTCCGCGAGTGCGAGCGCCGAGAACGGCGTCTGGGTGGCGGGCTTCAGCACGACCGGGCAGCCGGCGGCGAGCGCCGGGCCGGCCTTGCGGGTGATCATCGCCGAGGGGAAGTTCCACGGTGTGATGGCCGCGACCACGCCGATCGGCTCCTTGGTTACGACGATGCGCTTGTCGGGCTGGTGCGCCGGGATCACGTCGCCATAGGTGCGCTTGCCCTCTTCCGCGAACCACTCGATGAAGGAGGCGGCGTAGGCGATCTCGCCCTTGGCCTCGGCCAGCGGCTTGCCCTGCTCCGCCGTCATCAGGACCGCCAAGTCCTCCTGGTTCTCCAGCATCAGGTTGAAGAGCTTGCGCAGGATGTTGGCGCGCTCCTTGGCGGTCTTCTTGCGCCAGGCCGGCCACGCGGCATTGGCCGCCTCGATCGCGCGGCGGGTCTCGGCGGCACCCATGTTCGGGATCGTGCCCAGGACTTCGCCGGTGGCGGGGTTGGTCACGTCGATGGTCTTGCCGCTGTCGGCATCGGCCCACTGGCCGTTGATGTAGCACTGCTGGCGCAGCAGGCTGGGATCCTTGAGCGACAAGGCGGATGCTTTCTTGAGCGCGGCTTGCGACATGGTGAACCTCGAATTCCGGGGGAAATGATGGTCCGCAGTATAGCGGCTGAAGAGGCGGAATAAAGGATATTAAGGGCGCGGTTATTGCGCCAGAAAATCTTTCATTTTCTGCATGTTAAATCGCATTTCTCAGCGTCTCCTCCAGGTCCGGTTCATGCCGGTCGACGAGCGCGCTCCAGAAGGTCGTGGTCTCGAACTGGAATGGCGCGTGCATCGGCTCGGCGAAGTCCCGCTCCTGCAGCAACCGAACCAGCGATTGCGCGTCACGCCGTTTGAGATCGACATTCCCGGCCTTGAGCCATCGCTTCAATTGCGCAGCATCATCGCCCGTCATCCCGTTGACGACCGCCTTCGCCAGGATGCGCTCCCAGGTCCGGTCCTTGTAGAAAATGGAGGCGGCGCTTTGCAGGACCAGGCGGCGGAGCGCCGGCGACAGCACACCCTCGGCTCTGGCGCGGGAGAGCGTTGCGCGGACATTCACCAGTGCCTCGTTGAGCGAGGGATAGCCCAGCTCCGCCGGTCCGTGCACGACCGCAACCTCGGCATCGTCGCTCAGCGCGCCGCACCGGTAGCCGCGATAGATCAGCCCGACGCCGACCATGCCGAACGACCACAGTTCCGCCGCCCGCAAGGCGCCCATGCTGGCGGCGCCGAGCACGTGGATGCCCTGGGACATCGCCCACAGGATCTCCTTGTGCCAGACCGCCGGCTGCGCCTCGAAGAAGCCGTCGATCAGCGCAATGGCGCGCGGCCCCCGGCGCGCCGCGCGATAGACGTCGCCTTCCGCCGCGGGGGGCAGGAACTCCAGCCCCGGCGCCGCGGCATCGATGCGTCCGAGGGACGGGCCAGCGAAGACGACGACGCTCATGCCAGCGAATCCGCGAACCGGTGCGCGCGTTCGCCGAGCACATAGTCGGGCGCATCCTCGGGATCGAGCTCCAGCCCGGGCACCATAAGCCGTACCACCGGGATGCCGATCTCGCGGCGCGTCAGGTCGACGGCGCACGCATGCTCGACGCCGACGGCCTTCAGCCGGCCCAGGAGGAACGCGAGGTCGGATTCAAAATCCCGCCGCAAGGTATCGGGGACATCGGCGAAGCGGCGGGCCGGTATGCGGTTCTCCCACAGCTTGTTGGCGTAGTCCGCCAGCCTCTGCTCCACCGGCTCATCGTAGTTGTGGCGCTTGAGATCGTCGCGCGAGCCGGAGATGTAGGTCAGGCGCGATTGCGCCGCCTCGGTGATGGCGCGCGACAAGGCGATGCCGCGTGACAGGTGGCAGCCGGCCCCGGAGAAGGCGCCCAACGGGATATGCGTGTTGCCTGGGCCTTCGCGCAGGCGTGCGAAAAACGCCGCCACCCCGACATCGCTGGTCATGTCCCACACCGACAGCATCATCCTCGCTTCGGTGAGCCGGTCGATCAGGCTGCGGCAGGCCGGATCATCCACAGAAGCGAGGTCGAGCCGCGTCGCCGCGCGCGACGCGCGCGGCCGCAACGCCCACAGGGCATTGGCATCGCGCTCGACCACCTCGTAGAGGCCGGAGAGAATCGCCTCCAGTCGGTGATTGCCGGAGGCGAGACCGTTGCTGCAGACCGGGAAATCGCCGCCGTCATGTGCCGGCGGCTCGCGGCAGTCGGTGTGAATGAGGTCGTAGGGCACCCAGATCGATTCGCCCGACAGCAGGTCCTCCGCTTCGATCCAGGGCAGCTCGGTGCGATCGGTCGCATTGAATTCGTGCGTCTGCGGCACGATGCCAAGGTCGATGACACGGCGATCCCGGGTCAAATCACGGCGAGACGCGAAGGGAACCGGCAGTTCGATGTTCTCTGCGTGGAAAGTCTCGGCGCATTCCATGAAGCCGGACGCCCGCGCGGCGTCCAGGTCCAGGCCCTTGCCCTGCGCCACCGACAATGCCCTTGAATTGGGCCGGCAGGCCATGATGACGGGAATGCCGAGATAGTCGAGGCCGGTCACTTCGGCAAGTCGCGTGATGCCCATTGGGGCCGCACAACGGCGAAATCGCGCCAACGTCTCCGTTGGCGCGACTGCCCGATGCGTTCCGCGCAAATAGCCCTTAGGCGCGAGTCCGCCTGATGACTCCACGATGCAAGCGGCCGATCGGGCCGCTTACGGTCTGATGGCGCGTGCCGAGCGATCCACGCCGAGGGACCGGCTCTGCCGATCCAACGAGCGCGCTTGCCTGTCCAGGGAGCGGGCCTCACGATCCACACCGAGGGACCGGTTCTGCCGATCCAACGAGCGCGCTTGCCTATCCAGGGAGCGGGCCTCCCGATCCACACCGAGGGAACGGGCCTGGCGATCCAGCGACCGCGCCTGCCTGTCCAGGGACCGCGCTTCGCGTTCGAGCGAGCGGGCCTGTTTTCCGAGCGACCGGCTTTGGCGAGCCTCGATCGCCCGGGCATTGCGGTCAGCCTCGCCCGCGCCAAGCTCCATGACGAAATCCACGCCGATGAGCCGCGACTCACGAGCCGCGCTGACCGCCGTCAACTCTTTTTCCAGCATGCCGAGAATCTCGGTTCCGCCGTCCTCGAGCGGGCTGCCGATGGCTTCCGCAGGAATGAGATAGTGCCGTCCGCGGATCTTCACCAAAAGGTCGCCAATCCCCGCTTCGCCGTCTATGGCTTGTGCCTGATCAGCCATGCTCCCCTCCTCGCTGTAAAAACATGGTTAGCAATTGGTTTACGAGGAAAACCCCCTTTAACCAACGCTTAACCATAAATCGTCACAGTCTCAAGTCAAGATGGTGGAAGCCGCCGCGGCTGATTTTCTCAACCTGTGGTGAGCCGGCCATATTTCGAAAGGAATAGTTGCAGCGACGGATTGCGGTCAGAGGCCGCCTGGCGCCGCTATGTGCCGCAGAACCAGCGCAAGGCCGTCAGGAATGCAGTCGGGTTCTCGAACATTGGCATGTGGCTGGCGCCCGGGATCACCGAAACCTTGGCCTCGGGCGTCAGCGAGGCAAAGTCCCGGTTGGCGGCGGGCGTCGACTGGTCGTACTCGCCGCACACGAACAGGCACGGCACGCCGATGCGCGACAGCAGATTGCTCGCGTCGTGATCGTTGAGGGTGCCGGTGCAGGCGAATTCCGTTTCGCCCCACATCGTCCTGTAGAGCGGCTGGTTCAGCTTCTTGAACAGCCGGGTGATTTCAGCCGGCTCGTCCGGCAATCGGCAGAAGTGCCGTTTCATCATGGCCGCGAGCGCAGTTTGGTATTCCGCGCTACCGGTCGTTCCGGCGGCCTCATGCCGATCCAGGGCGATCTGCACCTCGGCCGGCAATGTGCGGCGGTGCGCCATGCAGTCGGCGACCCAGCGCGGGGTGCTGACCAGCGAGCAGGCGAAGATCGCGCCGGCAAGTCCGGCGGCCCCGCGGGCGGCATACTCGATCGCGACCAGGCTGCCCCAGGAATGGCCGAACAGGATGCACCGGTCGAGTTGCAGCGCCGTGCGCAGCGCATCCACTTCGGCGACGAAGCGATCGATGGTCCAGTTGCGCGGGTCGTTCGGCTTGTCGGAGTCGCCGCAATCGAGCTGATCGTAGAGCACGATCGTGCGCTCCTCGCTCAGCGCGGTCAGCGGCAGGAGATAGTCGTGCGAGCCGCCGGGCCCGCCATGGATGGCGATCAACGGCGCGCGGTTGGACCTGATGTGCCGGACGCCATCCATGCGCCACCACACGCGGCCGCCCGGCACGTCGGCAAAGCCGGTTCGGTCGGGTCCGGTCGGGGTGACGCTGGCAGCCAGCATGCGCACCTTCCCAGGCTGGAGTTTAGCCGCTTCGTAGCCGCACAATGCGCCGTCAATGTGGCGAGCCGGAACGCCGTCTAGCCCGCGATCGCCTGCGCCGCCGCGAAGCCGGAGCGAATCGCGCCTTCGATGGTAGATGGCCAACCTGTGTCCGTCCAATCACCGGCCAGGAACAAGTTGTGATGCGTTGTCACAGGTCCGGGGCGCCGGCGCAGTTGCGCGGGCGTAGCCGCAAAGGTCGCGCGCTTCTCCTTCACGACGCGCCATTGCGGCATCGGCATCGCGCCCAGCTCGACGGCGCGCTGCACGTCGTGCCAGATCGCCTGCGCCAGATCCTCCGCCGAGCGGTCGATCAGATGTTCGGCGGCGCTGATGGTGACGGAGACGTGGCCGGGCTTGACGAACACCCATTCCGCGGTGCCCCCGATGATGCCGAGGAAGCTGTAGGGCGCGGCATTCGGCGGCTCGATCCGGTAGTGCGCATTGACGATGCCGCGGAATTCGGTCGGCGCGACCACGTCGGGCATCAGATCGGCGGCAACCGGCGCGGTGACGGCCAGCAGCACCGCCTCGTCGGCGGCCACATCGACCTGCCCCTTGGCGCCGAAATCAAGCGATGCGACCGCGCCCGCCGTGCTGGTCAGTCCGCGCAGCCGGTGGCCGAACGACACCTCCGCGCGATGCACGGCCAGCACGCTAAGCGCGGGACCGACCAGGCTCTCCGAGAACCCTTCACGCGGCAGCAAGGCGTGAAGGGCCGCGCCGCCGCGGCCGAACGTTTCCGCGAACAGCGACCAGAGCAGGCGGGCCGAGGCCTCTTCCGGCTGGGTGTTGAGCGCGGCAATGGTCAGGGGCCGCCAGAGCCGCCGGTAGAGCACCGAATCCCGCGGCAGCACCGCCGCGACCGTTGCGCCGCGATCGGCCCGGCGGAGCTTCAGCGCCTGAAGATAGTCCCAGGCGCCGGAACCGGCGACGCGGCGCCCTGCCAGGAATATCCACCACGGGAAGCGATGATCGGTCGGCCGCACGACCCAACGCTCCCCGCTCCGCAGATCGACGAACGGGAACTCCGCCACCTCGCGCGCGATGAAGGTCGCGGCGGCGCCGATGTCCGCCATATACGCCATCGCCGCCTCGTTGCCCGAAACCAGCAGGTGGTTGCCGTTGTCGACGCGGCAGCCGAATTCTGCATCGAGGAAGGAGCGGCAGCGCCCGCCGGCGTTCTGCGCCGCCTCGTAGACCCGGACATGCGCGCCCGCTTTGGCCAGGCGCACCGCCGCAGCCAGCCCCGCGAGGCCGGCGCCAATCACATGGACCCGGCGCCCCTGCATGGACCCGGCTGCGCTCACAGGAACCCGTACCGGAAGGCCAGCCAGATCTTCTGCCATTTGGGCAGCGAGACGCGCACGAACGGATCGCGCCAGTCGGCCTTGACCAGGCGTTCCAGGATCGCGCGATAGACCCCTCCCATGATTGCGGCCGGGCGCATCGGACCCTTGGCGCACGAGGCCATCGCGACGTACGCCCCGGCGAAGTGCTTGCGGGCCCGCTGCGCCAGCGGCTGGCAGGCTGCGCGCAGATCGGGATGCGCCACCACTTTCAGCGGGTCGCGCTCGGGGATGCGCGCCGCCTCGAGCAGCTCGCGCGGAAGATAGAGCCGTCCGCGCTGGGCATCCTCCGCCACGTCGCGCAGGATGTTGGTGAGCTGCAGGGCGCGGCCGAGATGATGAGCGACATCGTCGGCCTCAGGCTCGGTCGCGCCGAACGCCCGCACCGACAGGCGCCCCACGGCGCTGGCCACCCGGTCGCAATAGAGGTCGAGCTTGTCCAGCGGCGGGGCGACGATGTCCTCGACCGCATCCATCTCCATGCCGTCGATCACCGCGAGGAAGTCCGAGCGCCGCAGGTTGAACTGATTGACGGCCGGCAGCAGCGCCCGTGCGATCGGATGCTGCGGGACGCCGTCATAGAGCCGCGCGATCTCGGTCCGCCAGCCGTCGAGGCGGCGCTTCTTGTCGGCGACCTCCGCCGGCTCGTCGGCGATGTCGTCGACCTCGCGGCAGAAGGCATAGATCGCGAACATCGCATCGCGCCGCGCCTGCGGCAGCAACCGCATCGCCGCGTAGAAAGAGGTGCCGGACGCCTGGACCTTGGCCGCAATGTCGGATTGCAGCCCGGCCATGTTCGTGGTCACGGCGCCGTTGCCGCTCACGACACGCGCTTGGGCTTCGGCGTCGCCAGCGCCCATGCGACGCCCTGGATCGCGCACCATGCCACCGCGGGCCTGGCCAGCTTCACGCGCTCGGCCAGCGGATCGCGCCGGCGCAGCTGGGCGATCAGCGTGTCGGCGAGGCGCACGATGGTCGCGCTTTCGCAGCGCAGGCGGGTGTCGCGCAACGCCGCCGGAAGCTTGCGCGCGCGCACCATCAGCGCGTCGGTCTCGTCCAGCAGCCGGTCCAGCACGCGGCGCAAGGCCGGCGATGCGCGCGGCTCCGCCAACGCCTCGAGGCCGATGCCTTCGGCCGCCAGGTGATCCACCGGCACATAGACCCGGTTCAGCTCCAGGTAGTCGGCCTTGCAATCCTGAAGGTGGTTGATCACCTGAAGCGCATCGCAGAGGCCGTCGGAATAGTGCTTGCCGTCCGGATCCTCGCCGTGCACGTCGAGCAGATAGCGCCCGACCGGAGACGCCGAGTAGCGGCAGTATGTCATCAGGTCAGCCCAGTCGTCGTAGCGCAGCTTGGTGGCGTCCCAGCGGAACGCGATCAGGAGATCGGTGCAATCCACCTCCGGCACATTCGTCGCTCTCAGACTCTCGCGCATGTCGGCGGCGACCGGGACGTCGCGGCGCGCGGGATCCTTCAGCGCCGCTTCCATCAGGTCGAGCCGCGCGACCTTGTCCTCCGGCGCCAGCGCGGGATTGTCGGCGATATCGTCGGCCATCCGCGCCCAGCGGTAATAGGCGTGCACATGCGGGCGCAGGTCCGGGCGAATCAGTGCCGAGCCGACCGGGAAGTTCTCGGTACTCTTGTCCTTGCCCGATGGCGTCGCAATGTCCAAGGCCGCCTCACTCATCGTGCCTACGCCTGCCTGCGCGCCTGCAGCCGGCCCTTCCATTCGCCGCCACGCCCCATCAGATGCCGGCGCGCCGAATCGATGGTGGCGGCCAGATAGAACAGGGCGATCAGCGGCAGCAGCGGCGCCCACCAGCCCGGCTGGCCATAATGGAAAAGGGTCGGCAGATAGCTGAGCGTCATCAGAGCCCACGCGACCAGCCCGAAGACGCGCACGCCGAGATCGTGCTGGACGGCGAGCAGCGGCGGCGCGAGGAAGGTGAGCGCCATGCCGATGACGCACGCGGCCAGCACCAGCAAGGAATGCCGGAGCTGCGTGAAGGCCGAGCGCGCGATCAGACGCCAGATGTCGCTCCAGGCCGGATAGCCGCGCAGCGACTTCACATTGTCCGTCAGCCCGAGCCAGATCGGGCCCTGCCTCTTCAGCGCCTTGCCGAGCGCGCAATCGTCGATCAGCGCACCTTTGATCGCCGCGATGCCGCCGGCTGCCTTCAGTGCCTTGCGCTGCACCAGCATGCAGCCGCCGGCCGCCCCGGCCATATTCCGCCTGGTGTCGTTCACCCACGCGAAGGGATAGAGCATCTGGAAGAAATAGACGTAGGCGGGAATCAGCACGCGCTCCGCAAGCGTATCGGTCTTCAGGCGGGCCATCAGCGAGGTCAGCACGAGACTGCCCTGCTCCGCGCGCACGACCAGGCCGCGCAGGCTGTCCGGCTTGTGCGCGATGTCGGCATCGGTCAGCCAGATGTATTTGGCTCCGGCCGAGAACCGCTCCAGCTCGAGGCAGCCTTGCTGGACGGCCCACATCTTGCCGGTCCAGCCGTCGGGCAATGCCTTGCCGGGAATGACAAGGACGCGATCCGCGCCACCGATTTCGCTGGCAGCGTGCCGCGCGACATCGGCCGTGCCGTCGCTGCTCTGATCGTCGACCAGGATGATCCGCAGCTTGCCGGGATAGTCCTGTCCCAAGAGAGACCGCACCACCTCGCCCACCACCGGCGCCTCGTCGCGCGCGGGCACGATGGCGGCGATCTCCGGCCAGTGCTTCGGCGCCTCGCCCGGGGCCTTGCGCGGCCGCTCCAGCCAGTAGCGGCCGTGCAGCAGCAGCAGATACACCCAGATGCCCAGGACCAGGCCGGAGAGCAGGATGACCCCTTGGTTCATGGCGCAAGCTATAGCCAGGAACCCGAGGCCCTGCCACCCAAAAGGTGCCGTTAGCGTCGCCCAAAAGCGGTTGCCAGCAGCACGCCGAGGGCGGCCAGGACCGCACCGACCGCATTCCCGCTGCTCGGCCATTCGCCCGCCACCGGGATCGCCAGCAGCAGTGCGGACAGGGGCAGCAGGGCGGTGAATGCCGCCGCGCGGGTGGCGCCCAGGAACGCGATGGCGCGGGTGTAGGCCAGCAGCGCCACGATGCCGGTCAGCGGCCCCTGGTAGATGAGCTGCGCCCAAAGCTCAGGGCCGCTCGCGCGCCACAGCCCCTGCTCCGGCAGCAGCAGATAGATCGGCACGAACAGCGCGCCCGAGATCACGGTGATGATTGCGGTCGCATGCAGCGCATCGACGCCGGCGCGGCGCGCTTCGATCGTGTAGCTCGCCCACAGGACCGCCGAGGCGAGGCAGACGACATAGCCGATCAACTGCCAGCCGGCGGCGCCCGCCACCGCCGGGCCCACGATCAGCGCAACGCCCGCCAGGATGAACCCGAGGCCAAGGCGCGCCACCCGGCCGATCCCCTCATGCAGCGTGAAGGACGAGATCAGTGCAACGAACAGCGGGATCGTGCCCGGAATGAGGACGCCCGCCTCCGCCGCGGTCGCGAGCTTCAGCCCGTGCGAGGCCAGCAGGACATAGGGCACGCCGGCGCAAATGACGACGAGGACGAGGCCGCGCCAGCCGAACCGATCCAGGGCGAACCCGCGCCGCCAGACGACCGGCAGCAGGATCAACCCGGCTGTGCCGAACCGCAGGGCGGACAGATCCTCCGCGGACAGGGTGGTGGTGACGGCGACCCGCGTGATGACCAGCCAGCCCGACCAGATCGCCACCGCCAGCAAGGCCAGGGCGGAGCCCGCGACGGTCCTGAACAGGCGGGCTTCGCCTGCCGGCCCGGGCCCGCCGTGCCGCTCTTGCGCGATCTCCAGATGGCCCTCCGGCATATGACCCCCATCCTAGACGACGCTCGGCAGAGACAGCCGTGTTCGTCGGGCTTTGGCTCAAAAATAACGCAATCTTAAGACTCGTCGCCCAGGGTGGGACGATACAAAAAGGTGGCACCGGAAGCCCCATGAATTCGCTGTCAGGCCCCCTCGCGGGCGAATTGACCGAGGCCGCGACCGCGGTTCCGCGAACCCTGCTGCTGACCGCTCGCCGGGACGGGTTCGAGGCCGTCGATGGCGGGTTGTCGGCGCTCGGCCGTCCGCCGGCCGAGCGCGCCGGTTCCGCGGCCGAGGCGACCGACACCGTGCGCGCCGGCGGGTTCGATTTGATGATCGTCGATCTGGTGCGCGAGGGCGCCGCGCATCTGGCCGCAATCGAGGCGCTGCGCGGCGATCCGCTGCTGGCCGGCATCGTGTGCGTCGCGATCAGCGCCGACGTGCGGAGCACCCCCACCCAGAAGGCGCTCGAGATCGGGATCGACGACCTGCTGTGCGAGCCGCTCGACCGCCAGGTGGCGAGGCTGTGCCTTTCGACCTGTCTCGACCGGCAGAAGCTGCGCGAAGACTCGCTGCAATATTGGCTCGCCACCGCGGGCGAGGAGAGCGACGATCATGCTCGCGCCCTGCTGGACGCGCTGCCGGAAGCGGTGGTCGCGCTGCGCCAGGACGGCGCGATCGACATGGCCAACGCGGTCGCGGAGCGGATGTTCGGGCTCAGCGGCGGGGCCTTGACCGGCACGCCCTTTTCCGCGCTGGTCTCGCGTGCCGTCGACGATGGACATGGCGCCGCCTGGTCGAACGAAGCGCTGGAGAGCCTGCGCGGGCCGGCACTCGCGATCCTGCGGCTGCCCGGCGGCTTCAGCCGCCCGGTGGAAATCCTCGCCAGCCGCTATCAGCGGTTTGGCTTGACTCTGACCGCCTGCGTGCTGCGGGAGGTCGATTGGGCCGTATCGAGGCCGGCGGTGCCCCCGACCGCGGCGGCGGGCGACGGGCCGAACAGCCTGCGCGCCAATGCCGAACTGCTGCATGAACTCGCCAAGGAAGTGACGACGCGCCTCGACCTGATCGGGCGCAACCTCAACATGATGACGGACGAGATCTTCGGCCCCGTCGGCGTGGCGATCTACAAAAGCTATCTGTCGGAAGCGCTGAGCGGCATCGACCAGGCGCGCGCATTGCTCGACGGCGCCGCGCATCCGGACAAGGAGCGGCGCAAGGGCGCCGGAGCCGCGGTCGACCTGCGCGAGACCGTGCTCGATATCCTGGCCAAGCGCCAGCGCAGCGCCGAGCGCCGGCGCATCGTCGTGGAGACGGAGATCGAGCCGACCGCCCTGCTGGTCCACCTGCCGCGCCGGCTGCTCGGCAAGCTGATCGAGGCGCAGCTCGATTTCGCTCTCGGCTGCGTGGAGCATGGCGGCGGGGTCGTCGTGCGGGCGCAATGCGGGTCCGATGAAAAGCTGCTGCTGACCATCCGGACCAGCGCCTGCGGCCAGCCGGCCCCTGAGATCCTGAAGGCCGCACGCGAACCGACCGACCGCAAGTCGGCGCAGCAGCCGCTTACGATTGCCTGGGGCGCCCTGCGCGCCGCGGCCAAGATGCTGGATGGTGTCGCCGAGATCGACGTCTCGGAGGACAAGGGCACCATGCTGGTCGCCATGCTGCCCCAGCGGCGGTGCTCGGACAAGGAATAGAGCTTCCTATATCGCCCGCGCGATCATCTCGATGGGCGCGAGGATCCCGCGGCCCACGGCACCCATCAGGTTGCTCAAGCGCTCGCGCAACGCCGGTCCCAGAAGGACCTGCTGGCTGAGCGGTGGCGCGCCGCGGGCCGCTATCTTCTCCTGCATCTCGCGCGCCAGCTTCAGCACGAGTTCGCGGCGGTTCTCCTCGCGCTCGATCTTGAAGCCGGCGGCCGCCAGCAGCCGCCGATAGGTATCCGGTGTTTCGACGAAACTGGTTTCATTGGTCACGGCCCATGGCATGGGATATGGGATATCGCCCGCTTCCATCCGCATGAGATCGTAAACGCAGAACCGCCCGCCCGGCTTCAACACGCGCCGCACGTTCTGGAAGAGCGTCGCCTTGTGCTCGATGTTCATGCCGACATGGATGAGGGTCGCCGCATCGAACGCGCCGGGCGAAAACGGCAGATCGAGCGCGCTGCCCCGCCGGAACGAGACGAGGTCGCTCAGGCCGCAGCGGCGCGTCAGCTCGCCCGCCACCTGCACGAATTCCTCCGTCAGGTCGATGCCCGTCACCTGGCAGCCGTGCGCGTCGGCGAAATAGCGCGCCGGGCCGCCGATGCCAGATCCAACGTCCAGCATCGTCATGCCGCGCTGGAGGCCGAGGTCCTTGCCGATCTCCACGGTCATCGCGCGCCAACCGGTGTGGAGCTCATCGGCGGCCGAGAGGTCCGAAGCCGCCAGCCGCTCGGGATCCTTGCCCATCTGCTTCAACGCATCGAAGATCTTCTGCTGCAGCGAACCGTTCGTGTAATGGCTCGCGACCAGCTGCTCCGTCGTCATATGCGCCTCCGTACTATCGTTTGCGCGCGAGCAGAATGCCGTCGTCGGCCGAGAGCAGGCAGAAATCCACGCGGTCGTCGTCCTTGATCTTGAGATTGAGCGCCCGCAGCGCATCGGTATCCGGATCGTGCTTGTCCGGATCGGCGACTGTGCCGCTCCACAGCATGTTGTCCAGCACCATCAGCCCACCGCGCCGAAGCAGTTTCAGGCAGCCCTCGTAGTAGGCGTCATAGCCGGTCTTGTCGGCGTCGATGAACGCCATGTCGAACGTTCCCGCCAGCCCGTCTTTCAGCAGCGCCGCGATGGTCTCGACCGCCGGCGCAAGACGCAGGTCGATCTTGTGCGCCATTCCCGCCTGCTGCCAATATTTGCGGCCGATGGCGGTCCAGTCCGCATTCACGTCGCACGCGACGATCCGCCCGTCTTCCGGCAGCGCGAGCGCCATCGCGAGCGAGCCCGATCCCGTGAACGTGCCGACCTCGATCACGCGCCAGGCACCGGTCAGCCTGATGAGAAGCTGCAGGAGGGCGTCGGATTCCGGCCGGCTCATCATGCCGGACCCGGAGAGCTTGCGGGTCTCGACGCGCAACGCCTGCTGCACGGCGTTTTCGCGCGACATCGCCTCGTCGATAAAGCGTGTGACCATCTCGACTGAACTCAGACGTTGTGCCATCAGGCGTCCTCGCTGTGCAGTGCGCGGGGAACGCGGCGGATGCCGCCATTCCCGTGTCGCCGCACTATAGACCGCCTGAACGGCGCACGTCACGGTGGCCGACCGAGCCCGGACGGCACGACCGGAGCGTCCGGCCAGGCACTCTCGCATGAACGATCCGAAGCGATCCGCGGCGTCACCCCCAGGCGTGGAAGCGGGATGGTCGCGACGGTCCATTTGGATGATTGGCCCCGAGGATCAGCTTGCCGCCCGGCAACTCCGCGATCCGCGCAACCGACGCCGGCATCCGGCCGCCACGATTGAGGACCGGTTCGCCGATATTGAAGCGTTCGCGAAGTCCAGCCGCAGGCGCGGCGGCGCGCGACCTTCAGCCTGCTTCCACCTGGCGCACGAACGCATCCGCCTGCTGCTGCAGCTCGGTCGCCTTGGTGGCGAGGTTGCTGGATTCCTCGAGCAGGAGCGCGGCCTTGCGGCCAGTCTCGTCGACCGTTTCGGTCACGACCTGGATGCTCTGGTTGACATTCCCGGTACGCTCCGCCGCGCGCTGGGCGTTGCTCGAAATCTCCTGGGTCGCGCTGGCCTGCTCGCGGATCGAATTCGCGATATGGCCGGCGATGTCGTTGATCCTGGCGATCGAATCCCGAATGCCGCCGACGGCGCCGACGGCGGTCGAAGCGATGCCCTGCATGGCGCCGATCTTGGCGGTGATCTCCTCGGTCGCGCGGGCGGTCTGGCTCGCCAGGCCCTTCACCTCGTTCGCCACCACGGCAAAGCCCTTGCCGGCCTCGCCGGCGCGGGCGGCCTCGATTGTTGCGTTCAGCGCGAGCAGATTGGTCTGGCTGGCGATCTGGTTGATCAACTCGACAATCCCGCCGATTCCCTGGGCCGCGCGCGCCAGGCCGGCAATGGTTTCCGTCGCATCCCCGACCTGCGTGAAGGCCCGCTCCGACGCGGTGGTGCTTTCGCGCATCTGGCGGTCGATCTCGTTGATCGAGGCGGTGAGCTCCTCCGCCGCCGCCGCGACCATCGAGACGCTGGTGTTCGAATCGCCGGTGGCAACCGCGGCGGTATCGACCTCCGCGCGCGAGCTGACGGTTGCCGTCTTCAACGACTGGGCGTTGGTCTGCACGGTCCGGGCCGAGCTCAGCACCACCGAAACGATCCCCGCGACGCTGGCGGTGAAGGTCGCAGCAAGATCGTGCAGTCCGGCGCGGCGTTCCTCCGCCGCTGCCTTCTCGGCCGCTTCGCGCTGCCCGCGCAGCTCCTCAACCTCGCGCAACTGGGCCTGGAACGACGCGACGGCGCGGCCCAGCGTGCCGATCTCGTCCCGACGGTGCTGCGCGGGAACCGCGACATCGAGTTGACCGCCGGCCAGTTTCGCGATCGTCCCGGCCAAAGCGGCCAGAGGCCGGCTCACGATGTGCCAGATCGCGAACAACAGCGCGGTTATCAGCACCCCGGCGATGCCGGCCGATATACCGATCCCGACCCACAGGTAGCTGCCGATCTCGGACAGCAGCGGACCGTTGGTCCAGGCCAGCGCCAAGGTGCCGACGCGGCGCGCCTGGGCCTCCCCGCCATCCATGATGGGGACGAAGGCGATGAAGCGGTCTGCGTCCTTGCGGATGAAGACCTTGCCCTCCTCGACCTTCGGCTTCGCCACAGGCAGCAGGGCTTCGAGGTCGGCCACGCCGGCCTTTCCGTGCGCGCCGGAGGAGAGGAGCGCATCGTCGATGCCGTAGACCGCAATGGCGTCGAGCGCCGAGGCATCGGATTCGAGGTAGCGGGCATAGACCTTGGCGATCGCCTGCTCCTTCTTGAACTTGACGCCGCCCACCGCCTGAGCGGCGATCATGTCGGCGATCGCCAGCCTATTGTTGTCGACAACCTCCAGCACCATGTCGCGCTGCGACACCGACTGATAGGCCAGAACCGCGGCAAATCCCGCGCCCAGTCCGACAAATACGGTGAGGGCGATCTTGCGCCCGATAGTCCAGAATCGCTTGCGCGCGTGATCGTTCATTACGCCAATCCTGCAAATCCTTGCGCGGACGCAAGGACGGCCGCCTCGGCGGCCCGTCCTTGCGAACCCCGTTCCGCCGCTACTGCGCCATCAGCCCTTCGGCATCGAGACCGACGGTGACGGCACCGATCGGCTTGCCGGTCGCCGGATCGACCACCGTCATGCTGGACTGGACCTGGAACTTCTGGGTCGAGCTGTCCTGCTCGACATCGTCGACGAAGACGGTGCCCGCGCCCTTGGGGAAGGTGTTCTTGTACTTCGCTTCGTCGCCCTGCCAATAGTCGCTGGAGACGTCGCAGATGCCGACATTGAGGCCCTTGTCATCCATCAGGATGACCTCAGTCACCACGCCGCCGGCACCGTTGCACCAGCTCCTGGCCTTGGCGGAAGCCGGGCTTGCCATCACCTGGTCGATCAGGGGGTGCGATGCCGCACCGACCTCGGCGCGCCACTGCTTGTCGAGCGTATCGATCTTGGCCTGGTCATAGCCGGCACTGGCGGCATTGGCGGCATTGATGGCGGCCACTACGTCAGCGTCTGCGACCCATTTGGCGATCTGCGCCTCGGTATAGTCCTTGGCCTTTGCCTTGATCTCGGCGTCATCGGCAAGAGCGGCGGTGGAAATCGCGACGGAAAGAGCCGCAGCGGCGGCCCCGAAAAGAAGTGAAGTCCTGAGCATGACTGCTTTCCAAATGCGGGTTGCGGGGGACCATTGGTCCGCTGTCCAGAATGCAAAAGCAGTACTAACAAGAGGTTTATGTTGTGGTATTTCGAGGAGAAACGCCGGGAACGCGGGCGATATTGCGGCCGCACGGCTTGGTTCACGGTCTGGGCCCGCGGGAGAAAGTGCCGAACACCAGGATGCGGCTCACGGTCCGCCCGTCCTCGGCCAGTGGGAGGAACAGCGTCTCATCGTCCGAATAGCGGCCATCGGGCGTGATATAGGGTTCGTCGTCGTAAAGCGGGCGGCGGGTCGCGACCACTTGGTCATAGCAGCCCAGGGCGTCGTCGAGCGAAGGCCCGAAAAAGCCGTCGATCACCGATTTTCCGGTCGGATCCCGCCCACGGATATCCACCTCCTTCGTGCCAACCAGGCGATAGACATAGCGCCGCTCGTCCGGCACCACCTCGACGATCGTGATCTGCGGCAGGAAGCGCGGGATCTCGACCGGGTCGATGGCGCTCCGCCGGGGCATGCGGTCGCCCTCGCACTTCGACCGCCAATACCGGTACATCTGCTTGATGGCATCGCTTGATCGCGCAAGCCACTCGGGGTCCTGCAGCGGCATGGCGGCGACTCCGATCTTTGCCGCCCAGTATGGCGGAGCGGCCGGCACTCCGGCAAGCGGACGCCGCCGCCCCGGCGCTTCCAGTTCTCACTCTTGATGCGGGCAAATCCAGGGAGTGTAGGTGATGGCGGCCTGACGATTGCGGGCAGCTATTGCGCGCTTTGTCTCCGGCCGGCCGCGGGCGCATATCCGAATCGGAGCGCGACCGCCGCCGTTTCTTCCGCGATAGTCGCCAGTTCGGCGGCAGTGAAGCTCGGCCGGTAGTAGCCGGGCGGGTGGAACCGCTCCGCCGCCGAGGATAGGAGCTTCCCGTCGCCTGCCAGCCCGCAATGCGCCAGAACCCCCTCCAGCACGGCACGCGGCGCGGCGCACAGATCCTCGTAGCGGACGACGCGCATGGCGCCCTGCTGGTCCTGGGCACGATCGTGCAAGTCGAGGATGTGGCGGTGCACCTGCGACCAATAGCGCGCCCAGCCGCGCACCTCCTCGCCGGCGCGCCACAGCGCCGCGATGTCGGCCGCCGCGGCATCATCGCCGAGATTGACGGGCCGGCGATCCTCGCCGAACTCGAAATGCCCGACGCGCCGCAGGTGCCGGAGCGCCGGCGGATTGTCGCGCTGTCCCGCCAGGAACAGCCGGTGCTGCTTCATCAGCGAAGCGACATGCCAGACCGGATCGCGTACCGGGACGACGAAGCGTGCGTCGGGAAACATCTTCGCGAGATAGGGGATCCGGGTGAGATTGTAGTTGCCTTTTGCGACATATCGGCAGCCGCGCCGGACGGCCAGCAACTTCCGGATGTGATCGCGGTAGAAGCGTTCGAAAGCGGGGTGATGCCCCGACCGATCCATCAGCGCGCTGCGGGATGGATCGTGCTGCCCGGGAAAGAATGCCATCCACAGCGACTCCTCGAACGCTTCCGGGCTCTCGGAGGTCACCGCGATGCCGTCATTGTGGCTGCGTCCGGCTGGCTTCTCTGGCTTGCGCGGCACGAGGTCGAGCCATCGATTCCACAGATAGGGTGTGAACAGGAACGGGAAATCGCGATAGCGGTGGGTGACGGCATCGGGATGCCGGGCCAGGGCTTCCAGCAGGATGGTCGTGCCGGAGCGGGCCAAGCCGGTCACGTAGATCGGCCGGTCGATCCGCACATCCGCCAGCGTGCCGTCGAGCAGCGCGGTCTCGATGGATCCCAGCTTGATCCACCAGTCAACGTGGCGCTCGATGAAGCCTCCGGCGCGATCGATCCAGGGTGCGACCTCGAATCCCTTGGGCCGAGCTTGCGGCGCCTCCGTCATGTCACGCGATGCGTGCGATGCGCATGAAGAGGATGGAGGCGATCAGCAGCGCCAGGAACGCGACCACGAACCACGACCGCAGCCAGTCCGGACCGACCGGCAGGTAGTGCCGCTCGGGCAACGCGACCGTCACGCCCTCGATCGGCCCAGCGGACGGCAGATAGCCTGCTGGATTGCCGACGATGGCATTCCACCAGTGCCGCTTCTCGATCCGGGTGACCGGTTGCGCCAGGGTGAGGCGCGCAACCTCCGCGCCGCTCCGGTCGCGCAGCTCGATCTCTCCGCCGCTGCCGTTCGGTTGCCACTGCGCGGCATAGTCCTGCGGCTCGACGGCGATCGCGGGGGCCTGCCGTCCATTGGGGAAACCGTGGCCATAAGATCCATCCATCCACACCAGCAATGCCAGCACCGGCAGCGAGGCCACCAGCGCCGCCGGCAACACCAGGCCGACATGGCGTAGCGCCAGCGCCATCGATTGCCGCATCAGCGGCAGCGCGCTTTCCAGATCGCCATCGTGATCGTTCAGGCGGCGGCGCGCGGCAAGTGCCGATGCCTTCGCCTCGATGATGCGTTTCTGCGGCGAGAGCCAGCGGTAGAGCGCCAGGGACAGGACGGCCGCCGCGATCGCCCAGACGATCAGGCGTACAAGCGGCGGCAGCGCCCCAAGCAAACTGCGATCCACCAGATCGAAGAAAGGCGCGGGCAGGTCGAGAAGCCCCCCCGCCATCACCGCTCCTCGCGGCGGTCGGGCGGATTGGCCAGCATCGTGCTCTCGGGGTTGTCGTCCACATGCTCAATAGCCTCGCCGGTCTGCGGTGCCGCCCTGTGCTTGCGGCGGCGCATGAGGCGCCGGAACGGCCAAAGGATCACGAAGCCGATGCTCATGACGACGGCGAGGACGAGGCCCCACAGCGCGCCGAGCAAGGTCAGTCCGGCGCCGGGACCCACATAGGCCCATGCCGGAACGGCGCTCGCAACCATGACGGCCGTGCCGGTCGCAAGCAGGACCAGCCGCCGGCTGGATTCGGTCTTCATTTCGCTGCCTCCTTCCTGGTCTCCAGAAGTGCGCGCAGGTCGGGATCCAGCGTGCCGGGATCGATGCGCTGGCCCCAGGTGGCGATCGCAACCATCTCGCCATGCGAACCGCCTCTGGTCGGATTGACGAAGTTCCACACGATCTCGCCCCGGCGCGTGACCTCGAACAGGCGGCCACCATCGGATTCCGTGATCAGAACGTTGCCGTTGGGCAGGGTCTCGGCCGACGAGCGCAGCGGGCTGTGGAACGGATGAGCATCGTCACCCTGATAGCTCCAGGTAACGGCCATCGATTTCGGGTCGATCTCCAGCACGCGCGCGCTGTTGCCCTCGCGGAACCCGCCGAGATTGTCGAACAGGGTGATGTGGCCGCTGGGCAGCAGGCTGGCGTCATGCTGCCAGAGCCACGGGCCGCGCGTTGCCCAGACCAGTTGCCCGCTGTCGAGCGAGAGCACGGCGATCGCGCTCATGTCGCGAAAGGAAACCAGCACGTCGCCTTCCTTCGCGAACGGGAAATTGGCAGCCAGCGATTTCGTTATGTACTGCACGGAGTTGGTGTGCAGCGGGTCGGCGAGCGCATAGCTCGGAATCGCCAAGCTCAGCAGCTTGTAGCGCGACTGCGCCAGTGCGCGGGTCACGGAGATCTTCTTCAGCTCCTTGCCGTCGCGCGAGAGCACCACCACGAAATCCTCGAGATAGGGCTTGTCGAGCTTGTCGAGGCCCTCGGGCTTCTGCGCGCTGAAGTCGTTGGTGAGCGCGAGGATGCGGCCGTCGGGCGCGATGTCGAAATCGTGGTGCGTGTGTGCCAGATAGCTCCAGATCAGATTGGAATCCCGATCCACCTTCACCATGCCGTAGCCCCACGGCGTGTCGCCGGCGGCAGCATAGATCGCGAGCAGGTCGCCATTGGGCAGCAGGCGCGCCTTGTCCCACAGGATCACCGCGTCGGGCTGCGGTTTCTTGACCGCGGCCTGCTTGTTCCAGACCGCGCTGTAGGGGCGCCGCCACTCGTGCAGCACGCGGCCGTCCATGTCGATAAGATGGGCCGCCGCCTCGCCCGCCCCGGTATAGAGCGTGTAGCCCTCGAATGCGCGGCGTGGGTCATGGATCGTGACGCCCTCGGTCCCGTCACGCGCCACGCGCCATTGATCGGTGCCATAGGGATCGGCGGTCTCCTTGCGCTGTTCGGCCAGCGCCTGACCGGCGCGATAGGCGTCCCTCAGGTACTCGTTCGGGAATTTGTGAGCCAGGACCGCCATGGCTCCGCCCACGAAGGCAAGAAACGCAATCGCCGCTACGAACAGGACCGATCCCAGCCTATCGATCATCGCTTGCCCTTTTGCCGCCCACCGCTGGCCGTCAGCATCGGGGCTCGTCGGGGGAAGTCGGAATCGCAAGTGCGGCGCCACGGAAAATGCGGACACGGCCTTGCACGGGCTAGGTAAACCCCGAGCGCCGGGGTTTTGCTCCCGCCGCGGCCGTGAAAATGCTGTGACGCCGCGTGAGAACAACGGTATTGCCACACGGCCCGCAGGGCATTCCGGCTGGAAAGCAGAACGCCCGTCCTTCCGCCCAGATGCTGTCTGGGGGAAGGACGGGCGCTCCGTGTCTGTGCGCTTCTGGAAGCGCCTGCGGCGTTATGCCACTTCCTGTTTCGGCTCGGCGCTCGGCAGGGCCGCCGGCTTCTGCGCCGCCAGCTCGCGGTCGCGCTCGGCCGCTTCCGCCTTGATGCGGTTCATGACCGAGCCGGTGCCGGCCGGGATCAGACGGCCGACGATCACGTTCTCCTTGAGGCCGATCAGCGAATCGACCCGGCCGGAAACCGCGGCCTCGGTCAGCACGCGCGTCGTCTCCTGGAACGAGGCCGCCGAGATGAAGGAGCGCGTCTGCAGGCTGGCCTTGGTGATGCCGAGCAGCACCGGCGAACCCTTGGCCAGACGGCCCCCGTCCTTCAGCGCCTTCGCGTTCTCCTCCTCGAACTCGGAGCGGTCGACCTGCTCGCCGGCCAGGAAGGTGGTGTCGCCCGGGTCGGCGATCTCGATCTTCTGCAGCATCTGACGGACGATCACCTCGATGTGCTTGTCGTTGATCTTCACGCCCTGCAGCCGATAGACCTCCTGGATCTCGTTGATGAGGTAGGTGGCGAGCGCCTCCACCCCCATCACGTTCAGGATGTCGTGCGGCACCGGGCTGCCGTCCATCAGCAGGTCGCCCTTCTGGACGTAGTCGCCTTCCTGCACGGAGATGTGCTTGCCCTTGGGAATCAGGTACTCGCGCGATTCCTCCGAGGCATCCTCCGGCACCACCACGATGCGGCGCTTGGTCTTGTAGTCCTTGCCGAACTCGATCCGGCCGGGGATCTCGCTGATGATCGCGAAGTCCTTGGGCTTGCGGGCCTCGAACAGCTCGGCAACGCGCGGCAGCCCACCGGTGATGTCGCGGGTCTTGGTGCCCTCGCGCGGGATGCGCGCCAGCACGTCGCCCGCTTTCACGTGCGCGCCGTTCTCCACCGAAAGGATGGCATCCACGGACATGAAGTAGCGCGCCTCCAGCCCGTTGGGCAGGGTGATGACATTGCCCTTCTCGTCCCGCAGCGTGATGCGCGGCTTCAAATCGTTGCCGCGCGGCTGCTGCTTCCAGTCGATGACCACGCGATTGGAGATGCCGGTGGTCTCGTCCATCACCTCGCGCATCGACACGCCTTCGACCAGGTCGATGTAGTTCACGATGCCTTCGCGCTCGGTGATGATCGGCAGGGTGTACGGATCCCACTCCGCCAGCTTGGTGCCCTTGGTCACCTTCTGGTTATGGTCGGACAGCAGGCGCGCGCCGTACGGAACGCGGTGACGCGCCCGCTCGCGGCCCTGCTCGTCGGTCAGGACGATCTCGCAATTGCGGCCCATCACCACGGGCACGCCCTGGCTGTTCATCACGATGTTGCGGTTGCGCACGTCGACGATCGAATCGATCGTCGCCTCGATCGAGCTCTGCTCCGCGCCACGCTGCGCCGCCCCGCCGATGTGGAACGTGCGCATGGTGAGCTGGGTGCCGGGCTCGCCGATCGACTGGGCGGCGATCACGCCGATCGCCTCGCCGATGTTGACCGGCGTGCCGCGCGCGAGGTCGCGGCCGTAGCACTTGCCGCAGACGCCCGTCTTGGCATCGCAGGTGAGGACCGAGCGGATCTTCACCACGTCGATGCCGGCACGCTCGATCTCGTCGACCAGCGGCTCGTCGATGATCTGCGCCGCCCTGACGATGACCTTGCCGCTGAGCGGATCCTTCACGTCCTCCGCCGCGCTGCGGCCGAGGATGCGGTCGCTGAGCGCGGCGATCACTTCGCCGCCCTCGACCACCGCCCGCGCGGTGAGGCCGTTGGTGGTGCCGCAATCCTCCTCGGTGATGATGGCGTCCTGCGCCACGTCCACCAGGCGGCGCGTCAGGTAGCCCGAGTTCGCGGTCTTCAAGGCGGTGTCGGCCAGGCCCTTGCGGGCGCCGTGGGTCGAGTTGAAATACTCGAGCACGGTCAGGCCTTCCTTGAAGTTCGAGATGATCGGCGTCTCGATGATCTCGCCCGACGGCTTTGCCATCAGCCCGCGCATGCCGGCGAGCTGCTTGATCTGCGCCGCCGAGCCGCGGGCGCCCGAATGCGCCATCATGTAGACCGAGTTGATGCCGACGCCCGAGGCGTTCTTCTGCATCACCTTCATCATCTCCTCGGCCACGCGCTCGGTGCAGTTCGACCAGACGTCCACCACCTTGTTGTATTTCTCGCCCTGGGTGATGAGGCCGTCGAGGTACTGCTGCTCGTACTCCTTCACCTTCTCCTGCGCGTCCTTCACCAGCGACTGCTTGGCCGCCGGAATGATGAGATCGTCCTTGCCGAACGAGATGCCGGCCTTGCAGGCCTGGACGAAGCCCATGCCCATCATGCGGTCGGCGAAGATCACCGTCTCCTTCTGGCCGCAGTGGCGGTAGACGGAATCGATGACGGTCGTGATCTCCTTCTTGGTGAGAAGCCGGTTGATCAGGCTGAACGGCACGTTCGGGTGCTTCGGAAGGATCTCCGACAGCAGCATGCGGCCCGGCGTGGTGTTGATGACCTTGGTCACGCGCTGACCGTTGTCGTCATAGTGGTCGACGCGCGCCTTGATCTTGGCGTGCAGCGAGAGGACCCTGGCTCCGTTGTTTTGGGCGTCGAGCGCATGCAGCACCTCGCCGGTGTTGACGAAGGCCATGCCCTCGCCCGGCTCCTTTTCCGCTTCCATCGAGAGATAGTAGAGGCCAAGCACGATGTCCTGCGAGGGCACGATGATCGGCTTGCCGTTCGCCGGCGACAGGATGTTGTTGGTCGACATCATGAGCACGCGCGCTTCGAGCTGGGCTTCCAGCGACAGCGGCACGTGGACCGCCATCTGGTCGCCGTCGAAGTCCGCATTGAACGCGGTGCAGACCAGCGGGTGGAGCTGGATCGCCTTGCCTTCGATCAGCACCGGTTCGAACGCCTGGATGCCCAGGCGGTGCAGCGTCGGGGCGCGATTGAGCAGAACCGGGTGCTCGCGGATCACCTCTTCGAGGATGTCCCAGACCTCCGGACGCTCCTTCTCGACCATGCGCTTGGCGGCCTTGATGGTGGTGGCCATGGCATAGAGCTCGAGCTTCGAATAGATGAACGGCTTGAACAGCTCGAGCGCCATCTTCTTCGGAAGGCCGCACTGGTGCAGCTTCAGCTCCGGGCCGACCACGATGACCGAGCGGCCGGAATAGTCGACGCGCTTGCCGAGCAGGTTCTGGCGGAAGCGTCCCTGCTTGCCCTTCAGCATGTCGCTGAGCGACTTTAGCGGGCGCTTGTTGGCGCCGGTGATGACCCGGCCGCGGCGCCCGTTGTCGAACAGGGCGTCGACCGATTCCTGAAGCATGCGCTTCTCGTTGCGCACAATGATGTCGGGCGCGCGCAGCTCGATCAGCCGCTTCAGGCGGTTGTTGCGGTTGATGACGCGGCGATAGAGGTCGTTGAGGTCCGAGGTCGCGAACCGGCCGCCGTCCAGCGGCACCAGCGGGCGCAATTCGGGCGGGATGACCGGCACGACGTCCAGGATCATCCACTCCGGCCGCGAGCCGGATTCGACGAAGGAATCGACCAGCTTCAGGCGCTTCACCAGCTTCTTGCGCTTGGCCTCCGACGAGGTCTCGCGCAGGTCGACCTTCATCTGCTCGCGCTCGGTCTCCAGGTTGATCGCCGAGAGCATGAGCTTCAGGGCCTCGGCGCCGATGCCGGCCTGGAACGCATCCTGGCCGAACTCGTCCTGGGCGTCGAGATACTGGTCCTCGGTCAAGAGCTGATGCAGCTTCAGCGGCGTCAGACCCGGCTCGATGACGACGTAGTTCTCGAAATAGAGGATGCGCTCAAGATCCTTCAGCGTCATGTCGAGCAGGAGGCCGATGCGGCTCGGCAGCGACTTCAGGAACCAGATGTGCGCGACCGGCGAGGCCAGCTCGATGTGGCCCATGCGGTCGCGCCGCACCTTGGAGAGCGTGACCTCGACGCCGCACTTCTCGCAGATGATGCCACGGTACTTCATGCGCTTGTATTTGCCGCACAAGCACTCGTAGTCCTTGATCGGGCCGAAGATGCGGGCGCAGAACAGGCCGTCGCGCTCCGGCTTGAAGGTGCGGTAGTTGATCGTCTCGGGCTTCTTGATCTCGCCATAGGACCAGGAGCGGATGCGCTCCGGGCTGGCGATCGAGATGCGGATCTGGTCGAACGTCTGCGTGCCGGTAGGCTGGCCGAACACATTCATCAATTCATTGTTCATCATCTTCTCCTCAGGCTTGCCCGGCGGAGTGCGTCCACCCCGCCGGCTCAGCCGATCCGATCAATCAGTACTGGTTCTGCGTCAGTTCGACATTGAGGCCGAGCGACCGCAATTCCTTCACCAACACGTTGAAGGATTCGGGGATGCCCGCCTCGAAATTGTCGTCGCCGCGCACGATCGCTTCGTAGGTCTTGGTGCGGCCGGAGACGTCGTCGGACTTCACCGTCAACATTTCCTGCAGCGTGTAGGCCGCGCCGTAGGCCTCGAGCGCCCACACTTCCATTTCGCCGAAGCGCTGGCCGCCGAACTGCGCCTTGCCGCCCAGCGGCTGCTGGGTGACGAGGCTGTAGGGGCCGATCGACCGCGCATGGATCTTGTCGTCCACCAGGTGATGCAGCTTCAGCATGTAGATGTAGCCGACCGTGACCGGCCGATCGAACCGGTCGCCGGTCCGCCCATCGGTCAGGATGACCTGGCCGGAGTTCTTCAGGCCCGCGCGCTCCAGCATCTGATTGATGTCGTCCTCGCGCGCGCCGTCGAACACAGGGGAGGCCACGGGGACACCCTTGCGCAGGCCTTCCGCCAGCTCCACCAGCTCGCCGTCCTCGAGGTCCATGAGGTCGGACTTGTAGGTGCGGTCGCCATAGATTTCCTTGAGCTGCTTGCGCAGCTCGGCGGCCTTGCCGTCGCCCTTGTGGACCGCATCGATCATCTGGCCGATCTGGCGGCCGAGGTTGGCGCAGGCCCAGCCCAGGTGCGTCTCCAGGATCTGGCCGACATTCATGCGGCTGGGCACGCCCAGCGGGTTGAGCACGATGTCGACCGCCGTGCCGTCTTCGAGGTACGGCATGTCCTCCGGCGGAACGATCCGCGAAACCACGCCCTTGTTGCCGTGACGGCCGGCCATCTTGTCGCCCGGCTGCAGCTTGCGCTTCACCGCGACGAACACCTTGACCATCTTCATGACGCCCGGCGGCAGCTCGTCGCCGCGCTGCAGCTTCTCGACCTTGTTCTCGAAGCGCTTCTCGAGGGCCTTCACCGAGTCCTCGAACTGCTTCTTCAGGCCCTCGATCTCGGCCATGCGCTTGTCGTTCTTCACGCCGATCTGGCGCCATTGGCCGGGCGTGAACTCGGACAGCGTCTTCTCCGTGATCTTGGTCTCGGCCTTCAGCGCCTTCGGACCGCCGGTGGCGGTCTGGTTCATCAGCAGCTCCTTCAAGCGGCTGTAGAAGTTGCGCTCCAGGATCGCCTTCTCGTCGTCGCGGTCCTTGGCCAGGCGCTCGATCTCGGCGCGTTCGATCGCCAGGGCGCGCTCGTCCTTGTCGACGCCGCGGCGGGAGAAGACGCGGACCTCGACGATGGTCCCGGAGACGCCCGGCGGCAGGCGCAGCGAGGTGTCGCGCACGTCGGAGGCCTTCTCGCCGAAGATGGCGCGCAGCAGCTTCTCCTCCGGCGTCATCGGGCTTTCCCCCTTCGGCGTCACCTTGCCGACCAGGATGTCGCCCGGCTTCACCTCGGCGCCGATATAGACGATGCCGGCCTCGTCGAGGTTCTTCAGGGCTTCCTCGCCCACGTTCGGGATGTCGCGGGTGATTTCCTCCTGGCCCAGCTTGGTGTCGCGGGCCATCACCTCGAATTCCTCGATGTGGATCGAGGTGAAGACGTCGTCCTTCACGATCCGCTCGGAGATCAGGATCGAGTCTTCGAAGTTGTAGCCGTTCCACGGCATGAAGGCGACCAGCACGTTGCGGCCGAGCGCCAACTCGCCGAGGTCGGTCGAGGGACCGTCGCCGATGATCTCGCCCTTCTCCACCACGTCGCCCACCTTCACCAGCGGGCGCTGGTTGATGCAGGTGTTCTGGTTGGAGCGCTGGAACTTCAGCAGGTTGTAGATGTCGACACCCGGCGCGGCGGTGTTGGTCTCCTCGGTCGCGCGGATGACGATGCGGGTGGCGTCGACCTGGTCGACGATGCCCTTGCGGCGCGCCACGATGGCGACGCCGCTGTCGCGGGCGACCGTGCCTTCCATGCCGGTGCCGACCAGCGGGGCGTCCGCCTGCAGCAGCGGCACCGCCTGCCGCTGCATGTTGGAGCCCATCAGCGCGCGGTTGGCGTCATCGTTCTCCAGGAACGGGATGAGCGCCGCGGCCACCGACACCAGCTGCTTCGGGCTGACGTCGATATACTGCACGTCCTCGCGCCGGGCCATGACGAACTCGCCCGCGCGCCGGCAGGAGATGAGGTCGTCCGCCAGCTTGTTGCGGGCATCGAGCCGCGCGTTGGCCTGCGCGATGGTGTATTTGCCCTCCTCCATCGCCGAGAGATAGATCACCTCTTCGGTGACCGCCGCCTTCTCGACCTTGCGGTACGGACTCTCGATGAAGCCGTACTGGTTCACCCGCGCGAAGGTGGCGAGCGAGTTGATGAGGCCGATGTTCGGGCCTTCCGGCGTCTCGATCGGGCAGATGCGGCCGTAATGCGTCGGGTGCACGTCGCGCACCTCGAAGCCCGCGCGCTCCCGGGTCAGGCCGCCCGGCCCGAGGGCCGACAGGCGCCGCTTGTGGGTGATCTCCGACAGCGGGTTGGTCTGGTCCATGAACTGCGAGAGCTGCGAGGAGCCGAAGAACTCGCGCACCGCCGCCGCCGCCGGCTTGGCGTTGATGAGGTCGTGCGGCATCACCGTATCGATCTCGACCGAACTCATGCGCTCGCGGATCGCACGCTCCATGCGCAGCAGGCCGAGACGATACTGGTTCTCCAGCAGTTCGCCGACCGACCGGACGCGCCGGTTGCCGAGATGGTCGATGTCGTCGATCTCGCCGCGGCCGTCCTTGAGATCGACCAGGACCTTGAGGATCGACAGCACGTCTTCTTTCCGCAACACGCGGATCGAATCCGGCGAGTTGAGATTGAGGCGCGAGTTCATCTTGACGCGGCCGACGGACGAGAGGTCATAGCGCTCCAGGTCGAAGAACAGGCCCTGGAACAGCGTCTCCGCCGTGTCCAGCGTCGGCGGCTCGCCCGGACGCATGACGCGGTAGATGTCGATCAGCGCTTCCTCGCGCGAGGAGTTCTTGTCGGCCATCAGCGTGTTGCGCATGTAGGGACCGACATTGACGTGATCGATGCCGAGGGTCGGCAGATCCTTCACGTTCGCCTGCTCGAGCTGCTCGAGCAGCGCCTGGGTGATCTCCGAGCCGGCCTCGACGAAGATCTCGCCGGTCTTCTCGTTGATGATGTCGATCGCGGCATAGCGGCCATGCAGCTCTTCCGGCTGTACCAGCACTTCCTTGAGGCCGCCTTCCTGCAGCTTGCGGCCGAGGCGCGGGGTCATCTTGGCGCCGGCTTCCGCCACCGCCTTGCCGCTCTTGGCGTCGACCAGGTCGGCCGCCAGCTTCACGCCCTTCATGCGCTCCGGCTCAAACGGCGTGGTCCAGCCCTTCTTGCCCTTGGTGAACACCATCTGGCTGTAGAAGAAGTTCAGGATCTCTTCCGCCGACATGCCGCCGAAGCGGCGGTCCTCGTCCGTCAGCTCGCCGCCCTTGGCGAGCTTCTGCTCGACCCCCTTGCTCCAGAGGGCAAGCAGCAGTGTGGTCGCCGGCAGCTTGCGCCGGCGGTCGATGCGCACATAGACAAGGTCCTTGGCATCGAACTCGAAATCGAGCCACGAGCCGCGGTACGGGATGACGCGGGCGGCGAACAGATACTTGCCGCTGGAATGGGTCTTGCCCTTGTCGTGGTCGAAGAACACCCCCGGCGAGCGGTGCATCTGGCTGACCACCACGCGCTCGGTTCCGGCGACGACGAAGGTGCCGCTGGAGGTCATGAGCGGCATGTCGCCCATGTAGACGTCCTGCTCCTTGATGTCGCGGATCGAGCGCGCGCCGGTCTCCTCGTCGTGATCCCACACGACCAGCCGCAGCGTCACCTTCAGCGGCGCGGCGAACGTCATGCCGCGCTGCTGGCATTCCTCGACATCGTATTTCGGCTCTTCCAGTTCGTAGCGGACGAACTGCAGTTCCGCCTTCTCGGAAAAGTCCTTGATCGGGAACACCGAGCGGAACACTTCCTGCAACCCGATGCTCTCGCGCTTCTCAGCCGGAACGCCGATCTGAAGGAACTGATCGTACGAGCTCTTCTGCACTTCGATCAGGTTCGGCATCCGCGTGATCTCGCCGATACGGCCGAAATCCTTGCGAATGCGCTTGCGTCCGGTGAAAGGTTTTGTCATCAGCGACCTCTGTCTTCCTCGAAGCGCGACGCGTCCGCCGCGCTTGCCAATCCGATGCGATAGGGCCCGAATCCAGAGTCCGGCGCCCGAATTCCTTGGCCTCTTTGCCCTCTTCCAGCGGTCCGAGGCGCCCCGACCGCTGGTCCGACCCATTGTTCGCGCCGATCGGAACGGCGCAATTTCCTATCACTTGAGGACGCGGGAAGCGCCGATCGCGAAACCGGCGCTTCCCCGTTCGAACAACTCCGCTGAAAGCCCTACTTCAGCTCGACCTTGGCGCCGGCGTCTTCCAGCTTCTTCTTGATGTCGGCGGCTTCCTGCTTGCTGACGCCTTCCTTCACCGCCTTCGGCGCACCTTCGACCAGGTCCTTGGCTTCCTTCAGGCCGAGGCTGGTGATGGCGCGGACTTCCTTGATCACGTTGATCTTCTTCTCGCCGCCCTCGACCAGGACGACGGTGAACTCGGTCTTCTCCTCGGCCGGAGCCGCTGCGGCGCCACCGCCAACAGCGGCGACCGCGACCGGCGCGGCAGCCGAAACGCCCCACGCCTCTTCGAGCTTCTTGGAAAGCTCGGCGGCCTCGAGCACGGTTAGCTTCGAGAGCTCGTCCACCAACTTCTGCAAATCAGCCATTTCTGTTCTCCTAGGCTTATCTCGTAACGCGTTGCTTGAACTTCAATTCGGAACCTCTTGAAGAACCGACCGTCACGCGGTCTCGCCCTTCTTGGCATAAGCCCCGAAGACCCGCGCCAGTTGGCCGGCCGGCGCCTGCAGAACGGTGGCGACGCGGGTCGCCGGGGTCTGCAGCATGCGGGCCAGCTTGGCGCGAAGCTCGTCGAGCGACGGCAGGGTCGCGAGCGCCTTGATCCCATCGGGACTCAAGATGTCCGCGCCCATCGATCCGCCGACGATGGTGAGCTTCTCGTTGCTGTTCGCGTAGGTGACCGCGACCTTCGCCGCGGCGACCGGATCGCTTGAGTAAGCGATGGCGGTCGGCCCCTTGAACAGCTTGTCCAGGCCTTCGTACTTCGTGCCTTTCAGAGCGCGCTGTGCCAGCCGATTCTTAGCGACTTTGTAGCCGGCCCCTGCATTCCGCATCCTGCGCCGAAGATCGCTCACTTCGGCCACCGTGAGGCCCGCCTGCTTGGTGATGACCACCAGGTTGGCGTCGCTCAAGGCATTCTGCAGAGCAGTGACCAGCAACTCTTTGCCAGGTCGGTCCACTGTTCGTCTCCGAATCTGGATGCGATGAACCATTCACCGCACCCGGTTGCGCTTGGACCTTTCGATCCTTGCCCGGTCGGGCAAAGCCGGAAGATCCGGTTTGCCTGTCCCAGAAGCTCAAGCCGCGCTTCGCCCAGGGAACCCGGGAAACCCTGGCGGGGTTGTCCGGCCTCGAACGAAATTCGGTTCAACTCCCGTCTATTGCAGGCGATTGCCTCATTACCCCCGCCCCGACGGATCGGATTGGGGACCTGCAGTCTCGGACAGGGTGGAGAGGTTGCCCCCTCCGATCGCCGCGATGACCCCGGAATTGCCCGTGGGCCGCCGCGACGAAACTCTCCAACTCATCATCCGTCGGCGTCAGCCGACGATCGAACTCACCTCCAGCTTCACGCCGGGGCCCATGGTCGACGTGATCGACACCTTCTTGATGTAGGTGCCCTTGGATCCGGACGGCTTCGCCTTGTTGATCGCCGACACGAATGCCTTCACGTTCTCCACCAGCGCCTTCTCGCTGAAGCTGGCCTTGCCGACGCCGGCGTGGATCAAGCCGGCCTTCTCGGCGCGAAACTCCACCTGACCGCCCTTGGCGGCCTTGATCGCCTCGGCCACGTCGTTGGTCACCGTGCCGAGCTTCGGGTTCGGCATCAGGCCGCGCGGACCCAGGACCTTGCCCAGCTTGCCGACGGTCACCATCATGTCGGGCGTGGCAATGACGCGGTCGAAATCCATCTGACCCGCCTGCACCTTCTCGGCCAGATCGTCGGCGCCGACGATGTCCGCGCCCGCTTTCTTCGCGAGCTCGGCCTTTTCGCCCTTGGCGAACACGGCGACGCGCAGCGCCTTGCCGGTGCCGTTCGGCAGGCTCACCACGCCGCGGACGTTCTGGTCCGAGTGGCGCGGGTCGATGCCGAGATTCATCGCGATCTCGATGGTCTCGTCGAACTTCGCCTTGGCGCCCGCCTTGATCAGCTTCACGGCCTCTTCGACGCCGTAGAACTTGTCGCGATCGATGCTCGCGAGCGCCGCCTTGTATTTCTTGCCGGCCATCGCCTAGTCCCCCACCACTTCGAGGCCCATGGAACGGGCAGAGCCTTTGATCATCTGCGCCGCATGTTCGAGGTCGTGCGCGTTGAGATCGGCCATCTTCTGCTTGGCGATCTCGCGGCACTGCGCCATGGTCACCTGCCCGACGAAGCCGCGGCCGGTGGTCTGCGAGCCCTTCTCGACCTTCGCCGCCTTTTTCAGATAGTAGCTGGCGGGCGGCGTCTTGGTGACGAAGGTGAACGAACGGTCCGAAAAGGCCGTGATCACCACCGGGATCGGCATGCCCTGTTCCAATTGCTGGGTCGCCGCGTTGAACTCCTTGCAGAACTGCATGATGTTCAGGCCGCGCTGGCCCAGCGCCGGACCGACCGGCGGGGACGGATTGGCCTTGCCGGCCGGTATCTGCAACTTGATGTAGCCTTCGATCTTCTTTGCCATGTCCTACCTCAGTGGACCTCACCGGTCCCCAGGTTCGCGGTGCGGCACTTGGCTGGCCTCCCGCATGTCCCGGCGAAACCGTCGCCGCGCGGTTCTCCGCAGCTCCAGAAGGTCAGACCTTCTCGACCTGTCCGTATTCCAGTTCCACCGGCGTCGCGCGGCCGAAGATCGAGACCGCCACCTTGAGGCGGCCCTTCTCCTCGTCCACCTCCTCGACGAATCCGGTGAACGAGGTGAAGGGGCCATCGTTGACCCGCACCTGCTCGCCGATCTCGTAGATGATGGCGCGCTTCGGCCGCTCCACGCCTTCCTGCACCTGGTGCAGGATGCGCAGCGCTTCCGCCTCGCTGATCGGCGAGGGCTTGCCCTTGGCGCCGAGGAAACCGGTCACCTTGGGCGTGTTCATGATCAGGTGCCAGGTGTCGTCGGTCAGCTCCATCTTCACCAGCACGTAGCCGGGGAAGAACTTGCGCTCCGTGTTCACCTTGGACCCGCGACGCACTTCCACCACTTCCTCGGCCGGAACCAGGACGTCGGTGATCAGCTTGTCCATACCCTTCTGCACGGCCTGCTCGCGGAGCGACTGCGCGATCTTGCGCTCGAAGCCCGAATAGACGTGCACGACATACCAGCGGTGCGCCATCGACTTACTTCCACATCCCCAACAAATAGGTCACGCCAGTGCCGAGGACGTAATCCACGACCAGGAAGAAGACCGACGCGAGCACGACCATCGCGAACACCATCGCGGTGGTGACCCAGGTCTCCTTCCAGCTCGGCCAGGTGATCTTCTTGCGCTCGATATTGACCTGACGGCCGAACTCAACCGGACTGATCTTTGCCATCTAGTTCCTGACCAATTCCATTCGAACCCATACCTCGAACCTGTGGCGCGCGCTGCGATCCGCCCGTGACTGGCCTGGGAGACCGCTGGCAGGAGTGGAGGGGCTCGAACCCCCAACCCCCGGTTTTGGAGACCGGTGCTCTACCAGTTGAGCTACACTCCTATGGCGCGCCGGGTTCTCCTTCTGACGCCGATCCGGCGACCGCTTTCGCTGCCGCCGGAACGACCAATCCCGGGCATATTCGGCCTTTGAGGGCCACGATGCCCTTACTCTATGATGCTGGCGACGACGCCGGCGCCGACGGTTCGTCCGCCTTCGCGGATCGCGAAGCGCAGGCCCTCGTCCATCGCGATCGGCGCGATCAGGTGCACCTCCATCGACACGTTGTCGCCCGGCATCACCA
>DASSBF010000010.1:0-2663 GCA_035699005.1 Dongiaceae bacterium
CGGCGGAAGGCGCGGCCCAGCAGGGTCACGCGCGCCTCCAGCGCACTGGCCAGCGGCCCCGGCGACCGGCCAGGCCGGTAGCCCTGGGTCGGGTCGGCGAGCACGATCATGCCGCCGATGATGAGGCCGATCATCACATGCACCAGCAGCTTGCCCAGCCGCTCGCCGATATTGCCGAGCGCGCCGGCATGCTGGCGCAGCCAACTCGCGGCCTGCGATTCCAGCTCGTCGACATTGGCCGGCAGGTAGGGCTGGACCCAGGCCGGGAAGTGGGTGCGGGCGGAATCGATGGCGTTGGCCATCTCCTGCATCAGCGGGCCGACGCCCTCGTTGGTGCCGGTCATGCCGGTCAGCAGGTTGGCAAGGCTGACGGTGCCGTAGACCAGCAGGACGATGAAGACGCCGCCCAGGATGCTGAGGGCGATAAGCTTGCCGCCGAGCCGCGAAACCCCCACCTGCCGGTGGCGCGCCGCCAGCAGGTAGGCGCATTGATGCGCCAGCAATCCGGCGAGCAGCGCCGCCAGCAGCCCGAGCTGCAGCACCACGAGCAGCCCGACCCCGGCCATGACCAGGGCGGCCACATCGATCCTGGTGGTGCGGTCGGTCAGGCCCTCGGGCAGGTTCATCGCGCGCTCGGATAGTCGGTTGCTGCCGAGCACAGTAGCGCATTCCCGCGCGGCAATGCCACCATTGCCACGTCCCACGGACCCTGGCCCGATGCTCCCGGACCGGCGCTAACGTCAGGCGGCGGCTAGGATTTTACGATACTCGTCCTCGGAGAACGCCTTCAGAGTCTGGGTGCGTACATTGCCGCCGGCCGCCAGGTTCAGCACGAACTTCGCCACCGTGGCGTCATCCGGAGCCTCCAGATGCGCCACCATGTCGTAGCCGCCCATGGTCATGTAGAAGTCGCCCATCCTGGCGCCCGCCGTCTCGGCCAGCTTGCGCGCGGCATCAAGGCGCTTGGGCGAGTCCTTGACGTTGCGGACCCCCTGATCGGTCCAATTCACCAGAAGGATGTATTTGGCCATGGCCTTCCTCCCTTGTCATGAGACCGGGGAGAAGGCTAGGCCCATCGCGCCCCGATGACAATGAGAGGGCAGTCACATGCCGCGCGCCGCGTCGGCTCTCACAATCCCATCGCCGCCGCGTATTGGCGCTGGAACGCGTGGACATTGATCTCGCTGATGCTGGCGTGTTCATCGCACGCGATGAAACGTCCCTGGCGATAGCCAAGGGATTTGAGCCCGCGATGCACGGATTCGCAGATCGCGGCATCCTCCGGCCACAGCACCTTGCCGAGATAGTTCAGCCGGTCCTCGGACAATCTCTCGCCCGGCACGGTCAGGATGGACCAGCAGATCCGCGTCCGCTCGGCGTCGATCGGGACGAAGTAGAATGCCGACAAGGCGCGCGCTCCCGGCATGACGCCGAACTCGATGTTCGGGAACAGGTGCCAGAACGCGTTGAACCGCACCGGCTCGTCCGGCCCGACGCGATAGGCGCTGCTGTCGCCGCGCCGGAGCGGCGCCGCGCTTTTCATCCAGGCGCCATGGCGGGTCAGCGCATAGCGGCCGACATCGATCATGTCGGCATAGGCTTTGTGCGCGGGGCCGCAGTGGTAGCATTCGAGGCAGTTCTCCGCCATCACCTTCCAGTTGGCCTCGAGCACCGTTCCCTGCGATCCGGTGAACGAATGGTGCGCGTTGAAGGCGAGCGCGCCCAGCCACGGCATGTCTCGCGCCATGTCCTCGAACATGCCGCCGGCGAGATCGCCGAGGGAGGGCGCGCCGGCATCGAGATTGACGAACAGGAAGCCGAGATGCCGCTCCAGGCGCACCGGCGCGAGGCCGTATTCCTTGGGGTCGAAGTCCGGCATTCCGCGGGTCGCCCGCGCGCTGCGCAGGCTGCCGTCCAGTTCGTAGCTCCAGGCATGATACGGACACACGATCGCCGATCTGGCGTTGCCCCTGCCCTTCAGCAGCTCATGCGCCCGGTGCTGGCACACGTTGAAAAATGCCCGCACCACGCCATCGGCGCCGCGCAGCACGAATACGCTCTGGTCGACGATGGTCGCGACCACGTAGTCGCCCGCGTTCGGCAGCTCGCTGTCGTGCGCCACCACCTGCCAGCTCTTGTAGAACAGCCGCCGCTTCTCCTCCGCGAACACCGCGGGGTCGCTGTAGAGATGGCCTGGCAGGGCCGCGGAGCGCGACGGATCGCGTGTGAAGCGCGCGATCCCGGATTTCGCCGAATCGCTCATGGCCGCCTCCAGGAATGAATGAACGAACGTTCATTCAACAGCCTAGTAGACCGGCGAGTTCAAGGCAATGAACGTTGAAGCCCTGGAACATTTTCGCCTGAAGCGGACGCCGGTTCGGCCTCGGCAAGCGCAGCCGGCCCAATAGGGCTGGAGCCCGATGGAATCGCATCCCGCCCTGTCGAGGCGACGCTGGACCGATCCACTCCGGATCTTGGGTCAGTCCTAACCGCCCGCGCCCCCATCGCCGCCCGCGCCGCCCACTCCGCCGTTGCCGCCGTTGCCGCCTGCGCCGCCGTTGCCGATCAGTCCGCCCGCGCCGCCATTGCCGCCGTTGCCGCCCGCGCCGCCATTGCCGCCCACTCCGCCGTTCCCGCCTGCGCCGCCGCTACCGAACAGTCCA
>DASSBF010000011.1:0-22682 GCA_035699005.1 Dongiaceae bacterium
CCGGGGCGCGAAGCGCAAGATCAGCCACATGGATCTGGTGGCGACCTTGTCCGATCCCGCCAAGGCGCAGGCGCTCATCACCTGGAACATCAACATCGCCGCCTCCAATCCGGACCAGGCGCGCCTGCATCGCGTGCTGCGCGACGAGCGCCTTTTCCACGTCGCGATCGATCCTTTCCCGACCGACACGACCGACTTCGCGGATTTCGTGCTGCCCGCCGCGGGCTTCCTGGAGTTCGACGACCTGATCGCGCCCTATTTCCATCTTTCGATTTCGGCGCAGGCGAAAGCGCTGGAGCCGATGGGCGAGGCGCTGCCGAACCAGGAGATCTTCCGCCGCCTCGCAAAGGCAATGGGCTATGCCGGGCCGGAATTGTTCGAGGACGACCGCACCATGCTGGATGCCCTGTGCCGGCAAGCGGGCATTGAGGATTTCGCGGGCCTCGCCGCCAAGGGCACCGTGGACATCCGGCCCGGGCCGGTGCCGCAGTTCGCCGACCTCGCCTTCCCGACCCCGAGCGGCCGGATCGAGATCGCGAGCGAGGCGGCGGCGGCCGATGGCCATCCGCGCCTGCCGCAGCCGCTCGCGGATCCACGGCCGCGCGTCGGCAGGCTGCGCCTGCTTTCGCCCGCTTCACCGTGGTTGATGAACAGCAGCTACAACGCCGACCCGAAGATCGCCGACAAACTCGGACCGGAGACCATCACCCTCAACGCCGCCGATACGGCACGCCTCGGGCTGCGCGACGGCGATACGGTTGTCGCCGCGAACGAGACCGGCCGGCTGGAGCTGCGTCTTGCCATTGCCGATATCGTGCCTGCCGGCGTCGCCCTCGCCCACAAAAGCCGCTGGCCCAAACTCTCCCACCGGCGCGCCAACATCAACGCGCTGAATCCAGGGCGCAAGGCGGATATGGCGGACAGTTCGGCGGTGCACAGCGTGGAGATCACGCTGACAAAAGCGTAGGCCCACCTCATTTCCTTCCGTCGCTCCGCCAAGCCCTCGGGTCCGCGCTACGCGCGGCCCAAGGACAGGCTTCGCGCGACCGTTCCTCGGCCGCATGTGCGACTGCCAAATGGATCCCGGCTCAAGGCCGGGATGACGGGAGGAGTAACCGCGTATTGCTGGATGGCCTACCCAATGGCCCCGATGACGTGAATGATGCCGGAGCCGATGCGCCGCACCAGCGTATAGAGGCCGGCGATCGGCTGGAAGATGAGCTGGTGCTCGCGCTCGTAGGTCTGGTGCCAGTCGCCGACATAGGTTGCGACCTCGCCGAAATCGCCTTCGAACTTCTCCTGCTCGACCTTGGGGAAGATGACCGCCAGCTTGCGGATCGTGTCCTCGATCTCCAGATGCACGACCCGGCTGACCAGCTGCTCGCGCGAGATGTTGTGCTGCACCGAGAAGTCGGGGATGTGGGTGGCGAGCGCGAACAGCCGCATCAGGAGGCCGATGCGGATGCCGTGCATCAGCCGCAGCGTGAGGCGCGCCTGCTGCGGCAGCTTCGGCTTCGGTCCGTCGATAACGGCAAGGCCGTCGCGCAGATCCAGCATGTCGCGCTGGAACACGCGATAGATCTTGACCAGCTTCTCGTGGACGCCCTCGCCTTCGAGGTGCTCGGCCACGCGGCGCAGCTCCCACGCATGGTGCGCGTCGCGGGCCTGGTAGGCCCGGCTCAGCCATTGGCCGGGATCGAACAGGTCGACGTAGGACTTGAGCGCATCGAGCTCGGAGAATTCCAACGCCCATTCCACCATGCCGAGGAGCCGGCGCAGGCGCGGCGACGCCTTGTAGACCCGCTGGAACCGCTCCGGGTCCTTCACGATCGCCTGCCCCACGCCGCCCACCGTGTTCGCGAGCACGCCGAGCTGCTGCAAAATGCCGTTGTGCGGAATGGCGCGCAGCTGCGTCGGGTGCGTCAGGTTGACCCGCAGGTTGAAGTCGTCGTACTGCCGCTTCAGCGCGCGCGAGCCGCTCGGATAGAGGAAGTTCGCGCCGAACGCATCGAGCAGCGCTGCATAGTTCGGATCATCCATCACCCGCTCGTTGAAGCGGCGGATGGTGATGAAGAACTCGGTGATGTAGTCCTCTTCGGCCGAATAGACGGGATCGGCCAGGACCTCCTCGCCGGGCTGCGCCAGGGCATATTCGACGATCCGCGCCACCGAGGCGAAGGCGATCTGCGGCGTAATGAAGAGCGCATAGCCGTCGCCGCCCTGGAAGCTGACTTCCTCCTTGGCGCGGATGCCCAGATTCTGGAACTTGCGCCGGGTGGCCGGCGAAGCGGCGTATTCCAGCCGCGCGACGAAACTCTCGGGATGCCCGCCGCGCCCGATCGATTCGCCGTGGGTGTCGAATATCACCACCTCGATGTCGGCGAAGCCGCGCGTGCGCAGCAGGTCCGCCAGGCGCAACCGCAGCCATTCGACCGAGATGGCGGCCACCGTCTGGCCGAGATGCCGGCCGGCATCCGAGAAGCCGGTCTGGATGCAGAGCCGCCCGCGCTGCCGCACATAGGCGGCGAAGTCCGGATTCTGCAGGCACTCGTCGATCACCCGCACGCCGAGGGCGAAAGCCTTGGTGGTCTCAAACAGGGGCGAGATGTCGACCCTGGCCTCGACCCCGAACAGCTTCGCGAAGTAGAGCGCGGCAAGCAGCGTCAGCGGCGATTCCGTCTCCGCGATCAGGAACCGCACCGGCGTGGTCGCATCGATGTATTTCAGCATCTGCGCGACGATCATGAACAGTCGCTTGGCCGAGGTGCGCTCAGCCAGGATCGAGGCGAAGTTGATGCGGATCGGCTTCACCTCGCGCAGCAGTCTGCCGACCGCCGCCAGATAGGAGCGCTTGCGGGCCGGGTCGTCCGGCTCGGTCTCCATGTCGATCAGCTTGCGCACGGCATTGTGGATCTGCACCGCGTTCAGCCGCACGTGCGTGTGCGCCATGCCGAGCCCGTGATTGGTGAGCTCGGCCCGCAGGATCAGCAGCTTGCGCCGCTCCGCCGCGCGGGTGGAAAGCTCCAGCGCCCGCTCGATCAGCTCCAGCAGCTGCCCCGATTCGATCAGGCGCAGGTGACGGCTCTCATGCATGCGCTTGGCGAGGCGCCGCACCTGCTCGGCCCAGGTCCTGGGGTCGGAATCGCTCTGCTGGAACACCTCGATCTCGTCGTCCGCCTCCTTGATGGCGAGTGCCAGCCGGCTTTCCAGCAGCTCCATCAGGTGCGCGAGGTCGACGCCGTTCTCGCCGCGCGGCTTCTGGGCGCGCAGCTCCTCGATGATCTCGAGATACTGCGCGAGCTGAGCGGTCTGCACGCGCAGGCGCTTGAACAGGGTATCGCTCCACTTGATGTCGGAGCGGCCGTCGAGGTCGTATCCGACCCAGCTCGCGATGGTCAGCAACCGGGGTCGAAGCTGCTCCCATTCCCTGGGATAGAGCTCCGCCGCCACGTCGAACACGATATCGTAGACGCGGCGCAACGCGCGCTGGATGTTGCCGATCGCCTCGATCGACAGCTTGTGCTCGTAGGCGAGGTCGAGCTGCACCGGAGGGCGATGCTCGACCGTGCGGGCCGCGGTAAGGCGACGTGCCCGCTCCTTGGCGTTCAGCTTGTTGCCGGCGCTGTCGCGCTCCATCGCCAGCTCGGCGAGGTTGCGCAGCATCTCGGTCGACTGGCTGAACGTCGGATGGGCCGTGATGACGATGCCGAACAGCTCGCGCTCCAGCACCGCCTGGAACTCGGCGAACGGGCGCGGCGTCGGCTTCTTGCCCTTGGCATCGCTTGCGAGGGCAACGCGGCGCACGGCAGCGCGGATCGCGGCCTCGTTCTTCGCCTCGTCGCGCTCGCCGAGATAGGAGGCCAGGCGCTCGGCGCGGTGGGCATACGCCTCGGCCGTCAGCTGCTGGATCAGCCGCTCGATGTCGCCATAGGAGAGTGCATGGGCATCCAGCCGCTTGCCGAGCTCCAGCGCCAGCAGCTTAACCGAGTTGCCGAACGGATTGCGCTCGCGCAGATCGCCCAGCGTGCCGAACAGATGGCCGAGATCTTTCTCGAGCGCGGCGGGATCGAGCAAAGCGGAGTCCGGAAAGGCACGAACGTCGGCCGGCAGATCGTCGCGCACGGCTTTGCGGCCGTTGCGCGGCAGGGCGATCTGCTCGGTCGCGCGCAGCGCCATCCGCGCCGCGGGCTGTTTCTGTCTTCCGGCTCCCTTTGCCATTCCGTCCCCTGTTTCCCGGCCTATCGCCGTCAATCAACCATCACATAGTTCCCCCTCCCCCAAGCTGGGGGAGGGTTGGGGTGGGGGTTGTTCTCTCGGGCGAAAACTGTGTCGAGCGGAACCGCCGTCGCCCCCACCCTACCCTCCCCCGCCTCGGGGGAGGGGTTTAGCGTGCACTTCTACCGCCATGCTTACTTCTTGCGGCTCAGGCCGCCGCCTTCCCGAGGGCCTGCAGCATGGTGGAGCCCAGTTCCGCCGGCGAGGGCGTGATGATGATGCCGGCAGAGCGCAGGGCCTCGATCTTCTCCGCGGCGCTCTCGCCGCCGCCGGAGACGATGGCGCCGGCATGGCCCATGCGGCGGCCCGGAGGCGCGGCGCGGCCCGCGATGAAACCGACCACCGGCTTCCTGCGCTTGGCGCGCTTCAGGAACTCCGCCGCGTCGATCTCCGGCGTGCCGCCGATCTCGCCGATCAGGATGATCGCGTCGGTTTTCTCGTCGGCCAGGAACAGCTCGAGGATGTCGACAAAGTTCGATCCGTTGACCGGATCGCCGCCGATCCCGACCACGGTCGACTGACCGAGGCCCGCCGCCGTCGTCTGAGTCGCCGCCTCGTAGCTCAGCGTGCCGGAGCGCGACACGATGCCGACCCGGCCGGGCGTGTGAACGTAGCCAGGCATGATCCCCATCTTGCATTCGTTGGGCGTGATGATGCCGGGGCAATTGGGGCCGATCACCCGCGATCTGGAGTATTTCAGCTCCTTCTTGATGCGCGCCATGTCCTGCACCGGCACGCCGTCCGTGACGGCCACGATCACCTCGATCCCTGCGTCGATCGCTTCGAGGATCGAATCCATGGCATAGGTCGGCGGTACATAGATGACGCTGGCGTCGCACCCGGTCCTCTCCTTCGCCTCCAGCACGGTGTTGAAGACCGGCAGGCCGAGATGCTGCGAGCCGCCTTTGCCCGGCGTCACGCCGCCCACCATGTTGGTGCCGTATTCGATCGCCTGCTGCGAATGGAACGTGCCCTGGGTTCCGGTGAAACCCTGGCAGATGACCTTGGTCGCCTTGTTGACGAGGATCGACATGGCTAGGCCCTCCCCTGCACGGCGTGAACGATCTTGCCGGCCGCATCCGACAAGGTGGTGGCGGTGATGATCGGCAGGCCGGACTCCTGCAGGATCTTGCGGCCCAGCTCCACGTTGGTGCCTTCGAGACGCACCACCAGCGGCCGGTCGAGCCCGACCTCGCGCGCGGCGCCGACAATCCCTTCGGCGATGGAGTTGCAGCGCATCATGCCGCCGAACACGTTCACCAGGATGCCCTTCACGGCGGGATCGTTGAAGATCAGCTTGAAGGCGCAGGCGACGCGCTCCTTGGTGGCGGCGCCTGCTATGTCCATGAAGTTCGCCGGCTCGCCGCCGTAATGCTGGATGATGTCCATGGTCGCCATGGCGAGGCCTGCGCCGTTCACCATGCAGCCGATGTCGCCGTCCAGCTTCACGTAGTTGAGATCGTGGCGCGAGGCTTCGAGCTCGAGCGGGTCCATCTCGTTCTCGTCGCGCATGTCCTGCACGTCGTGGTGCCGGAACAGCGCGTTCTCGTCGAACGTCATCTTGCAGTCGAGCGCGATCAGGCGGTTCGACTTGGTGACGACCAGCGGGTTGATCTCCACCAGGGTCGCATCGAGCTCGCGGAACGCCTTGTTCATCGCCATCAACAGGCGCACGAACTTGTGCACCTCGCGCTCCTTGAGGTCGAGCTGGAAGGCGATGTTGCGCGCCTGGAACGCGCGCATCGGCGTCGCCGGCGGCAGCGACAGGCGGATGATCTTGTCCGGATGCCTGGCCGCCACCTCCTCGATATCCATGCCGCCTTCGGTCGACGCGATCACGGCGACGCCGCCGGTCGTGCGGTCGATGAGCTGCGCGACATAGAGCTCGCGCGCGATGTCGCTGCCCTGCTCGATGTAGACCTTCTTGACTTCCTTGCCCTGCGGGCCGGTCTGGTGGGTGACCAGATGGCTGCCCAGCAGCTTGTCGGCGCTGGCCACCACCTCCTTGACCGAGCGGCAGATCTTCACGCCGCCCGCCTTGCCGCGGCCGCCGGCATGGATCTGCGCTTTCACGACCCAGACCGGACCGTCCAGCTCTTCGGCGATGGTCTCCGCCTCCGCCGGGTTATGCGCGACATCGCCGCGCGGCACCGGCACGCCATAGCGCCGCAGCAATTGCTTGGCCTGATACTCGTGAATGTTCATGGGCTCCCTCCGCAGGCTTCTGTCGTTGCATGACCTGTGGCGCACGCTCCGTGTGCGCTGCACCAATCCCATCCGATGTAAATGCCTGGGCCGAGACCGATTGTCCACCGGCCAATGTCAATTCACTCGGATGAAGTGTAGATAAAGCCCAGCACCAAGCGGCGCCGGCTTTGCTCTCGCTTTTTCACCCGGCACGCGAGCACTCTGGTCGCGCGATGAATGACGCAATTGAGACAGTCGAACGAGCCACTCCAATCTGGCCCGGATGTCTCCCGCTGGTTTTCATGGTATTTCCTGGGGTCTTTTTGACTATCCAGAATTCGACTAGGATCGCCGGGTTTGCGTCCTGAGAGTCGCGGGCTGACCAATCCACCGGAAGGTCGCGCGCCGCTAAATGGCAGGAATTCCAACGGGATATGAGCGCGGACCGGAAGACCGGACAACATCGGCGGCGGTGGCAGGTGGGTCGTTTGGCCGCACTTATCCTGCTGGCCGGCTGCGCGCCGCCGAAGGAGCCGGCGCCCCATGCGGTGCCGGTGCCTCCAGTCGAGCCCGGCCTTCCGCTCGCGCAACTGCAAGCCTACGCCGTCAAACCGGCCATCGGGACGGAGTGCGTGCCCTACGCACGCCAGCGCTCCGGCATCGGCATCATGGGCGACGCCTACACGTGGTGGAACACCGCGGCCGGCCACTACCAGCGCGGCCGCCTGCCGCTCGCCGGCGCGGTCCTGGTGCTGCGCAAGACCGAGCGGCTGCGGCGCGGGCACCTGGCGGTTGTTGCGGCGGTGGTTGGCCCCCGCGAGATCCGCGTCGATCATGCGAACTGGCAGCCGGACGCCCTCATCACGGGGATGGCGGTCATCGACGTGTCCCCCGCCAACGACTGGAGCCAACTCCGGTTCTGGAACAAGGACGCGCGGATGTGGGGCCGCATCTATCCGGCCTCCGGCTTCATCTACAACGTGCCCGAAGGCGTCGCGCCGCCCGCCATTACCACCGTCAGTTCAGGCAACAGCCAGGGCAACGGGACGCCGCAGCAACCGACGCCCTGACATCCAGTCGATCGCGTCTCGCAGGGATTCCTCCGGCGGCCGGCACGACCAGCCAAGCTCGCTGCGTGCCTTGCTGCTGTCGAACGCCATCGAGGTGCGCGCGAGGCGCACGCCGGTCAACGGCGCCATCGGCGGCTTGCGCGTCACCGCGGCGATCCCTTCGCTCACCATTGCGGACGCCAGCGCCAGGGCGTAGGGCACGCGCGTGCGCGGCATCGGCAGCCCGGTGAGGCGATGCAGCTTCTCCAGCAACTCCCCCAGCCCCAGATTGACGTTGCCGAGGATGTAGCGCTCTCCCACCCTGCCCATCTCTGCCGCCAGGATCTGGCCAGCCGCGACGTCGCGCGCATCGACGATGTTGAACTCGCAATCGAGATAGGCTGGCGTCTCGCCGTTGAGGAAGCCGAGGATCATCCGGCTGGGCGGCGTCAGCAGATCGTCGCCGGGACCGATCGGCATGGTCGGATTGACGATTACCACCGGCAACCCGCCGGCGGCCGCTTCGCGCGCCGCCTGTTCCGCGAGGAACTTGGAACGGCAGTACGGGCCAGGCATGTCATCCAGCGTCAGCACCACCGTTTCGTCGATCAGCGCGCGCGCCGATTGCTTGGGCGCGCGGTAGCTTTTCAAGATGGATTCCGTCGAGGTGTAGACTAAACGCTGCACGCCTGCCGTCTGTGCCGCCTCCAGCATGCGGCGCGTGCCCTGGTGATTGACCGCGTCGAAGGTCTTCGGATCGGGTGCCCACAGGTTGGGATTGGCGGCAAGGTGGAACACGCGTTCGCAGCCATCGACTGCGCGCGCCACCGTGGCCGGGTCGGTGATGGAGCCGACGACCTGCTCGACGCCCTCCATGGCGGGACTGAGCGGCCGCAGGTCGAGCACGCGCACCCGCTCGCCGCGGGCCGCAAGCTGCCCCACCAGATGGCGGCCGATGAACCCGCATCCGCCCGTCACCAGATTCAACCGCACCAATCCCCCTTTCGCGCGCGCCCAGGCTGCGGCACGATGTGCCGGAACCATGCGTGCAAGTCAAATTCGCGCCGCGTCGCGACGCCTGATGACCATCTTCGCGCTTGTCGCGCTCCTGGGCCGCCCTGCGGGCGCGCACGAGCAGCCGATCACCACGCCGGCCGCACGCTTTCTGCAGGAAACCGTTGCGACAGCCCTGGCGCTCGTGCAGCCGCCCATGACTCCGAACGCGGACGCCCGGCTCGACGCCTTGATTCGCGGCTCGATGGACTGGACCGGTCTGGCACGGTTCGCCATCGGGCGCTATCGCGGCGCGCTCGGCGAAGACGGAATGGAGAGGGTCCGGGCGGAGATCCAGGCCCAATTGGGCACGCTCGCGCGGCGCGCTGGCCGCGAGTTGCCGGGCCTGGCCCTGGCGATCGAGGATATGCGGATCGATCCGGACGGCAACCGGCATGTCCTCGGCACCGCCACCGTGCCCCGGTTCGGCGAGGTCGCGGTCGAATGGACCCTCGCCCCTGCGCGGAACGGCTATCGGATCGCCGACATCAAAGCGCTCGGGATCACCCTGCGGCTGTTCCTGCGTACCTGGGTGACGGGGTTGATCGCAGCGAAGGACGGCGATGCGGCAGCGGCGTTCGGGGCGCCCGCCGCCGCATCGCCGCAATGACAAGCGCCGCCGGCTCTGCTAAGACCTGCCGTCGTCCATTGGGGAAGTACAAGATGCGGAAATATATACGAAATCTGGCAAGCGCCATGATCGCGCTGGCGCTTTGCGAGATGGCGGCGGTGCCGGCCATGGCCCATGCGGTGATCGTCTCGGCTGCGCCGACGGCCGATGAACAGGTCAAGCCGGGCAAGCTGGCGATCCGGCTGGAATTCAATTCGCGCATCGACAAGCAGCGCTCCCGGCTGCAGCTGACCGCGCCCGACGGCGCGAAGTCCGAGGTCGTGATCGACCAGGGAGGCGAACCCAACATCCTGACCGCGACGACCCGCGATCTCGCCATCGGAGACTACGTCCTGCGCTGGCAGGTGCTTGCGATCGATGGTCATATCACGCGCGGCGACATCCCCTTCAAGGTCGCGGCCTGATCCAGCCACGGCCATGGACCTGCTGCTCGACATCTTCGGGTTCGCGACGGTTCTGCTTTCGGGAATCGTTCGCACCGCGCAGTGCCTGACCCTGGGCGGCATCGGCTTCCTGGTCTTCATCGCGGCGCCGCTTGATGCCCGCTGCGGCGCAAGTCCGCTTGCCCCGCGCACCATCCAGTTGACGCGCCGGTTCGCCTGGGCCCTGCTGGTCTCGGTTTCGGTGCTGCTGGCGATGCAGGTCACGATCCTGGCAGGCACCGCCGAGATCTCGGTCGGGGAGGCAATTGGCGGCGATTTCGCGATGGCGCAGATGGTGCGAATCGTGAATGCCGGCCTGATGCTGATCCTGCTTTTTCGGCGCGGCCCCAGCATTTCACTTCTGGCGATCCTGGCCCTGATCGATCTCGCGGCCGGGGTCGCCACCAGCCACGCGATGGCGCGGATCGAGGCGCGCGGGCTGCTGATCGCCGTGACGGCGCTGCACCACGCCGGGGCCGCGCTCTGGATCGGCGGGCTGCCTTGCTTCCTCTCGGCCATGGGAAGGCTCCCGGCAGGGGCGGCCCGGACCCAGGTCGGCACGCGCTATTCCACGCTTTCGGCAGCGTCGGTCGCGGCGATCACAATCTCCGGCGTCGCGATGCTGATCTACTACGTCGGCAGCATCGAGGCGATGTACGGCACCGCGTATGGCATGATGCTGGGGACGAAGATCACGCTGTTCTTCGGCCTGCTCGCGCTCGGCTACGGCAACTTCCGCGTGGTGCGCAGCCTGGCGACGGACCCGTCCGGGCCGGTCCTGCGCCTGCGGCGGTTCGCGGAAGTGGAGCTCGGGGTCGGGATCACCATCTTTTTCGTTGCCGCGTCGATGACATCGCTGCCGCCGGCGGCGGACCTGACGCACGACCGCGTAAGCCTGGCCGAGATCGGCGAGCGGCTGGTTCCGAAATGGCCGAGCCTCACCAGCCCGAGCCGCGGCAGCCTCGCCTTCTACCAGGAGCAGAAGACGCTCGATGAGGAAAGAGCCCGGCACCAGGCGCCGACCCTGCAAGCCTATGTGCCCGGCTCCGGCACGCCGCTGCCGCGCAACGCCCACGACATCGCCTGGTCCGAATACAACCATCATCTGGCTGGGCTGATCGTCCTCGTCATGGGCATCCTGGTGCTGCTGGACAAGACCGGGAAGGCGCCATGGGCGCGGCACTGGCCGCTGCTGTTGATAGTGCTGGCCGGCGCCCTGTTCATGCGCTCTGAGGCCGAAAGCTGGCCGACCGGAAGCCTGTCGCTGGCCGACTCCTTGCGCGACCCAGAGTTCATCCAGCACAAGGCCTTCATGGTCCTGATGACCAGCTTTGCCGTGTTCGAATGGAGCGTTCGCAACAAGGTGACGCGGAACGGCTGGGCGAAGTATGTGTTCCCGCTCATCTGCGCGCTTGGCGGCATGATGCTGCTGACGCATTCGCACAGCATCGCCAACGTGAAGGAGCGCCTGCTGCAGGAAATGACGCACATGCCGCTGGCGGTGTTCGCGATCTGGTCGGGCTGGACCCGCTGGCTCGAGCTGCGCCTGGACGGCCGCGCCAAGGTGATTGCCGGATGGCTGTGGCCTGTGTTCTTCTGCCTGACCGCCGTCACCCTTCTGCTCTATCGCGAAACCTGAAGCCGGAATGCTCGAGCGCATCGTCGAACGATCGGTGGCCTGGGCCATCGCCCATGCCAAGCTGGTGATCCTGCTGTGCGTGGCGCTGACCGCCGCTGCGGCGGTCTATTCCGCGCACACGCTGAAGATGGATTCCGACACCGCGAACATGATCTCGCCGTCGCTGCCGTGGAAGCAGGAGATGAGGCGGATCGCCGCGGCCTTCCCGCAGGATTCCGGCCTGCTCGTGGTGATGGTCGACAGCCGCACTCCGGACCTGGCCGAGGACGCCGCAGCGCGGCTGTTCGCCGCCATCTCGGAGCGCACGGACCTGTTCCAGAGCGTCCGGCGCGCCGACGGCGGGCCGTTCTTCGACCGCTACGGGCTGCTGTTCCTCGACACCAAGGACCTGGAGCAGGTCGCGCAATCGATCATCCGCGCACAGCCTTTCATCGCCAGCCTGGCCGCCGATCCCAGCCTGCGCGGCCTGTTCGACGTGCTCTCGCTCGCCATGGAAGGCGTCGCGCGCAAGGCGACGGATTTCGCATCGATCGAGCGGCCGCTCTCCACCATCGCGTCGGCCACCAGCGCGGCCTTGGCCGGCGACGAGTCTCCGGTCTCCTGGCGCTCGCTCATGATCGACCGTCCGGTCGAGCCGCGCGAGCAGCGCAAGCTGATCCTGGCCCAGCCGAAGCGCGACTTCCACGCCCTCCAGCCGGGCGCCAAGGCGACCGCCGCCGTGCGCGCCATGATCGCCGGCCTCGACCTGACCCCCGAACACGGGGTGACGGTGCGCCTGACCGGCCCGATCGCGCTGAACGACGAAGAGTTCGGCACGGTGGCGCACGGCACCGGCTGGGGCCTCATCGCGTCGATCCTGATCGTCCTCGGGCTGCTTTTCACCGCCTTGCGCTCGTTCAAGCTGATCGCGGCCTGCTTCATCACACTGATCTGCGGGCTGGTGCTGACCTTCGGATTCGCGGCGGTCGCGATCGGCTCGCTCAACCTCATCTCCATCGCATTCGCGGTCATGTTCATCGGCCTGTCGATCGACTTCGGCATCCAGTTCGGGGTGCGCTACGGGCAGGAGCGGTTCGTGCGCGACGATGCCCAGACCCTGCCGCGCACCGGGCGCGCGATGGCGCGGCCGCTGACCCTGGCCGCGGTCGCCATTGCCGCGGGCTTCCTCTCCTTCACGCCGACCGACTATCGCGGCGTGTCGGACCTCGGCCTCATCGCCGGCGCCGGCATGGCGGTCACCCTGATCCTGAACCTGACGCTGCTGCCCGCGCTGCTGGAGCTGTTCCGGCCGCGCAGCCCGGCCATCGACATGGGATTCGCCTGGGCCAAGAAGCCCGATGAATTCATGCTGCGCCGGCGCTGGCTGGTGCTCGGCATATGGGGCGCGCTGGCGCTGGCGGGCCTGGTGGCCGCTCTCGGCCTGCGCTTCGATTTCAACCCCCTGCACCTCAAGGACGCCAGGACGGAGTCGGTCTCCAGCATTCTCGACCTCATGCGCGACCCGCTGCGGACTCCCTACAACATCGAGATCCTCGCTCCCGACGAACAGGCCGCCGAGGCGCTCGCCGCCAGGCTGCGCAAGCTGCCGGAGGTCTATGCGGTCCTCGGCGCCGACACGTTCGTGCCGAAGGACCAGGAAGCCAAGCTCGCGATCATCCAGGATCTCAACGACCTCGTCGGCATGAGCCTGGAAACCGTGGAGCCGCTTCCGCCGCCGACGCCCGACCAGGTCCGGGCATCCTTGCGCGCCTGCGCCGAGAAGCTGCGCGCGGTGGTGGCCTCCTCGGACGTCGCGCGGCAACTGGCGCGCCTGCTGGATCAGGCGGCCGATTCGGACGATGCCTTCCTCCAGCGGCTGGATCATGTGCTGCTGTCGACCCTGCCGGCGCGGCTGGCGGCTCTGAAAGCCGCGCTGACGGCCGAGCCCTTGACGGTCGATTCGCTGCCGCCGGAGATCCGCAACGACTGGATCGCGGCCGACGGCACGGCAAAGCTCATGGTCGTCCCGAAGGGCGACAGCAACAGCAACGACGTGCTCGAGCATTTCGTGACGGCGGTCCAGGCGGTCGCACCGCAGGCGAACGGCCCCGCCGTGCAGATCTACGAGGCCGGGCGCGCGGTCTCCAAGGCGTTCCGCGTCGCCACGCTGTGGGCGCTGGTCAGCATGGCCCTGCTGCTGGGCGTAACCCTGCGGCGGGTCCGCGATGTCATCTATGTGCTGCTGCCATTGGCGGTCGCCGCGCTGGTCACGATCGCGATCTGCCGCGCGTTCGGGCTGCAGCTCAACTTCGCCAACATCATCACGCTCCCCCTCCTGCTCGGAATCGGGGTCGCGTTCAACATCTACTTCGTCGTCAACTGGCGGAAGGGCATTTCCGAGCCGCTCCAGACCGCGACAGCGCGCGCCGTGCTGTTCAGCGCCTTCACCACCAGCGCATCCTTCGCCAGTCTCGCGCTGTCGAGCCATGTGGGCACGGCCGGCATGGGGCTGATGCTGCTGACCGGCCTGGCCGTGACTCTGTTCGGCACCTTCACGTTCCTGCCGTCCCTGCTGGGGCCGCCGCCCGCCGGCAGCGGCAAGCCGGGCGACGCGGCCGCCAGCTAGGCCGCCGCGCGCGGCGGCTGCCGCTTGCGCGCGAGGCGGATGCGAAGCTCGCCCAGGGAGATCGCCGACCGCTGCGCCAGGGTTTCGGAGAAGCGATCGCAGAACATGTCGACGATCAGGTGCGTGGACAACGCCATCGTGAGGTAGGCGCGGAGATAGAATCCCATGGAGCGGCTGCGCCGGCCCGTCCTCACAAGCTGGCGCATGGCCACCAGCCCGACCGGGCGAAAGATGCCGGCGCGGCGCACCGCCGCCGTGGACAGCCAGCGCTGCGCCAGCGGACCGCACAGCAGGTCGCCCGAGGGCGCGGCCGGCGTGAGGAACGCCCGCTTGGGCCGCGCCGCCGTCCTGGGCAGACGCCGCGCCAGCACGGCGCGCAGCACGCGCTTGCCTTCGCCGTCCTGGCGATGGAACTCCGGCGGCAGGCGCCACAGCAGGTCGACGACGCGGCTGTCGAGATAGGGCAGCCGCGCTTCCAGCCCGTGCGCCATCTCCGCGCGATCGCCCAGGAAACAGAGGTTGTAGTGCGGCAGATCGGTATGCAGCGCGACGAACCGCGACAGCGTCACGTCGTCCAGCCGCCGCGCCGCCGGCGTCAGGTCCGCGAGCCAGCCGAGCAGCGCCTGCTCGGGATTGCGCTCGACCTGGCGGCGGAAATCGCGCGTGGTCAGGAACCGCACGCCGCGATTGGCGACGCGGCCGCGCATCGCGGCATAGGGGACGCCGCCGCCATCGCTCCACGCCAGGCGCGCCCGCAGCTTCGGGGTGATCGATGCCAGCACGCCGTCGCGCGGTCCGTGGTCTGCGAGGAAGCCTGCCAGGCCGCTGCCCCGTCCCCGCGCGGCATCGGCCAGCAACCCGGCATGCTCGAAATAGGCATAGCCGCCGTGCAGCTCGTCGGCGCCCTCGCCCGTCAGCACGGCCTTCACGTCGTGCCTGGCGCGGCGCGCCAGCATCATCTTGGCGGTGCCGTGCGCGTTCGGCACGGTCGTCTCCGCATGCCAGATCGAGGATTCGAACGCGTGCTCCATGCCGGCGGCGGTGACTTCGAGGAACACGCCGCGCAGGCCGAGATGGTCGGCCGCATGTTCCGCCGCCGCCCGCTCCGACTCTCCCGTGGCGACGAAATCGATGGAGTAGGCCGACACCTGGCTGGTCGTGCCCGCCGCGGCCAGGGTCGCAACCGAGCTTGAATCGACGCCGCCGGACAGGAACATGCCGACCGGGGCATCGCCGTGGAAGCGTTCGCGCACCGCCTCGGTCAGCGTGGCTTCAAGCGCCTCGGTCGCCTGATCGAAGGAGAGCCGCGCGGTGCCGGCGGCTTCCGGCGCCAGCCGGTAGTAGCGGTGGGTCGCAACCCCGCTGCGGGAAACCAGCAGATAGGTGCCGGGCTCGACCGCCGAGATGCCGTCGAACAACGTGTCCTGCGGCAGGAATACGCCGTGGAGCTCGCGGTTGAGCGTGGTGAGATTGAGCTGCCGCTCCGACCAGGGATGCGCCAGGATCGCCTTCGCCTCCGATCCGAACAGGAGGACGCCGTTGCGGACCGAGATGAACAGCGGCTTCACTCCGAATCGATCGCGCGCCAGCATGGTCCGCCGGAGCTTGCGGTCGATCAGGACGAAGGCGAATTCGCCCTCCAGGTCGCGCACGAAATCCGGCCCGAAGCGGAGATAGAGCTGGAGCAGCACTTCGGTGTCGCTGCGGGTCCGGAAGACGATTCCGCGCGCCTCCAGCGCCCGGCGGCTGCGCTCGAAGCCGTAGATCTCGCCGTTGAAGGCAATGACCACGTGCTCATCGCTGGCGGTCATGGGCTGATGGCCGCCCTGGAAGTCGACCAGCGCCAACCGGGCGTGCAGCAGGCACGCCGCCCCCGTCTCGTCCTGCCACGCTCCGACGTCGTCGGGCCCGCGATGCAGGATGGCCTGCAGCATCGGCAGGGCACGATCGGCATCGGCCCTTGCCTGCGCGGTGCAGGCGATCTCTCCAGCCAGTCCGCACATGAGGGGCCATCCAATCGATGAGACGTTGAGGCGAGGCACTCTCGCAATACAACCGCCAACCTGACGCAATGCTTACGGACCGTCAGGAAACCACCGGCGCCGCTTCGCTTCGGTGGGCCGAAACCAGGCCGAGCAACGCTGCGGAAGCGAGCCTGCTTTCTACCGGATCGGCGCGGCTGGTGAGCGCGATGGGGCACCGCGCGCCCATCACGATGCCCGCGCTGTCGGCACCCGCGAGATAGGCAAGGTCCTTGGCAAGGATGTTGCCGGATTCAAGGTCGGGCACCATCAGGATGTCCGCGCGGCCCGCGACCCTGGACACGATGCCCTTGTGCGCCGCCGCTTCCACGCTGACCGCATTGTCGAAAGCGAGGGGGCCATCCAGCACGCCGCCAGTGATCTGGCCGCGGTCCGCCATCTTGCACAGGGCCGCCGCATCGACCGTGGAGAGGATGCGCGGATTGACCGTCTCCACCGCCGACAGGATGGCGACCAGGGGTGCCGGGATGTCCAGCGCATGCGCGAGCTCGATCGCGTTCTGCACGATGTCGCGCTTGGCATCGAGATCCGGGGCGATGTTGACGGCGGCATCGGTGACCAGCAGCAGCCGGTCATAGGCGGGCACATCCAGCACGAACACGTGGCTCATGCGCCGCCCGGAGCGCAGCCCGTCGGGCGCGACCGCCGCTTCCAGCAGCTCCTCGGTGTGCAGGCTGCCCTTCATGAGCGCGGCGACCTCGCCGGCCCGCGCCATCCGCACGGCTTCGGCCGCGGCCGCATGACTGTGTTCGGTCTCGACGATCGGCATCGCATCAACGCTGACGCCGGCCGCCGCAAGGGCGCGCTCGATCTTGGGCCGCGGCCCCACCAGCACCGGATCGATCAGGCCGCGTTTGGCGGCGAGGTCGGCGCCCTCGACCGATTCCGGGTCGCACGGATGAACGATGGCGCAGCGCACCCGCGGCAAATCCTGGCGCACCGCCAGCAACCGCGTCAGCAGATCAGGCTTGCGGTCGAGATGGAGCGGATGCATCGGCGTCCCCGCGTCGCGTGCCCCCCGGACGGGGAGAAGAAGCAAGCCATGGTAGCGCGAAACCGCGGTCCGGTCAGTGGCTGGTTGCCGCGGACCCTATTGGTCTGGCTCGCTCTTGATGTCGTCGACCTTCTTGTCGAGCGCGGCGATCAGGGCCTCGGCGCCGCCGCCGGTCACGGTGGCGGAGAAGTCGGAGCGCATGCGCGCCATCTCGGAAATCGCGCCGCTGAGGTAGATGTCGATGATCTTCCAGTTTCCGGCGGCATCCGGCCGGAACAGGTAGTTCAGGGCGACGGGGTCCCCGTTTGACTTGTAGAGCCTGGTCTCGACCAGCGAGCGGTTCTCAGCCGGGGCCTTGACCTCGCCGACCTCGAACCTCTGGCCCTTGTACGACTTGAAGCGCGCCGCGTAGGTGGTGACCAGGTAGCGGTCGAAGGCGTCCAGCAGCCTGCTCTTCTCGTCGGCCTTGAGGTTGGTCCATTCGGCGCCGACCGCGATCTTCGCCATCACCGGCACGTCGAAGGTCCGATGGATCGCGGGCTCGAGCTTCTTGTAGCGCCCGTCGAAGCCGAGTTCGCTGCCCTGCTTCATCGTGTCCTCGAGCGTGTCGTAGAACGACTGCACGATCGCCTTCGGATCGCCGGTGCTCTGCGCCGCCGCGTAGCTGGAGGAAACGCTGCTTCCGATCGCCAGCATCGCTGCGGCAATGAGGAACCCGCGCCGATTCACTGTCACAATCGAACGACCTTCTGCGCAATGCCCAATGCCTGAAGCGCCTGCTCCGCGATGTGCGGCGCGTTCATGCGGGCCACGTCGTACTGCTTCTGCGGCGCGTCATGGTCGATGAAGATGTCGGGCAGCACCATCGGCCGCACCTTCAACCCGCCGTCCAGCAGGCCCGCATGCGCCAGATAATGTAGGACGTGCGAGCCGAAGCCGCCAATGGCGCCTTCCTCGATGGTGATCAACACCTCGTGTTCGCGCGCGAGCCGCGCCACCAGGTCCTCGTCCAGCGGCTTGCAGAAGCGCGCATCAGCAACCGTGGTGGAAAGCCCCTTGGCGCCCAGATCCTCCGCCGCCTTCAGGCATTCCTGGAGGCGCGTGCCGAAACTGAGGATGGCGATCTTGGTGCCTTCTTTCACGATGCGGCCCTTGCCGATCTCGACCGGCGTGCCGCGGTCCGGCAGCTGCAGCCCGATCCCCTCGCCGCGCGGATAGCGGAAGGCGCATGGACGGTCGTCGATCTCGGCCGCGGTTGCGACAATATGCATCAGCTCCAGCTCGTCGGACGGCGCCATCACCACGAAATTCGGCAGGCATCCCAGATAGGCGATGTCGAAGCTGCCCGCGTGGGTCTGGCCGTCCGCGCCGACCAGGCCCGCGCGATCCATCGCGAAGCGGACAGGCAGGCTCTGGATCGCCACGTCGTGAACAACCTGGTCATAGGCCCGTTGCAGGAAGGTCGAGTAGATGACGGCAAACGGTTTCAATCCCTCCGTCGCCATGCCGGCGCAGAAGGTGACGGCATGCTGCTCGGCGATGCCGACATCGAAGCAGCGCTCCGGGAAGGCCTTGCCGAACGCGTCCAGCCCGGTGCCCGACGGCATCGCGGCGTTGACCGCGACGATGCGGTCGTCGGCCTTGGCCTCGGCGATCAGCGCCTTGGCGAACACGCCGGTATAGCTTGGCGCCTTGGGAGTCGATTTCTGCTGCGCGCCGGTGGCGACGTCGAACTTCACGACGCCATGATACTTGTCGGCGGATGCTTCGGCGGGCCCGTAGCCCTTGCCCTTCTGCGTCACGCAATGGACCAGCACCGGCCCCGGCTCGTCGGAATTGGCGAGGTTCTGCAGGATCGGCAGCAGGTGGTCCAGGTTGTGGCCGTCGATCGGGCCGACGTAGTAGAAGCCCAATTCCTCGAACAACGTGCCGCCCCCGGCGATGATGCCGCGGGCGAACTCCTCCGCCTGCTGGGCCGCGCGCTGGAACGGCCGCGGCAGGATCTTGGAAATGTCCTTGGCCACGTGGCGGAGCGAGCGGAACGAGGTCGAGGAGAGCGAACGCGAGAGATACGAGCTGAGCGCGCCGACCGGCGGAGCGATCGACATGTCGTTGTCGTTGAGGATGACGATGAGGCGCGTGTCGCGCGAGCCGGCATTGTTCATCGCCTCATAGGCCATGCCGGCGCTCATCGCGCCGTCGCCGATCACCGCAATGACGTTGCGCTTGCGACCCTGCATCTCGCTCGCCACCGCCATGCCGAGGCCGGCGGAGATCGAGGTCGACGAATGCGCGGCGCCGAATGGGTCGTAGTCGGATTCCGAGCGCTTGGTGAAGCCGCTCAAGCCTCCGCCCTGCCGGATGGTGCGGATGCGCTCACGCCGTCCCGTCATGATCTTGTGCGGATAGGCCTGGTGCCCGACGTCCCAGATCAAGCGGTCGTACGGCGTGTCGAACACATAGTGAATCGCCACCGTCAGTTCGACGACGCCAAGGCCGGCGCCGAGATGGCCGCCGGTCACCGAAACCGCGTCGATCGTCTCCTGGCGCAATTCGTCGGCGACCTGGCGCAGCTGGCTTGGGTCAAGTTGACGCAGATGCGCGGGAGTCGTGATGCGATCGAGGAGCGGCGTCTTGCTGGCGGCGGTCACGATGATGCTTTCTCGCTCTTGGTACGTGGCAGTCCCCACCGGCCGCTGACGTGGCGTACCGGCCGCGAATCGGCTGCTTATAGGGAAGTCAGCCGGCAAAAGCTAGCATAGCCCATATGCATCAATAGCCGAGTCCGATTAAAGGTCTTTGCGTCAAATACTTAACCCGTTGTGTGCAGTGCCGCAAGTCGGGTAGGCAAACAGTGCATTCTATGTTACAGGAACCCATCGGTCAGCGACGCTGCCGGTACAGCTTCGGCATGGCCGAATCCAGCACTGGGGGATGCCCTGGGTCGTCGGGTGTTGGCCTGAAAATTCGATGGTGAGCATGAAGGTAGTGTTGGCACAGCCACGCGGCTTCTGCGCTGGCGTGGAGCGGGCAATCGACATCGTCGAGAAAGCGCTGGAGACCTATGGGCCTCCGGTCTACGTGCGCCACGAGATCGTGCACAACCGGCACGTAGTCGATTCCCTGCGTGCCAAAGGCGCCGTGTTCGTCGAGGAGCTCGACGAGGTGCCGGAGGGCAAGATCGCCATCTTCAGCGCGCACGGCGTCAGCAAGACCGTCGAGACCGACGCCGAATCGCGTCATCTCCAGGTAATCGACGCTACCTGTCCGCTGGTCTCCAAGGTCCACGTCGAGGGCCGCCGCTATGCGGCGCAGAGCCGCGAAGTCATCCTGATCGGCCATGCCGGCCATCCCGAGGTCGAAGGCACGATGGGCCAAGTCCCGGGCGGCGTTCATCTGATCTCCACCGCCGGCGACGTGGGCAAGCTGCATGTCAAGGATCCGGGCAAGCTCGCCTACGTGACGCAAACCACCCTGTCGGTCGACGATACCCGCGACGTGATCGAGGCGCTGAAGCGGCGCTTCCCCGCGATCGTCGGGCCGGACACCAAGGACATCTGCTATGCGACGCAGAACCGTCAGCGCGCGGTCAGGCAGCTCTCCGAACAGGTCGACATGATCCTGGTCATCGGCGCGCCCAATTCCTCGAACTCCAACCGGCTGCGCGAGATTGCCGAGGAACTCGGCGTGCGCAGCCACCTGATCGAGAATGCCGGCCAGCTCGATCCCAAATGGCTCGACGGCGTGCAGTCGGTCGGCATCACCGCCGGCGCATCCGCACCTGATGTGCTGGTGCAGGAAGTGGTCGCCAAGCTGCGGGATTTGAAGCAGATCAGCCTGAGCGTGATGGAGGGCATCGCGGAGAACGTGAAGTTCCGCCTGCCGCCGCAGCTCGAGACCAGGGTCGCCGCGAAATAGGCGCGGCGCCCCAAGAAGAGTCCGACAGAAGGAGCATATTGTGGCCGTTCCACTAAGACAGATGATTGGCGTCGGCACCTATGTGGTGAAGCAGCATCTGCTCGGCCGGAAACGCTACCCATTGGTGCTGATGCTGGAGCCGCTGTTCCGCTGCAACCTGGCCTGCGCCGGCTGCGGCAAGATCGACTATCCCGCGGAGATCCTGAACCAGCGCATCTCGGTCAAGGACGCCCTCGCGGCGGCCGAGGAATGCGGCGCGCCGGTCGTATCCATCGCGGGCGGCGAGCCGCTGCTGCACAGGGAGCTGCCGGAGATCGTCGACGGCCTCATCAAGCAGGGCCGCTTCGTGTACTTGTGCACGAACGCGCTGCTGATGGAAAAGAAGATGGGCGACTACAAGCCGTCGCCGTACTTCACGTGGTCGGTGCATCTCGACGGCAGCAAGGACGAGCACGACAAGTCGGTCTGCCAGCAGGGCGTGTACGAGAAGGCGGTCGAGGCGATCAAGAGGGCCAAGGAAGCCGGCTTCCGCTGCAACATCAACTGCACCTTCTTCGACGGCACCGATCCGGACCGCGCGGCGAAGTTCTTCGACGACGTGATGGCGATGGGCGTCGACGGCATCACCGTCTCGCCCGGCTATGCCTACGAACGCGCGCCGGACCAGCAGCATTTCCTCAACCGCAAGCGCACCAAGCAGCTGTTCCGCGACATCTTCCGCCGCGGCCGGAACGGCAAGAAGTGGGAGTTCAGCCAGTCCTCGCTGTTCCTCGACTTCCTGGCCGGCAACCAGACCTACGAATGCACGCCGTGGGCCAACCCGACCCGCAACGTCTTCGGCTGGCAGCGGCCGTGCTACCTGCTCGGCGAAGGCTACGCGAAGACCTTCAAGGAGCTGATGGAGGACACCGCCTGGGACAATTACGGCGTCGGCAACTACGAGAAGTGCGCCGATTGCATGGTCCACAGCGGCTTCGAGGGCACGGCTGTGCGCGATGCCATGAAGAGCCCGCTGAAGGCCCTGCGCGTTTCCCTGAAGGGCGTCAATGTCGAGGGCGAGATGGCACCGGAAATCTCGCTCGACAAGCAACGCAAGGCCGAATACGTGTTCGCCCGCCACGTCGACGACGCGATGGCGAAGATCAAGGAAGAGAAGGAACTAGCCAAGTCCGGCAAGCGCCCCACGGCAGCGGAGTAGCGCCTGATGGGCGCGCTTCGAGGCGCGCCCCATCCGTAGCAACGACCCAATTCCGACGCGACCAAGAACGAGCGCCGCCAGCACGGCGCTCATTCTCGTTTGGCCGAACTCATCCACGAACGTCGCCATGATGGCTGGCAGCGTTTCGTCGGCCTGGTCGGAGATCGCGCGCACCGCGATGAACGGCAAGCCGCGCTCAGCGGCGGTGCGCGCGACGTGGTGGCTTTCCATATCGACGGCAAGGGCGCGCGTCCGTGCGAAAGCGGCGGCTTTGTCCTGCGGCGATGAGAGCATGCGATCGAGGCCGAGGATCGTACCGGCCGTGACGCCTCTCCTCCCGTCATCCCGGCCTTGAGCCGGGATCCATTTCGCCGTCGGCGTCCGCCTTTCCGATGGACCCCGGCTCAAGGCCGGGGTGACGTCGGTGGGGGTATCGTGCTCCGAGGACCACAACGGTGCGGTGCCAGCATGCCCTTCCGACCGGCGAGCGGCGGCGTGGTGCGGGACGTCGCTCTCGCGCCGACCGGTAGGGCCGTTCGTGGCGGCTGTCAGGAGAGCCTCGATCCACGGGCGATGCGCCGGCCATGCTTCGCACGCCTGGTTCAGCACTTGATCGGCGACCACGAGGTCACCGCTCCTGAGCTCCGGCGACAGCGCGCCGGCGATGCC
>DASSBF010000012.1:0-33930 GCA_035699005.1 Dongiaceae bacterium
TTGGCGTCGCGCAGCAGGCGCCCTGTGGGATAGTCGTTGATGTAGCCGTTGCCGCCCAGGCACTGGATCGCCTCCAGCGCCATCCAGGTCGCCTTCTCCGCGCAATAAAGGATGACGCCGGCGGCATCCTTGCGCGTGACCTGGTCCTTGTCGCAGGCCTTGGCGACGGCGTAGCAATAGGCGCGGCAGGCGGAGAGCGTCGCATACATGTCCGCGATCTTGCCCTGCATGAGCTGGAAGGTGCCGATCGGCTGGCCGAACTGCTTCCTCTCGTGCACGTAGGGCAGCACCGCGTCCATCGCCGCCTGCATGATGCCGAGCGGGCCTGCCGCCAGGATCGCACGCTCGTAGTCGAGCCCGCTCATCAGCACGTTTACCCCCTTGCCCTCGGCCTGCAGCACGTTCTCGGCCGGCACCTCGCAGTCGTTGAACACCAGCTCGCCGGTGTTCGAGCCGCGCATGCCGAGCTTGTCCAGCTTCTGTGCGACCTGGAACCCCTTGGTCCTGGTTTCGACGATGAAGGCGGTGATGCCCTTGGGCCCCGCCTCGGCGTCGGTCTTGGCATAGACCACGATGATGTCGGCGTTGGGCCCGTTGGTGATCCACATCTTGGTGCCGTTGAGCAGATACCGGTCGCCGCGCCGCTCGGCCTTGAGCCGCATGGAGACGACGTCGGAACCGGCGCCCGGTTCGCTCATCGCGAGCGCGCCGACATGCTCGCCGGAGATCAGCTTGGGCAGGTATGCGCGCTTCTGCGCCTCGGTCCCGTTGCGGCGGATCTGGTTCACGCACAGGTTGGAATGCGCGCCATAGGAGAGGCCGACCGAGGCCGAGGCACGGGAAATCTCCTCCAGCGCGATCACGTGCTCCAGGTATCCCATGCCGGAACCGCCATACTCCTCCTCGACCGTGATGCCGAGCAGGCCGAGGCTGCCGAACTTGCGCCACAGGTCGGCCGGGAAGTCGTCCTGCCGGTCGATCTCGGCCGCGCGCGGCGCGATCTCGTCCTCGGCGAACGCCCGGACGCTCTCGCGCAGCGCCTCGGCCGTCTCGCCCAGGTCGAAGTCGAGGGGTCGCAATTCCATGAACAATTCCTCCCGGCAGGCTTGTCGGCGCGCCCCCCTTGCGGATCATTCTAGACGGGCAGGGGCCGGCGGCAAAGGGCGGGCGAAATCGCGCAAGGACCGTCCGCGGGCACCCGATGCAGTACAAGCCTGTTGCGCGGCCGAAGCTTTCTCTTTCCCCCTTGTGGGGGAAGGATGCGGAGCCTTGGCGAACGAAGTGAGCTTAGGCGAAGCTGGATGGGGGGTGACGCCGCACGATCGTTGGGAGTGGAGTGCCGGTGAGAACCGCTCGGCATTGATAAGCACGCCGTCACTCCCTGTCTGGTCTCGTGCGGCGGCACCCCCCATCCCAACCTTCCCCCACAAGGGGGGGAAGGGGTTCATCGGGGTCTGTCTCGGAGAACTGCGCCTCAAGCGACGTTTTGCTTTTTTCGCGCGGGTTTCCGGCGAATCCGGTCTGTAACCCCGGCAGGGCATCGCCTAGAGTCGCCCCCAGTCACGGGAGAAAACGCAATGGCCGATCCGCTGCTGCAGCCGTTCCAGCTCAAGCACCTGACGCTCAAGAACCGAATCATCAGCACCTCGCACGAGCCGGCCTATTCCGAGGAGGCGCTGCCCAAGGCGCGCTACCGGCTCTATCACGAGGAAAAGGCCAAGGGCGGGATCGGCATGACCATGATCGGCGGCTCGTCGATCGTGGCGCCGGATTCGCCCCAGGCCTTCGGCAATCTCTATGTCGGCAGCGACGCCATCGTCCCCTGGTTCAAGGAGCTGGCGGCCGGCGTGCACAGATACGGCGCGGCGGTGATGTGCCAGATCACGCATCTCGGCCGCCGCACCTCCTGGGCCAAGGAGCATTGGCTGCCGGTCATCTCGCCGTCCTCGGTGCGCGAGCCCGCCCACCGCGCCTTCCCCAAGGAGATGGAAGATTTCGACTTCACGCGTGTGGTCTCGGCCTACGGCGCCGCCGCGCGCCGCTGCCGGGAGGGTGGCCTCGACGGTTTCGAGATCGAGGCCTACGGCCACCTGTTCGATGCCTTCTGGTCGCCCAACACCAACGAACGCACCGACGAATACGGCACGCAGACGCTCGAGAACCGCGTTCGCTTCTCCTTCGAGGTGCTCAAAGAGATCCGCCGTCAGGTCGGCGACGACTACATCGTTGGCTTGCGCACGGTGGCGGACGAAACGATCGAGAACGGCTTCGGCAAGCGTGAAGGTCTGGAGATCATCCAGCGCATTGCGGAAAGCGGCCTGATCGACTTCGTCAATGTGACCCAGGGCTATATAGGCACCGACGAGGCGCTGTCGCACGTCATTCCCGGCATGGGCACGCCGGCCGGTCCGTTCCTCGACGTCGCGCGCGAGGTGAGGCAGTTGGTCAAGCTGCCAGTGATGCAGGCGGCGCGCGTCAACGACGTCGCGACCGCGCGCCATGCCATCTCTTCCGGCGCGGTCGACCTCATCGGCATGACCCGCGCGCACATGGCCGACCCCCACATCGTCGCCAAGATCATGCGCGGGGATGAGCAGCGGATACGACCGTGCGTCGGCGCCGGCTATTGCATCGACCGCATCTACCAGGGCGGCGAGGCCCTGTGCCTGCACAACCCGGCGACCGGGCGCGAGGAGACCATGCCTCACGTCATCGGCAAGTCGACCGGCCCGAAGAAGAAGATTGTCGTGGTCGGCGCCGGTCCAGCCGGGCTCGAGGCGGCGCGGGTGTCCGCCGCGCGCGGGCACAAGGTGGTGCTGTTCGAAGCGGCCGACAAACCGGGCGGGCAGATCCTGCTGGCCGCCAAGCTGCAGCGCCGCCGCGAGATCGTCGGCATCGCGGAATGGCTGGCGGCGGAAGTCGAGCAATTCGGCGTCGACTGCCGGTTCAATGCATATGCCGAAGCCGCCGACGTCCTGGCGGAGGATCCCGACATCGTGGTGATCGCGACCGGCGGCCTGCCCAATGCCGGCCGCCTGAAGTTCGGCGCCGAGCTAGCGACCAGCCCATGGGACGTTCTGGCCGGGCAGGTGCCGCTAGCCCCCGAGGTCCTGGTGTTCGACGACCACGGTGCACATGAAGGGCTGACCCTGGCCGAGTTTGCCATCGACCAGGGCGCCAGGCTGGAATACGTCACGCCGGAGCGGGCGATGGGCGTCGATGTCGGCGGCCTCAACTATCCCGCCTACTACAAGGCGCTCTATGGCGCCCACGCCACCCTCACCCTCAATCACCGGCTGACGGGCATCCGCCGCGACGGCAACAAGCTGGTGGCCGTCCTCGCCAACGACTACGACAAGTCGGAGACGGAGCGCCGCACCGACCAGGTGATCGCGGAGCACGGCACCCTGCCGGCTGCCGAGGTCTATTTCGAACTCAAGGAGCAATCCTGGAACCGCGGTGAGATCGACCTCGAGGCCATGATCGCCAACCGGCCCCAGGGCCTGGTGCGGAACCGCCAGGGCCGCTTCCAGCTCTTCCGGGTCGGCGACGCGGTCGCCAGCCGCAACATCCACGCCGCGCTCTACGAATCGCTGCGGCTGTGCCTGCAATTTTGACCATGCCGCCCGTGTGGCCTTCAGCGGCGGCTTGACGCCGAATCGCCCGGCACCGCAGCATCCGCCTTATGGACCAGCCATTTCCCGGCGCGCCGATCACCGCCGACGACCAGACGCTGATCGAGACAGCCAAGAGCCTGATCGAGCGGCGCTATCTCGAGAACCGCCACCACATCGCCAGCGCCGTGCGGGGCGCGTCCGGCAAGGTCTATACCGGCCTCCATCTCGACACCTATGTCGGCCGCGCCTCGGTCTGTGCGGAGGCCGTGGCGCTGGGCCAAGCCATGGCCGCCGGGGAGAAGGCGATCCAGGCGATCGTCTCCGTCCGCCATCCGCGCCCGCGGGAGCAGCACCAGGATTGCAAGGTGGTCTCGCCCTGCGGCGTCTGCCGGGAAATGCTGACCGATTTCGCCCCCGGCGCGGCCGTCATCCTGCTGCGGGACGGGGTCCATGTCCGCACTCCGGTCGAAGAGCTGCTCCCCGCCAAGTACCGCCGGCATCCGTAGTTCCTCGGCCGCAAAGACGCCCTGGCTCGCACGATTGGCCTTGCGGATAAGTCTGATATCCGCTGGCGAGTATTGCCGCACGTCCGGCAGGCACAGGGCATCGAACCTGCGCAGGGTGGTGAAATCAATCACTCCGATCTCGTGAAGATCCCGTGCGGCTTGGTGTACCTCACGAAGGATCCGACTCTTCTTCCTGGCCAGCTTATTGCGATTGCTGCTTCAGATAGGCGATGACGTTCGCGATGTCCTCGTCACTCTTGAGCCCCGGAAACGCCATCTTGGTGCCTTTGACCATCGCCTTCGGATTGTGGAGGTACTTGGTCAGCGTGGCTTCGTCCCAGACCACGCCCGACTTGCCGGCCTCGATCATGGCGGACGAATATTTGTAACCTTCATGCGTTCCGGCGATGCGGCCGATGACGCCGTGGAGCGAAGGCCCGATCTTGTTCTTGTCCTGGTCAGCGTAGTGGCAGGCCTTACACTTGTTGAAGACCTTCTCGCCGGCGGCGGCATCCTGCGCCACGGCATGGCCTGTAATCAGTGTTGCTGTGAATAGCGCGCCAAGGGCCGCGATTGCACGCATAGTGTTTCCTCCTTGCTGTCTTAAAACGTTCGCCCACTCCCTCCGGCGCCGGACCGTCGACCAGAAGTCTGCTGCCGGGCCGGAAACAGCAACGGAGCGATCGACGCGGCGGCGACGGCGAACGCGAGCGCGAGAAAACCGATGCCCAGGCGATATTGGTCTTCCGCCAGATACGCGTTGCACAACCGCGTCGGCGCGTGGGTGTAGAGAAAGGCCATCACCGCCAGCATCGATACGGCCTGCGCCTTGATCACGGCACGGGTGAGTGGGTGCGCACGCGCCCATCCCGCGGCCAGCGGCAGCCCCACCAGAAAGGGCAAGGTCAGAAACTTCGCGGCCTCCCAGCGGGTGTCGGCCAGCGCCGCGTCGATGCTGCGCGGCAGCATCCAGAAGGCAATCCCAAACCCTGCCGCCAGCAGGCAGGCCCAGCCGCCGCGGTTCCAATCCCCGCACCCGAAACGCAAGAGAGGGGCGATGAGCGCGCCGGCCAGCACAAGGACCGGCAATTGCACCAGTACATGGGTTACGGGGCCGGCCTCAAGCGGGCCGCGAAATAGCGCGGCGACCGCGATCAGTACCACAGCCTGGGCAAGACGCGCTCTCATCGCAGCGCCCTCTTGAGTTCCTTCTCGGCCCCGTCGATGTCATCCATATCGAGGATCGCCGTTAGCCGCCCCTCGGGCGAGACCACGTGCAGCGCGGCGTTGTGGACGAAGCCGCCCGTGCGGTCGGGGATCACGGTCACGCCATAGGCATCCAGCAATGCCGGGAGGTCGTTCGCCTCTGGTCGCGCCACGGTCCAGACCGTTCCGTCGGCGCCGTGCCAGCGGCCGTATTCCGCCATCTGATCGGGCGTGTCGCGCGCGGGATCGAAGGATACGGACACAAGCCACACCCGGCCGGCAAAGCCCCCGGCCGTCAGGCGATCCCGCAACCGTGCCATCTCCGCTCCCGCCGCCTGGCAGATGGTGGGGCAGTTGGTGTAGATGAACTCGACCACTGCCGCCCTGCCGTCATTCGGCGGCAGCGAGAGGCGTTTTCCCGTCATCGTCTCGACCGTAAAGGCAGGCACGGCCGGCATGTCGGTGTGCGCGGCGAGACGCCGCGCGCGTTCGGTTGTCAGAGCCGCAAGCCCATCGGTCGCCTGAATCAGCACGACTCCGCCGGTGAGCACGACGGCAAGGCTGGCAACCAGCGGGTGCACCAACTCAGCCCTTCCCGACCCGCATCAGGTAGCGCAGCACGAAGACCGCCGTCGCCAGCACGATCAACACTGCGAAGGCGGACGCAATCTGCGCCTGGAGGTGCCATTCCGGCAGATGCACCGCCCAGCGGCGCGGGACCGACATCGCCCCCGAGATCAGGAACATCAGCACGAAGCCCGTGCCGCCCGCGACATAGATCCAGAACGCGGTCCCCGACAGCCCCGCGAGCCCCTCGTCCCCGCGACGGGCGAGCCAGGCCATGAAGCCGAACGCCATCGCCACCTCGCCGAGGATCAGGTAGGTGTGGAAATGCCCCGGCACCCATTGGGTGTTGTGCATCACCTTGTTGACGACGATCATGCCGTCGAGGACGGCCGGCACCGAGCCCGCGGTCCAGCCCGCCACCCCCAGCACAAGCAGCGCCGACGCCAGGTCCCAGCGCATCGATTTGGCGCCGCGCAGATAGACCAGCAGCGAGAAGGCTGTGACGGCGATCAGGGGGATGGCGGAGAAGTAGGAGACGATCTGCCCCATCGCCACCGCCCAGCCCGGCATCGCCCAGTCCTGCATCAGATGGTGCGGATAGACCGCCAGCACGAAGAGGAGCACCACCGTCCAGGCGATGGCGAAGACGCGGGTCGTCTTCCACGGCTTGCCGGTGTATTCCGGCACGATCTCATATACGGCGATCACCGCCATGTAGATCGAAGCGTTGATGAACACATGGCCGAAGAAGAAGATCATGTTCTTGGCCAGAAGCGCATCGACAGCAAATTCGGGGAAGGCGAGGTTGACGATGCTGGCCACCAGGACGGCTGCGCCCACCACGATGCCGAGGGTGTTGAAGATGGTCGACGCCATGGCGGCGACAACCGCTGGCGGCGGCGCATCCTCCGGGCGCCCGTTTCCGAAGGCCACCGGCCAGGCCAGCGCCCCGCCGATGCCGCCATAGGCCGCGATCAGTTTGCGCCCCACTTCCAGGTGGAGCAGCAGGAAGCCCACTCCGATCGAGACATATCCGAGCAAAAAGACGATTGCCGCGCCGGGCGCCCACAGTCCGCCGGAGATGGCCGGCAGCGGAAACAGGAATGTCCAGGCCCCCGCATAGCCGCCTACAAAGATCGCCCCGAGTATCAGGACTACGCCGAGCAGAAAGAGTCCCAGAAAGGCCCAGAACACGCCCGGCAACAGCGCCACGTAGCGCCCAGTGAAATACCAGAGGATCGTGGCCCCGGTCAGCCCCGCAGCGCCGACCATGCCGGCTCCGTGGGCTGTCATGATCTGGTAGAACAGCGCAGGGTCGAGCTCGAGCAGCCCCCCCTGGGCGGCGCGCATGGTCAGTCCGAAGATCATCATGAGCAGGATCACGACGCCGGCCAGCGGCATCGTCAGTTTCGCTGCGCCCGCTTGGGGGGCGATAGCTGCACGTTCGCGGCCTTCGACAATGGCGGTCATGGCGGGCTCCCTCATTCAGCCGCGACGGTGAAGTCGGCGGCCATCGCGTGATGCGCGACGCCACAGTATTCCAGGCAGACCACGTGGTAGGTGCCGGGGGTGTCGAAGGTGTACTCCACCTGGTTGACGTAGCCAGGCATTGCCTGGACCTGGAACAATATGCGTCCGGACTCGTCCATCACCCCGAAACCGTGGTTGACGTCGATGGTATGGACGTTGAACGCCACCGGCTGGCCGAGCGGCACCTTGTCGGTGTCGATCTCCCAGTACCATTGTCCCCCGGAGACGTTGACGACGGCCGACGTGGCCGCCACAGCGAGGGGCCAGGGTCTGAGCGAGAGAACCGTCACCACGACACCGACAGCCGCGAGGACGACAATGAGCCAGTTGCGCCGCGATTCCGTGTTTGCGGCGACCGACCCGCTTCCCGCGGCGCGCGCCGCGGAGAGGAAGGCCCAGGCAATAACGGCCATTAGAATGAGACTCAATGCCAGAACCGTCATCTGCATGGCGCGTCCCCCCGCTTTGCCTACTCGGAATCTCGTATGTCTACTTGATCCACCCAATATATTCGGTATCTTAAATGCCGATTAAACGCCCGAAACATTGCGCTGTCAACGCTTCCCTATATAAAGGCAGTCATGCAGCTTTCCTCCTTTTCCGACTATGCGCTCCGCGTCCTCATGTATCTCGCCGTCGCCGGCGACCGGCAGGTGCCGGCGCGCGAGGTCGCCGAGCGTCATCGCCTGTCTTTCGATCACGTCGCCAAGATCGTGCAGTTCCTTGCCCGCGAAGGCTTCGTGAAGACGTCCCGCGGGCGTGGCGGCGGAATGCTTCTCGCGCGACCACCAGCGGAGATATCAATCGGCGACGTGCTGCGTCGGGCGGAGGCAGGATCCGGGCCTGTCGAGTGCCTGCGCGATGGCACCGTGAGTTGCGTGATTGCCCCCGTCTGCGGGCTCTCGCCGCTCATGGCCGAGGCGCAAGAGGCGTTCTTCTCCACACTGGACGCCCGCAGCCTCGCCGATGCCCTCCCGCGCATGGAGGCGCTTCGCCGACAACTGGGCCTCGCGGCCTGACCGCGGCTGTCCCTCGACAGCGACGCGCCGGTCCATGCGGCATGAGTGTCTCGCCCGGGCTTGCGGATGGGCACTTCGGGGGCCCCAATGGGGCGCGCGGCAAGGTCAAGCGCGCGGGCGGAGCACGGCACTCCGTCGCGGTCGACCCATTTCTTTGCCGGCCCTGAGGTTGCTAGGGCCTACTGCGGATCGGGCGAGACATAGGTGCTTGGCTCAGCCGTCAATCCGGCGACCAGGCCTGCGACAATTCCGGCCGTTTTTCCCCTGCCAATCCTGACGGCATCGGGCTAAGGTCCGGCGCTGATTCCAAAGAGCAAAGGGCGCTCCGTTGTCTCTGGTCCACACCGCTCCCATCGGCGCTTCCGCGGCCAGGCCGGCCGTGGCCGACCGCGCCCTCGGAGCGTGGCTGCTGGGGCTGGCGGCCATGGTCCTGGTCCAGGTCATGCTGGGGGCGATCACGCGCCTGACCGGCTCCGGCCTCTCGATCATGGAATGGCGGCCAATCATGGGCGCCATTCCGCCCCTGACGCACGCGGAGTGGGAACGGGTCTTCGACCTCTATCGTCAGATCGCCGAATACAAGCTGGTCAATGCCGGCATGTCGCTGGACGAGTTCAAGTCGATCTTCTGGTGGGAATATGTCCACCGGCTGTGGGGCCGGCTGATCGGGCTGGCGTTCCTGGTGCCCTTCCTGTGGTTCTGGATCCGTGGCCACCTGCACCGGCGCTGGGCCGGCCAGCTGATCGCGATCTTCGCCCTCGGTGGGCTGCAGGGGCTGATGGGCTGGATCATGGTGGCGAGCGGATTCGAGGCCCGCACCGACGTCAGCCAGTATCGCCTCGTCCTGCACCTGCTGCTGGCGGTCGGGATCTATGCGGCTCTGGTGTGGAGCGCGCTGGACGCGTTTGCGCCGGCGCGAGCGCGCACCGAAGCGCCGGCGCATACAGCCTTGCGGCGCCACGGCTGGATCATGATGGCGGTCATCACGCTCGAGGTCACGCTCGGGGGCTTCACGGCCGGCCTGCATGGCGGGCTGGTCGACAACAATTTCCCGATGATGGGCGATCATCTGATCGCGCCCGACCTCTTCATCCAGTCGCCGTGGTGGATGAATGTCTTCGAGAATCCGGTGACGGCGCAGTTCCTGCACCGCCTGACCGCCGGGTTCGTGGCGATCGCCCTCATCTGGCTGGTGGTGCGCGCCCGCCGTGCCGGTCTCGACGCCGCGCTGAAACGCCGCTTCTACTACCTGCCGTTCGGCCTGTTCGGCCAGGCGATGCTTGGCATCGCAACCCTGATGCTGGTGGTGCCGCTGCCGCTGGCGGTCGCGCACCAGGCGGGAGCCTTCATCCTGTTCACGCTCGGCCTCTACGCCCTGCACGGCGTGCGCCGCGCACAAGGCTGAAGGCCGCGCGGTGAGCGAGGCCGAGACGTTCCAGACTGAACCTCAGCTCGAGCGGCTCCCGGTCTCGGTCATCACCGGTTTTCTCGGCTCCGGCAAGACCACCCTGCTCAAGCACCTGCTGAAGCAGCCGGACATGGCTGACACCGCGGTCGTGATCAACGAGTTCGGCGAGATCGGCCTCGACCACCTGCTGGTGGAAGAGGCCAGGGAAGACACCATCCTGATGTCGTCCGGCTGCCTGTGCTGCTCGATCCGCGGCGACCTCATCGACACGCTGCGCCGGCTCTACAAGCGGCGCGAGCGCGGCGAGGTGCCGAGATTCAAGCGCCTGGTGATCGAGACCACGGGCCTCGCCGATCCCGCGCCCATCCTCCAGACGCTGATCGGCGATCCGCTGCTCAGCGCGTTCTATCGCCTCGACGGCGTCGTCACCACCGTCGATGCGGTCAACGGCATGGACCAGCTCGACCGCCAGTTCGAATCGGTGAAGCAGGCCGCGGTCGCCGACCGCCTCATCCTGACCAAGACCGACCTTGCCGGCGCGGAACAGCGCGCCGCCCTGGAGGCGCGCCTGCGTGCGCTCAATCCGGCCGCGCCGCTCTTGCCGGTCGCACACGGGGCTGTAGAGGCCGGGCAATTATTCAATGCCGGCCTTTACAATCCGGCTGAAAAGAATCCCGACGTCGCGCGCTGGCTCGGGGAAGAAGCCTATGCGCAGTCGGAGGAGGCGCATCATGGCCACCATCATGGGCATGATCACGGTCATGGACACGCCCTCGATGTGAACCGCCATGACGACCACATCCGGGCCTTCTGCCTGACATACGACCGGCCGATCGCGTGGGACAGGTTCGTCAACTGGATCGAGATGCTGATCACCATGCGCGGGGCGGACCTGCTGCGGATCAAGGGCATCCTCAACGTCGCGGACTCGGACGGTCCGGTCGCGATCCACGGTATCCAGCACCTGTTCCATCCGCCTGCCATGCTCCCCGGCTGGAGCGGCGAGGATCGGCGCTCGCGCATCGTCTTCATCACCCGCGACCTGGAGCGCGCGTGGCTGGAGCAGTCGATGGCGGAGTTCCTGGGCTAGGTCGCACGGTCGATGCCGAATGCCAGTTCGGCGCACCCCGGGACGTGAACGCGATGCCGCGAATTCCATCTTTTTCCCGGTTTTACATTTAACCGAGAGCGGGCTACCGTTGCGTGCCGGTCTGGTTCTGGCGCGATGCTGCGCCTCGCTGCCGTTCCTGCCGGCCAAGGGTCCGCGCACACCATGGCGGGTCCGTCGGATTCGAACGGGGAAACTCTAGGAGAGGCAAGATGTCCCAACGCAGCAAGCTGACGGCAGCCGCCACCGCCGCGGCCCTTGTCCTGGGCGGCACGGAGGCGAGCGCCGACATGATGACCAGCATCGGTGCGGGCGAAGGCGAGGTCTCGATCGTCGCGTGGCCGGGCTATATCGAGCGCGGCGAGTCAGACCCGGCCTATGATTGGGTGACCGGCTTCGAGAAGGAGACCGGCTGCAAGGTGACGGTGAAGACGGCAGGCAGCTCCGACGAGATGGTCTCCCTGATGAACGCCGGCGGATTCGACCTGGTGACCGCTTCGGGCGATGCCACCTTGCGCCTGATCGCGGGCGACACGGTGCAGGAGATCAACACCGCCCTCATCCCCGACTGGAGCAAGATCGACCCCAATCTGCAGAGCGGCGCCTGGCACACCGTCAACGGCAAGCACTATGGCGTACCGTGGCAGTGGGGCCCGAACGTCCTCATGTACAACGCCAGCGTGTTCGAGAACGCGCCGCAAAGCTGGTCGGTGGTGTTCCAGGAGCAGACGCTGCCGGACGGCAAGTCGAACAAGGGCCGGGTCGAGGCCTATTACGGCCCGATCTACATCGCCGACGCCGCGCTCTATCTCATGACCAACAAGCCGGAGCTCAACATCATCGATCCCTACGCGCTGACCAAGCCGCAATTCGACGCCGCGATCGACCTGCTGCGCCAGCAGCGGCTGATCGTGAACAAGTACTGGGGCGATGCCGCGGCGCAGGTCGACGACTTCACCTCCGAGGGCGTGGTTGCCGCCACCTCCTGGCCGTATCAGGTCAACACCCTGCGCGCCGGCGGCAAGGTGAAGATCGGCTCCACCATCCCGAAGGAAGGCGCCACCGGCTGGGCCGACACCACCATGATGCACGCCAGCGCGCCGCATCCCAACTGCGCCTACATGTGGCTGAACCACTCGCTGTCGGCCAACGCCCAGGCCGGCACCGCCGCCTGGTTCGGCAGCGTCCCGGCCGTGCCCTCGGCCTGCAGCGACCCGATCCTCACCGAGGCCGGCTGCAAGGCCAACGGCATCCAGAACTTCAAGCGCATCCATTTCTGGCGCACGCCGGTCAAGGATTGCGGCGGCGGTCGCGAGTGCGTGCCGTACAAGGACTGGGTGGCCGCCTACCAGGCGGTGCAGAGCGGAAGCTGAGCCGACGTTCGCCTGGGCACTTGATCGAATGGGGGCGGATCGGCGACGATCCGCCCCATCCGCATCCGGGGGGATGTCGCATGAGTCGCGCTCTGAAATCCCCTCCCCCGAAACGGGGGAGGGTTAGGGAGGGGGAAGCCGGCGCAACATCGCAAAGAGTCTTCGCTCGCTTCCCCCACCCCAGCCCTCCCCCATGCTGGGGGAGGGAGATCTCTGTCGCGTTCGATCCATTGTCTTGATCCGTCCACTCGCCCATGCCTGAGACCTCCATCGCCGTATCCTTTCGCGCCGTGTCGCGCCACTACGGGGCGGTGAAGGCGGTCGATGGTGTCAGCTTCGACATCCTGGACGGCGAGTTCTTCGCCATGCTGGGCCCCTCCGGCTCGGGCAAGACCACGTGCCTGCGCCTGATCGCCGGGTTCGAGCGGCCGACCCAAGGCAACGTCGCGATCCATGCCAAGGACATGAGCGGCGTGCCGCCCTATGACCGCGACGTGAACACCGTGTTCCAGGACTATGCCCTCTTCCCGCACATGAGCGTGCGGGAGAATGTCGCCTACGGCCTCATGATCCGGAAGGTGGCGCCGGCGGAGCGCGCCAAGCGCGCAGAGGAGATGCTGGCGATGGTGAAGCTGGCCGGTTTCGGCGCGCGCAAGCCCTCGCAATTGTCCGGCGGCCAGCGCCAGCGCGTGGCATTGGCGCGCGCCCTCGTGAACCGGCCGAGCGTGCTGCTGCTCGACGAGCCGTTGGGCGCGCTGGATCTGAAACTGCGCGAGCAGATGCAGGTGGAGCTGAAGGCGATCCAGCGCCAGGTCGGCATCACCTTCATCTATGTGACCCACGACCAGGGCGAGGCGCTCTCCATGAGCGACCGGGTGGCCGTCTTCAACCAGGGCCGGGTGGAGCAGATGGCCGTGCCCGGCGAGCTCTACGAGCGGCCGGCAACCGAGTTCGTCGCCGGCTTCGTCGGCGTCAGCAATCTCTTGCAGGGCGAAGCGGCCGCGGCGCTGACCGGCGCGGCGCGCGCCTGCTCGATCCGGCCGGAGAAGATCCACCTCGCGCCCGCCGGCACCACGGCACCCGACAAGGCCATGAAGATCGAGGGCGAGGTCGAGAGCCTGCTCTATCTCGGCGCCAACACCCGCTTCGACATCCGCCTCTCCGGCGGCGGGCACCTCGCCGTCATGCAGCAGAACCGCGACGCCCACTACGCACCCGCGCAGGGCAGCAAGGTCACGCTCTGGTGGGACCGCCGGCATTTGATGACGTTCGGCGGGTGAGGGTGATGGTCATCATGCTTCACTCCCTTTCCCCAACTAGATTCCCCCTCTCCCCTCGCGGGAGAGGGCTGCGTAGCCTTAGCGAGCAAAGCGAGCTTAGGCGAAGCTGGGTGAGGGGGCCGCGCCGGCCGCGGACAAATGTCCGCATTCGCGGACGGGCGCGCAGCGCGCAAGCGCTAAGCAGCGCACCGCTCCCCGCGCGAGAGATGGCGCTCTTGCGAGCGGGCGCAGCTGTCGCTGCGCAACCCCTCATCCAGCTTCGCCTAAGCTCGCTCGCGCTCGCTAAGGCTCCGCATCCTTTCCCCGCAAGGGGGGAAGGGGAAATTTGGTGGAGGCTATGACGGTAGCAACCACCGCCACCCTCCCGCCCGCCCTCAGCTCGCGCCTCTCCACCTTCTTCTACCTGCGGCCGAGGCTGCTGCTGGCGCTGTTCCTGCTGCCGCCGCTGCTGTGGCTGGGGATCGTCTATCTCGGCTCGCTGTTCGCGCTGCTGGCGCAGAGCTTTTTCCAGCTCGACGATTTCACCGGACAGGTGGTCTACAAGCCGACCATCGCCAACTACGTGCGCCTCATGGGCGCGGTCAACCTCTCGATCATCGGGCGCACGGTCGCGATGGCGGCGATCGTCACCCTCATCAGCGGCCTCGTCGCGTTCCCGATCGCCTACTACATGGCGCGCTACGCGACCGGCAAGATGAAGGCGCTGTTCTATGTCGCGGTGATGCTGCCGCTGTGGTCGAACTACCTGGTGCGGGTCTATTCCTGGCGCCTCATCCTGGCGAAGGAAGGCGTGATCCACTGGGCCTTCAACAAGGTCGGGCTCAGCGGCGTGCTTGACTGGGTCCTGTCGCTGCCGGTGGTGGAGGGTTCCTCGCTCTCCACCTCCTACATCGGCACCTGCACCACCTTCGTCTACATCTGGCTGCCCTACATGATCCTGCCGCTGCAGGCGGCGCTGGAGCGGGTGCCGCGCTCCTTCATCGAGGCCTCCAGCGACCTCGGCGCCAGGCCGGGCCAGACCTTCCGCAAGGTGATCTTCCCGCTCGCGGTGCCCGGCGTCGCGGCCGGCTCGATCTTCACCTTCTCGCTCACCCTCGGCGACTACATCATCCCGCAGCTGATCGGCTCGTCGCGGCCCTTCATCGGCCAGGCGGTCTACCAGTTCCAGGGCACCGCCGGCGACATCCCGATGGCGGCGGCGTTCGCGATGGCGCCGATCGTGATCATGGCGGTCTATCTCTCGATCGCCAAGCGGTTCGGAGCCTTCGATGCGCTCTAGCGCCGCGCTCGCCGCCGATCGCGCGACGCCAAAGGCCGGCCTCGGCCTGACGGCGGGCGCGTGGTTCGCCGTCCTCTTCCTCAACCTGCCGATCCTGTTCATCATCCTCTACGGCTTCACCACCGACGAGCAGAGCTACACCTTTCCGCCGCCCGACCTCACCACGCGCTGGTTCGGAGTCACCTTCGGGCGCGCGGATTTCTGGCACGCGCTCGGCCTGTCGGTCTCGGTCGCGCTGTTCGCGATGATCTCGGCCCTGATCCTCGGCACGCTGGCCGCCGCGGCGATGTACCGCTTCCGCTTCTTCGGCAAGGAGGTGGTGACCCTGCTGATCCTGCTCCCGATCGCGCTGCCCGGCATCGTGACCGGCATTTCGCTGCGCGCGGCCTTCGACCTCGCGAACATTCCGTTCAGCTATTGGACCATCGTCGCCGGCCACGCCACCTTCTGCATCGTCGTCGTCTACAACAACGCGATCGCGCGCCTGCGCCGCTCCTCGCCGGCGCTGATCGAGGCCTCGATGGACTTGGGCGCCAACTCGCTGCAGACCTTCCGCCACGTCATCCTGCCCAACCTCGCGACCGCGCTGCTGGCGGGCGGCATGCTGGCCTTCGCGCTGTCGTTCGACGAGATCATCGTGACGACGTTCACGGCCGGCCAGCAGGAGACGCTGCCGATCTGGATGTTCAAGGAGCTGATCCGCCCGCACCAGCGCCCTGTGACCAACGTCGCCGCCATCATCGTGATGGCGATCACCTTCGTGCCGATCCTGCTCGCCTACTACCTGACCCGCGACACCCAGGACGTGGCGGGCAGCGGGAAGTAGTGCGTCACCGCCGTCGTTTCCCTTCCCCCCTTGTGGGGGAAGGATGCGGAGCCTTGGCGAGCGTCAGCGAGCTTAGGCGAAGCTGGATGGGGGGTAGCGTGGCGATAGCCGCGCGCGCTCGCAAGAGCGCAATCGGGCGAGGGCACCGCATTGCATCACCCCCCATCCCAACTTCCTCCACAAGGGGGAAGAGGTTTGTTCGGTAATTGGGCCGGGACTTGGTCAGCCCTTCTTGCGCTCCGCCTCGTGGGTCTGCAGGTGCGCGTTCGCGACACGCAACAGCGGCGTCGCCAGGCCGAACCCCCGCGCACGGCGCAGCAGGTCGCCGATGATGTGCTCGCCTTCGGTCGGTCCGCCCTTCTGGATGTCGCGCAGCATGGAGGCGGTCAGGTCCGATCCTGCCGCGGTCAGGATGCCGCGCGAGGCCGTCAGGTGCTGCTCGCTCGGCCCGTAGCCCGCCGCGCGCGCGACCGAGGCGGCTTCGGCCACCAGCTCTTCCATGATGGCCGCGCCGTCGCTGGTGGAGACGATCGCCCCGATGCTGCCGCGCATCAGGCAGGTGCCGGCGGCCATCGCGGCCAGCACCACCCATTTGTCCCACAGGCCCTGCTCGATCGGCTCCATCCGGGTGCTGTTGAAGTTGGCTGCCGCGAAGCTCCGCTCGATCTCCTGGACCGGCGGCTCCAGCACATTGCGATCGAGCTGATCCTTGAACCGGCCGAAGACGATGCGCGGCGGCAGGCCTGCCAACTGCACCACTTCGGTTGCGGGCGACAGCGTGGCGGAAATCCTGGCCAGGCCGCCGAGCACGCGATCCCCGCCGAAGCGCTCGCGCAGCACGTCGACATGCGCCATGCCGTTGAGCAGCGGCAGAACAAGCCCGCCGCCGGCTTCCATGTGCGGCGCCGCCGCATCGATCGCGGAGGGCAGGTCGTACGACTTGCAAGTCAGGATGACGAGATCGAACGGCCGCCCCTTGTCGGCGGCAGTCAAGGTGCGGACCGGAAAGGCCGCGTCGCCGAGCGGGCTCTTGATGACCAGCCCCCGCTCGGCGAGCTGCCTGGCGCGCCCGTCGCGCACCAGGAACGTCACGTCCGCGCCGGATTCCGCGAGCCGGCCGCCGAAATAGCCGCCGACGCCGCCCGCGCCGATCACCAGTATTCTCAAAGCCACCCCCTCTTGCCTATGCGCGCTGGACCATGGCCCCGGACCTGTCGAGTCTCAAGAGTATCGGTCCGGTCGGCGGGCGCCAACTGCGCGAGGTTCGGTGAAGGAAGGGCAAAGGCAACGCCGCGTTCATAGCCGGTCGCGCATCGCGTACCACAGCATCGCCAGCACCAGCAGCGGGTGGCGCAGCGCGGTGCCGCCGGGAAACTGGCGGTGTGGCAGGCTGGCGAACACGTCGAAGCGCTCTGCGGTGCCGCTCAGGGCCTCCGCGATCAGCTTGCCGGCAATGCCGGTGATGGCGACGCCCTGGCCGGAATAGCCCTGGGCATAGAAGATGTTGCCGATGCGCCCGAGATTCGGCAGCCGGCTCATGGTGATGCCGACCATGCCGGACCAGCCGTACTCGATCCTCTTGTCGGCGAGCTGCGGGAACACCTTCACCATGTGCGGGCGCACGAACGCGGCGATATCGGGCGGCGGCGCCGGGGTGTATTTCTCGCCGCCGCCCCACAGCATGCGCCGGTCGGCCGACAGCCGGAAATAGTTCACCACGAAACGGCTGTCGCACACGCAGGCATCGTTGGGGATGAGGGCGCGTGCCTCCGCTTCGCTCAGCGGCTCGGTCGCGATGATGAAGTTCGCGATCGGCATGATCCTGCCGGCGATGCGCGGCTCGAGGGTGCCAAGATAGGCGTCGCACGCGATCACCGCGTACGCGGCCTTGATTCGCCCCGCGTCGGTCGAAACGGTGACGCCGCCCTCCGCCTCGGCGATGGATTCGGCGCGCGTGTGCTCATAGAGCTTGGCGCCGGCATCGATCGCCGCCTGTGCGAGGCCGAGCGCATAGTTGAGCGGGTGCAGATGCCCACCGCCCCAGTCGGCGATGCCAGCATAGAAGGCATCGCTGCCGATGTGCTCGTCGAGCTCCTCCCTGGGGACGAAGATCGCCTTGCTGTAGCCGAACTCCTGCTCCAGCGCGGCGACTTCGGCGCGCATCGCGCCTTCTTCGGACGGGCGGTGCGCCACGAACAGCGTGTTGGATTTGAGATCGCAGCGGATGCGGTGGCGCGCCACCCGCTCGCGGATGATGGCGCGGCCTTCCTCCGCCAGGTCGAACAGCGCCTTGGCGCGGTCGCAGCCGTAGCGCGCCATCAGCTCGACCGGGCCCTTGCGCAGGCCGGTGTTGATCTGCCCGCCGTTGCGCCCCGACGCGCCCCAGCCGATGCGCGCCTGGTCGACCAGCACCACGCGATAGCCGCGCTCCGCCAGGTTGAGCGCGGCGGAAAGGCCGGTATAGCCGCCGCCGATGACGGCGACGTCCGCCTCGGCCTCGCCCCGCAGCGCCGGCAGCCGCCCAAACGGCCGCGCGGTCGCGGCATAGTACGATTGCGGATGTTCGAGCGTGTCCATGGTGCGGGCAAGATAGGCGACCGGCGCGCGGGTTGCCAACCCTTCCCACATTGCCCCTTTTCGTCATGGTCGGACTTGGTTCGACCATCCACGAGTCGCGATGAGCGAGACTGCGCCGCTTCCAGCAAACTCGTGGATGGTCTGCCAAGCACGTCCATGACGGTGGAGAGAACGCGACGCTACTCCGCCTCCTCCACCAGCTTCAATATCCGGTGCAGGCGGCACTCGGCGATGCCCATCTCCTCGAGATGCTGTACGGTGTTGCGCAGGTAATCGCGGTTGCTGCCCGCCGAGCCGGCGGCGTGGCGGATGATGCCGGCGATCTTGTCGTCGTCGAGCTTGCCGGCGTACTGGTAGTGCGCGCGGTCGGCGACGAAGGTGAGGCCCTCGGCGCGCATGCCGTCCTGCAGGCGCAGGGCAACGTGCTTCGGCACATAGCAGCCGGTGATGAGCTCGCGCCGGTGCAGGTACTCGGCGACGGTGGCCGCGTCGGTCGGGCCAATGCGATAGAGCCGCCCGACGCATGTGCCGCCGCGGTCGAGGCCGAGCACCAGGCCTGGCCGCTCCGCGGTGCCGCGATAATGCGTGGAGGTGATGCAGAACGCGCGGTGATAGCCGTAGAGCGTCGCGGGCGCGAGATCCACGAACGGGAAATCCGGCCGCCACATCAGCGAGCCATAGGCGAACACGAAGAAGTCCTTGCCTGGCGCCGGCGTGTGGCGGCGGCTTTCGATCAGCGCCCGCTCGGACTCGCTGACGCTCATGCGTCTCGGCCCCGGTTCAGCAGGTAGAGACCGAACACGATGACAGCCATGCCCGCGAGCGCGAACGAAGACAGGGTCTCGCCGAACCAGAAATAGCTGCCGATCGCGGCGATCGGCGGCGTCAGGTAGAACAGGCTCGCCACCTTCGAAGCCGCGCCGCGCGAGATCATCCAGGTGAGCAGCGCGATGGAGACGCCGCTGAGGACGATCACCAGCCAGGCGAGCGCGAAGATGAAGGTCGGCGCCCAGTCGATCCGGCCGATGCCGATGATGAAGGTCGCGGGCACCATCACCAGCGAAGCCGCTACGTACTGGATCGCCGTGCCGCTGCGCAAATCGAAGCTGGGGCAGAAGCGCTTCTGGTAGATGGTGGCCGAGGTGATGCCGAGCAGCGACAGGATCGCGAACAGCATGGCGCCCGGATGGCTGAGGTCGATGACCAGCCGCTCCCACAGCACCATCATCAGCCCGATGAAGCCGATCGCGATGCCGACCCACTGTGCGGGCCGCGTGCGCTCGGCCAGCACTGGCCCGGCCAAAGTCGCGGTCAGGATCGGCTGGAACCCGACGATCAGCGCCGCCATTCCCGCCGGCATGCCGCCATAGATCGCGATGTAGCAGCCGCCCAGATAGATCGCATGCAGCAGCACTCCGACCACGGCGATATGGCCGATCCGCTGCCACGACCGCGGCCAGGGCGCGCCCGTCAGCAGCGCGACGCTCGCCATCATGATCGCCGCCAGCACGAACCGGATGCCGAGGATGGTGACCGGCTGCGCATACGGCACGCCCAGCTTGGCGACCAGGAATCCGGTCGCCCACAGCAGCACAAAAATGCCGGGCGCAACCCGCGCCAGCGTGCCGGTGAACGGCGTCTCCGGCAGCGGCGCCGCCGATCCGGCGCCGCCTCCGGCGATGCCGAGTGGCCGGCTTGGTCGGGTCGCGGAATCGAGGCTCATGAGACGGGCGATTTCGCTGGACTTGGCGGGGCTTATGGCCGATGCAGGGCGCCGCGCCATAACAACCGCCACCATAGCGACCGCGGGCTGCATGCACAATCGTCCCACCGCATACCAGCCCCGCTCCAGGCTCAAGCGGGTTGTTCTGCCGGTGGGCGCGCTGCTCCTCTTCGTCCTCCTGCTCGGCGGCTATTGCGTCTATTGGCGCATTGTCGCCGGGCAATTGCAGGCGGGCATCGAGGCCTGGGCCGCGCAGCAGCGCGCGCTCGGCAACGAAATCGCCCTCGAGTGGAACGGCATTGGCGGCTTTCCGTTCCGCTTCGCCGCCACCTTCCGCAATCCGGCGATCCGCTGGCACGATCCGCGCGCGGACATCGCCTGGAAAGGCGCCGCGCTCGATGCCGAGATGACGCCGTGGAACCTGCACGAGATCCGCGTGCGCTCGGACGGCCGGCACGACGCCTCGCTGCGGGCGGCGGATGGCGCCTCGGAATGGCGGCTCGCGGCCGGCGGCCTTGCGGGCACGGTCGAGCTGCAGGGCGGCGGCGCCCTGCGCGGCTTCGCGATGGCGCTGCAGCAGCCGGACCTCACGCTGCCTGACGGGCGCCTCGTCACGAGCGCGCGCGCAACGCTCGCCCTGGATCTTCCCGAAACGCCTCCAGCCGATTTCAGGATGCCGCTGGCGCATGTCGCGCTCGGCCTCCACGGCATGACCGTTCCGTCCGGCACGCGGCTGCTCACCGCCGATCCGGTGGAGACGCTCTCCGTCGATGCCACGATCAAGGGGCCGATGCCCGCGGCGCCGCTGAGGGACGCGCTGGCGGCATGGCGCGATGCCGGCGGCGTCATGGAGGTGAACGGCTTCGGCTTCGCACAGGGGCCGCTGGCGCTTGCGGGCAACGCGACACTGGCGCTCGATCCCGACCTGCAGCCGGAAGGCGCGGGAACGGTCACGGCGACTGGCCTCGGCGAGGCTGTCGAGCTCCTGATCCGCGACGGCCTCATCCCGCCTGACCGCGCGCTTGCCGCGCGCGCCACCGCGAAGGCGCTGGAGAAGCCCGGCCCCGACGGCAAGCGGCAGGCCACCATCGGCCTCTCGCTGCAGAACCGCACGCTCCGCTTCGGCCCCGTGCCGCTGCTCACGCTGCAACCGATCGCGTGGCCGTAGCAGGCTATTCGCACGGCGTCGCCACCTGTCCACCGTCACCCCGGCCTTGAGCCGGGGTCCATTTTTCAACGGCACTTGCGGTGGATGAGTGGATCCCGGCTCGCGCTTCGCTTGGCCGGGATGACGGGTAGAGAAGAACGTGCTCCCTTTACCGTCGCACCCGGAAGTTCTCGAACTGCCAGGGGTCGCTGGTGTCGAGGTTGGGCTCCGGGAACAGCACGTTGCGGTCCTTGAGCGGCGTCCAGTCGGAGCGCACGCCGACCACCGGGCCGAGATACGGTCTGCACACATCCAGCACGAAATCGTGGTCGAGGTCTTCCGGCTCCACCACGCCGCGGTCGGGGTGCTGGATCAGCCACATCGCGCCCGCCAGCACCGGCGCGGCGATCTGGATCGAGGTCGCGTTGTAGTCGGGCCCCAGCAATTGCCGCGCCTCCTGGATCGAAAGCTGCGAGCCGTACCAATAGGCGCCGAAATCGCCCATCAGCAGCGCGCCCAGTTCGTCGATCCCCTCGACGATCTCCCCGTTCAGCAGCCGCACCTTGGGCTGCATCTCGAAATTCTTCATCTGGAATTCGCGCACCGACAGCACCGCGTCGTCGCACGGGTGATAGGCGTAATGCACCGTCGGCCGATAGACCGCCTTGCCGCTGCCGTCGCGCACCGTGAAATAGTCGGCGGTGGTGATGGATTCGCCGTGGGTGATGAGGAAGCCGATCATCGGCCCGCCCTTCGGCGTCCAGGACCGCACCTCGGTGACGCAGCCCGGCTGGCGCAGGTAGATCGCCGCCTTGCAGCCGACCTTGTGCTCGACGCCGTTCTCCGGCATCCGCCTCTCGTGGGTGCCCCAGCCGAGCTCCGCCGGTTGCGATCCTTCGCCGACGAAGCCGGGGATCGACCAGGTATTGACGAACTCGCCCTGCCGTTTTGGCTCCTTGGTCACCTGCAGGTCATGCTCGGCGACGTGGATGACCTTGGTGCCGGTCTGCTGCATCAGCCGCGCCCAGCCCTCGCGCGTCGTGGGCTTGGTCGCATCGAGCTTGCGGAACTTCGCGAGGTCCAGCACCGCCTGCTTGATGAAATGCGTGATGAGGCCCGGGTTGGCGCCATGGGTCAGCAGCGCCGACGGTCCGTTCCTGGGGAACGCCTTGGCGGCCTCCAGCGCGGTGTGCCGCAGATAGTAGTTGGTGCGGTGCTCTTCCGGGATGTCGGTGTTGTCGTAATAGTCCGCCCACGGCTCGATGCAGGTGTCGAGATAGAGCACGCCGTGCTGCTGGCACCAAGTGACAACCGACAGCGAATCGACCTCGACCGAGAGGTTGAGGATGAGGTCGCCCTTCTTGCAGTACTTGCCGAGGGTCGAACCGAGGTTCCCCGGCACGATCGGCTGGACGTGGTATTTCATCCCCTTGTCGATGAAGCGCTTGGCGTCGGCGCGGTGGTCGTGGCCGTCCACCACGGTCACGCGGCTGAACGGCAGGTCGAAATGCTTCTCGATCAGCGGCATCGTGCAGCGGCCGACCGAGCCGTAGCCGATCATCATGATGCTGCCGCCATAGGGGAATTTCTGGGCCATGCGTCACCTCCGGACCCGCACCTTGCTGCGATGCCTTGGCGAGGGTGGAACCCGGCGGGCCGATCGCACTGGGGGCGACTAATCGCGGCCAGCGCGGTCTGGCAGGTTGCGTGGAGAAAGGCGCGCCTGAGGACGATCCGCGGGTCCGCCTGCCGGCGCGCCAGGAGCCGCAGTTACGGGAATTGCACCCGTCGATCAAGCGAAATTTTGGCGACGCGGGCGGCCCGCCCGCTCTATCCTGGGGCGAGGGGAAATCCGCATGCTCCAGCGATCTCATCTCGCAGCGCCGGAATTCGCCGCCTGGAACGCGGCGGCCGTGCGCCTGGCCGAGGCCGGCGGCGCGGCGGCGATCGGCGATGCGCTGACGGGGGCGCTGAAGATCGTACTCGATTTCGACGGCATCTTCGTGGCGGCCCTGCATCGCGACGCGCCGCCGTCGGTGCCGTACTACAACGATCCCTACACCGAGCCCGGCCTGACCTATCACGACGGCCCGTACCTGCTGGATCCGTTCTACAACCACTTCCTGGCGGGCGTCGCCGACGGCTGCTACCGCCTGGCGGAGCTGGCGCCGGAAGGATTCCTGCGCAGCGAGTATTTCGCCAGCTACTACCGGCTGCTCGACTACAGCGACGAGCTCGGCCTGCTGGCCGCTCTGGGTGCCGGGAGCTGCGCCCATGTCTCGGTCGCGCGGCGCGGCGGACCGCGCTTCACGAAGCGTGACCGCGACTGGCTGGCCGCGGCTGCGCCGCTGGCGCGCGAGGCGGTGCAACGCATGAACAAGGCCGACAGCCAGATGCCCGGCGCGCGCTCCGCGCTGCACGACAGCCTGCGCCAGGCGCATCGCCATTTCGGCGCCTCGCTCCTGACCGAGCGCGAGCGCGAGGTGGTGCAGCTGCTGCTGCGCGGCAACTCGGCCAAGGCGATCGCGCGGGTGCTCGTCATCTCGCCGGAGACCGCGCGCAACCATCTGAAGCGCATCTACCCCAAGCTCGGCGTCGCCTCGCAGGCGGAATTGTTCGCCCTGTTCTTCCGCTCGCTGGAGCAGGTCGAGCCCGGCTTCGAAGGCGACCCGCTGACGCGGTTGCGGTAGCGAAGACCCTCTTCCCCCCTTGTGGGGGAAGGATGCGGAGGCTTAGCGAACGAAGTGAGCTCAGCCGAAGCTGGATGGGGGGTGCCGCCGCACGAATGTTGGAAGTTGAGCGCTCATAGATCGCGCCGACATGTTCCATCGATCGCGCCGACATGTTCCATCCAAGAGGCCATTACTTCTCATCCGCTGTTCATGCGGCGCCGCCCCCCATCCCAACCTTCCCCCACAAGGGGGGAAGGGGTCTTGCTGTGACCCATCTAGGCTATTTCGTGCTTCCCTGCTGCCGGCCACACTGCACCCGATCGATACGGCAGGGAGATCCGGTCATGCGCGAGGAAACGCTCTCAGGCGCGGCGCCGGCGGCGAACTACGACACCGACCGGATCTGGCGCGACGACCAGGCGCATTTCGTCCATCCGTTCACGCATTTCGACAGCTTCCGCAAGGACGGCTCGCTGGTCATTACCGGCGCCAAGGGCGCGCACATCACCGATTCGCGCGGCCGGCGCTACCTCGACGGCATCGGCGGCCTGTGGTGCATGTCGCTCGGCTTCGGCGAGGAGGAGATGGCCGAGGCGGTGGCCGCACAGATCCGCCGCCTCAGCTTCTATTCCGCGTTCGTCGATACCACCAATCCGCCGGCGGTCGAACTGGCAGCCAGGCTCGCGAGCCTCGCGCCCGGCGATCTCAACCGCGTATTCTATACCTCGTCCGGCTCGGCCGCGAACGACACCGCCGTGCGCCTCATCCATTACTACAACGCCCGCCGCGGCAAGCCGGGGAAGCGCCACCTCATCTCGCGCATCGGCTCGTACCATGGCAGCACCTATCTCGCGATGTCGCTGACGGGGCGCCAAAGCGACCGTTCGCCCCATTTCCATTATGCGACCGATTTCATCCACCACGTCTCCTGCCCCTATGTCTATCGCCGGCCGGAGGGGATGAGCGTCGAGGCCTTCTGCGACCACCTGGTCGATGAGCTGGAGCAGAAGATTCTCGCCATCGGCCCCGACCAGGTCGCGGCGTTCTTCGCCGAGCCGATCCTGGGGGCCGGCGGCGTGATCGTGCCGCCGCCCGGCTATCACCGGCGCACGTGGGAGGTCTGCCGGAAGTACGATGTGCTCTATGTCTCGGACGAGGTCGTAACCGCGTTCGGCCGCTTGGGGCAGTGGTTCGCCTCGAAGGACGTGTTCGGCATCGAGCCCGACCTCATCGTGTCGGCCAAGGGCATCTCCTCCGGCTACGTGCCGCTCGGCGCGGTGATCTTCAGCGATCGCATCTACGACGTGATCTCGTCGCCCGATCCGGACGCCTGGTTCACCCACGGGTTCACCTATTCCGGCCATCCGGTGGCGTGCGCCGCGGGCTTGAAGACCATCGAGATCATGGAAAAGCGCGACATCTGCGGCCATGTCCGCAAGGTCGGTCCGTATCTCGGAAAACGCCTGAATGCGCTGCGCGACCTGCCGCTGGTGGGCGACGTGCGCGGCAGCCATTTCATGATGTGCACCGAATACGTCGCGAACAAGCGGACGCGCGAAGTGCTGCCCGACGGCGTCAACATCGGCAAGCGCATCTCCAACCACTGCGAAGCGCGCGGGCTGATCGTGCGGCCGCTGGCGCATCTCAACATCATGTCGCCGCCCCTGGTGATGACCGAGGCGGAGGTGGACGAACTGATCGACGGCCTCGCCGCCGGCATCAAGGCCGCCGCCGACGACCTGGTCCGCGAAGGCCATAGGATCGATTGAGAAACCCCTTTCTCTCTTACGAGGAAGGCAAGCGCGTATGAAACTGAAACTCCAGAAACTGCCCCTCTCCCCTCGCGGGAGAGGGCTGCGAAGGCTTAGCGAGTGAGAGCGAGCTTAGCCGGAACTGGGTGAGGGGGCCGCGCCGAAAGGCGCGCAGCGCGCAAGCGCTGAAATGTGTGTCTTGCACCGACATTTCTGGCGCTCTTGCGAGCGCGCGCACCTATCGGTGCGCGTCCCCTCATCCAACTGCGGCTAGGCTCGCTATCGCTCGCCAAGCCTCCGTATCCTTCTCCCGCAAGGGGAGAAGGGGACCATTGTTGGGGTTCGGTGTTACTTCCTCCCACCCTGTGCCGTCCGAAGAAAACCGCCCCATGCTTCATTCGCCGCTTCGGCGGTGGCGGGGCTGTGGTCGCCGCAATCCAGGCGCAGGTCGGTTTCGGCCAGCGGCGCGTCCACGAAGGCGCAATGGTGCGGCCCCGCCGGATCGTGCGGATGCGCGTTCGGCTGGAAGTGCAGGCAGGTCACGCACAGGCGCTGCGGCACGATCTGCTTGTCGACCTGCAGCCGCCGGATCAGCTTGATGAGGATGCGCAGGAACAGCTTGCGCTCCTCCTTGTCCAGTTCCCGCACCGCAGCCAGCAGGAAATCCGGCCATTGCGCCGCGACCCTTGCCGCCACCTCGCCCTGGCGCGTGAGCCGGAGGGATGCGGCGCGCCGGTCGCTGGCATCCTGCACCTTGGTGACCAGGCCCTTGGCGACCAGGGCGGCGATTGCTACGCTTGCCGTCTGCGGAGTGATGCCGAGCGCGTCGGCCGCATCGCCCGAGCGGGGGTTCCGCGCCGTGTGCGCCGCGATGAAGGCCAGGATCTGGCTCTGCGTCGGCGTCAGGCCGGACTGGGTCGCGTCCCCCCAGGCGGCGCTGCGCATCGCCAGGCCGATCCGGTTGAGCCCGTTCAGCAGCTTGTTGGAAACCTCATCGACCATCGATCCGCCCCGTCCCGACCAAACCCGTTCGCAGTGCTCAATCCCGGCGCATGAACACTCGTTCATCTTGTTCATATCCGAACCATTTGTCAGTAAAAAGGTGAACCATTCCGCCGCGCAGGCGGAACTGCAAATAAAGGCAAGAAAAACCAATGAAGAATCCTACGCGACGACGGCCTGGTGCGGATGCGGCCGGGCTGCGGCGGGCGGTGGCCGCGCGGCGGGCTCGGATCGGGGTCATCGGCCTTGGCTATGTCGGGCTGCCCTTGGCATGCCTGTTCGCGGAAAGGGGCTTTCCCACCACCGGCTTCGACATCGATGCGGCCAAGGTCAAGGCGCTCAACGCCGGCCGCAGCTACATCAAGCACATCCCGAACAAGCGGGTGGCGGCGATCCGCGCGGGCGGCAATTTCGGCGCCAGCGGCGACTTCGAGGGGCTGAAGCGGATGGATGCGATCGTCATCTGCGTGCCGACCCCGCTGACCCGGTACCGCGAGCCGGATCTGCAGTTCATCGTGAAGACCGGCGAAGAGATCGCGCCGCGGCTGCGCAAGGGCCAGCTCATCGTGCTCGAATCCAGCACCTATCCCGGCACCACGCGCGAGGAGCTGAAGCCGATCCTCGAATCGACCGGCCTAAGGTCCGGCCGGGATTTCTGGCTGGCCTATTCGCCGGAGCGGGAGGATCCCGGCAATGCCAGCTTTGGCACCAATCTCATCCCGAAGGTGGTTGGCGGCGATGGCAAGGCGGCGCTCGACCTCGCGGTCGCGCTCTACGACCAGGTGGTGGTGAAGACCGTGCCCGTGAGCTCGCCCGAGACGGCCGAAATCGTCAAGCTGACCGAGAACATCTTCCGCGCCGTCAACATCGCCCTAGTGAACGAGCTGAAGGTGATCTGCGATGCCATGGGGATCGACGTATGGGAGGTGATCGAGGCCGCCAAGTCCAAGCCCTTCGGCTTCATGCCGTTCTATCCGGGTCCCGGCCTCGGCGGGCACTGCATCCCGATCGATCCCTTCTACCTGACCTGGAAGGCGCGCGAGTTCGGCATCAACACCCGCTTCATCGAGCTGGCGGGCGAGATCAACACCGCCATGCCGCGCTACGTGGTCGCGCGTCTGGCGGAGGAATTGAGCCGGAGCCAAGGGAAGGCGTTGAAAGGCGCGCGCATCCTGATGCTCGGCCTCGCCTACAAGAAGAACGTCGACGACATGCGCGAAAGTCCGGCCCTGGCCCTGATCGAGCTGCTGGAAAAGGCCGAGGCCAAGGTCGCTTACCACGATCCCTTCATTCCCGCCGTGAAGCCGAGCCGCGAGCATGGCAACCTCACCGGCCGCAGGTCGGTTCCGCTCACGGCCAAGTCATTGTCTGGCGCGGACGCGGTGCTGATCGTCACCGACCACGATTCGATCGACCACGCCATGGTTGCGAAGCATGGGCGGCTCGTGCTGGATACGCGGAACGCGATGGCCCGGGCCGGGTTGTCCGGTTCGCATATCCGCAAGGCCTGACTCCCGGGAATTCAATGCCAGAGATCATCGTCACCGGCGCCGCCGGCTTCATCGGATCCTACGTCGCAACGGCCTTGCTGGACCGGGGCGAGCAGGTGCTCGGCCTCGACAACCTCAATGCCTATTACGATCCGGCGCTGAAGCAGGCCCGATTGAAGCGGCTCGATGGGCGCAATGGCTTCCGCTTCCGACAGGTCGACATCGCCGACGAGGCCGCCTTGAAGGAGGCGCTGGCTGATGCGCTCCCCAAGGCGCGCCGCATGGTCCACGTCGCCGCGCAGGCCGGCGTGCGCCACTCCATCGAGCATCCGGAGGAGTATGTGCGGGCCAACCTCAACGGCCACTTCAACATCCTGCAGATGGCGCGCCAGGCGCCGGACCTGGAGCACCTGGTCTATGCCAGCTCCAGTTCGGTCTATGGCGCCTCGCAGAAGGCGCCGTTCGCGCTCGACGATGCCGCCGATCATCCGGTCTCGCTCTATGCCGCCACCAAGCGCGCGGACGAGTTGCTCAGCATCTCCTATGCCCGCATCTTCAAGCTGCGGCAGACGGGATTGCGCTTCTTCACGGTCTATGGCCCGTGGGGACGGCCGGACATGGCGTACTACAAGTTCACCAAGGCGATTCTCGAAGGCAGGCCGATCGAGATCTACGGGCGCGGCGTGCTGGAGCGCGACTTCACCTATATCGACGACATCGTCGCGGGGGTCCTGGCGGCGCTCGACCGCCCGCCGCCGGCCGACGCCGAGGAGCCGCACCGCATCTACAATCTCGGCAACGACAGCCCTGAATCGGTGAACAGCCTGGTCGCCGCGATCGAGGCCGCCTGCGGCCGCAAAGCGGCGCGCATCGACAAGCCGATTCCGCCGGGCGACGTGCCCCGGACCTGGGCCGACATCTCCGCCTCCCGCCGCGACCTCGGCTACGCGCCCACCGTCAGGCTCGAAGACGGCATCCCCCGCTTCGTGAAGTGGTACCGCGACTACGCGAAGGTCTAAATAGATCGCACCAAGACGAGTACTTCTTCCCCCCTTGTGGGGGAAGGATGCGAAGCCTTAGCGAACGAAGTGACCCCCGGGTCGCAAGAGCCCGGGGGTGGATGGGGGGTGACGCCGCACGATTGCCGAAGGTGCAGCACCAAGAAATCTGCCGACGCGCTCCGTGGTGCAGGCACTCCACAACTTCACGTCTGGCGTGGTGCGGAGGCACCCCCCAACCCAACCTTCCCCCACAAGGGGGGAACGGGCTCATCGAGTGTGTGTTCATTCCGCTTGCGCTAACCCGCCCTCTTATGCACCGCCGGCACCCAGCAATAGCCGTCGGGGTCGAGGATGTAGGCTTCGCGCAGGCCGTGCGGCTTGTCGGCTGCTGCGGCCAGCACGTGATGGCCATGCGCCTTGGCACGTTCCACCGCCGCGTCGGGATCGCAGTGATAGAGCCGGATCTCCGCGCCCACGCCGCGCACCTGCGCATCGCCGATCAGGTCCAGCAGCGGGTTGCTGTGATAGGTGCCATCGCTGTGCAGCATCCATTCCGCGCGCGTCGGGCCATTGGCATAGCGCAGCACCGCGAAATCCTTGTCGGCATAGGCGACGCTGGCGCCCAGCACCTCGCGCGCGAAGGCGACCGAGCGATTGACGTCGCGCACCAGCAGGTTGACGCCGAGTCCCTGCAATGTCCGGCCATATTCCTCGGCCGGCATGAACTCCTTGTCGGCGGCGCCCATCCTTTTCCCCCCTCGCTGAATCCCGCGCATACTAAATCCAGGCGATCCCGTTGGATATCTGCAGATGACCTGAGCCGTCATGCTTGACGGATATTGTCTGTCGGATTCTCCACGCTCTTGACGGGTCGTTGAGCCGAGGTCGCCGCCGTATTCGAGAAAGCCGATCCTCCCGGAGCACGGCCCATTTTGCATATTGTTGGCAGGACCAACAAACTGGTGTATCCCTGCAACTTGAAGTGTTGAGCGGCCGAGGGGCCCGGCGCGCCGATCAACTCGTGGGGGTTCGCATGTCCCGCTCTTTTCTGGGCCTTGGTCGATTTGCGTCGATCGTTTGCTCCCTGATTCTGCTCTCCGCCTCACCGGCTGACGCATGGCAGTCGTCTCACGCCGATTCCGTCAACAGCAACAGCGTCGATGTGCGGACGGCGCGTGCGGTAAAGCCGATGGCAACGGTTCTGCTCCGCGACATCGCGCCGGGCGTCAATCCTGTCATCGCGCCCGACGGCACGCTCTACATCGGCGACCGGCGCGGGAAGCTGATGGCCTTCAGACCGGACGGAACGCTCGCCTGGAGCCGGGAGATTGGCGGTTTCCAGTCGATCATGTCTTCGCCTGCAATCGGAAGCGATGGCTCGGTCTATGTCGTCGGGACCGCTACAATCCGCGACCACAGAACCAATCCGCCTGCGACCAGCTATGTTGCCGAGCTGCACCGCTTTACGGCCGGTGGCGGCTGGCTCTGGCATGTTCCGATCGCTGGACCACACCAGGGAATCGTGGTCAGCGCGCCGACCGTCATACAACATGGCGGGTCTGACATCGTTCTCGTCGCGACCGGACGGCAACACGACGGATTCGAAGCTTATGTGACCGCATTCTCGTCGGGTGGCGGCGCAGTGCTGGCTCATCACAAGGCGTCGGTTTTCGAATCGCCGCAAGTGTCGGGCGGCGCCGACTTGGACTGGAGCGATCTTTGGGACTGGCTCTACCCGGGCTTCTCGGTCACGATCGATGCGGTTGAGGAGTATGAAAAGCTGCCAAGGGGGTTGAGCCGTCCGTTCCCGGCGCCTGCCGTCTACATGCAGGCGGAAGATGGCATTCCACGCATCTATCTCACGGATCGATTCCACGATCTGGTGGGTCTGGGTTTCACCGGAACGACATTCAGCGAACTGTTCCGCATCAGAGACAACCATCGGTATTTCACGACAGCCGCTCTCGTCTGGCCGAACGGCCCGGTGATGGCCGGCGGATTCTACTCCGAAGATGCGATGGAGATGACCTTCCTGTCGATCGCGCCGTCCTATACCGGTGGGCCTGTGACGGTGCACAGGATCGCCATGCCGGCATTCGTCACCACCCCGGCTTCTCTGGGGAATTCACGTTATGCCGTGGTGCTGTACAACGGGGGCGTTTCGTTCCTTCGTGGCGCGGCCGTCGAGAAGCAGGTCGATCTGACGGGCCAATCGATCGCCTCGGCAGCGGCGTCCCGCGGCCATGTCTTCGTATCGACGGTGACTGGCCTCTATACCTTCGACAAGACGACGATGAAGAAGGTTGCCGAATTCGGCTGGGCAGGAGGCGGTGTGTCGCAGCCGGTGATCGGTCCCCGGGGACATGTCTATGCGATTGCGCAGGACACGCTCTACGTCTTTCCACCAAGCAGAATTCCGGACATGCCGAATCCCGGACCGCTGCCTGAGATCACAGGCCCTGGGGCGCTCCCTCGCCCGGGAGTCGGCGGAAGCGGGACGACAAATCCCGGACCGGCGCCACAATTGTAGTCCGTCGATAGCACGCCTCTGCACGACGCCGTGGCTGCTGCGCGAGGGCACCGTGGCGGCTTGCGTCAACGACCTGCTGCGGCTGCGGCCTGCCTCAATGATGACTTCGAGGCGAGCATCGGCCAGGGTGAACTCCTTGTCGGCGGCGCCCATCCTTTTCCCCCTCCGCCGAGTTCCGGCATACTGGCGACTCGGATCATCGCCGGAAAAGCTGCTAGACTTGTCGCCATGACAATCCGCCTGCTGCCGCCCAACCTCGTCAACCAGATCGCCGCCGGCGAGGTGGTGGAACGGCCCGCCTCGGTGGTGAAGGAGCTTGTAGAGAACGCGCTCGACGCCGGCGCGCGGCGAATCGACGTCCATCTGCGCGAAGGCGGCCGCTCGCTCATTGTCGTGGAGGACGATGGGCACGGCATGAGCAGGGAGGAGCTGGCGCTCAGCGTCGAGCGCCACGCCACCTCCAAGCTGCCCGACGACGACCTGGTCCACATCCATTCCTTCGGCTTCCGCGGCGAAGCGCTGCCCTCGATCGGCGCGGTGGGGCGCCTTGCCATCGCCAGCCGCAGGCGCGGCGCCGACAGCGCCTGGCAGGTCGCGGTCGATGGCGGCGTCAAATCCTTAGCCCAGCCGGCCGCGCGCGGGGAGGGCACGCGGGTGGAGCTGCGCGACCTGTTCTATGCCGTGCCGGCGCGCCTCAAGTTCCTGAAAAGCCCGCGCTCGGAATCCCATGCCGCGCAGGAGATCGTCGAGCGCCTCGCCATGGCGCATCCCGATGTCGCCTTCAGCTTGCGCGATGAGGAGCGGCTGGCGCTGCGCCTGCCCGCGGTGGCGCCCGATCTCATGCAGGATCCCGCCGCCGCGACCCTGGAGCGGCTCGGCGCCATCATGGGCCGCGACTTCGCCGACAATGCCGCGCGGCTGGATGCCATGCGCGAGAGCGTGCGGCTGACCGGCTTCGCGGGCCTGCCGACCCTGAACCGCGCCACCTCGACCCAGCAGTTCCTGTTCGTGAACGGACGGCCGGTGAAGGATCGGCTCATCATCGGCGCGATCCGCGGCGCCTATCAGGATTTCCTGGCGCGCGACCGCCACCCGATGGTCGCCTTGTTCGTCGACCTGCCGGCGGAGGAGGTCGATGTCAACGTGCATCCCGCCAAGGCCGAGGTGCGGTTCCGCGATGCGGCCCTGGTGCGCGGCCTAATCGTCAGCGCCATCCGCGCCGCGCTGGCGGAGGCGGGCCACCGCGCCTCGACCACGGTCGCGGTGGGCACCCTTGGTTCGTTCACGGCGCCGGGCCAGCTATCGACGCCGCAAGCGTCCTGGCGGCCGTTCCCGTCGACGGCCGGCCGTTCCAGCGCCGCTCTGGCGGCGCAGGCGATGGCCGCGTTCGCGCCGCTCTCGGCGGAGATCGATCGGCCGAGCGTGCGCGTCGAATCCGCGCCGATGGAGGAGGGCGCGCCCTCGGCCCATCCGCTCGGGGTCGCGCGCGCGCAACTGCACGAGACCTACGTGGTGGCGCAGACCGCCGACGGCATCGTGATCGTCGACCAGCATGCCGCGCATGAGCGCCTGGTCTATGAGCGCATGAAGGCAATGCTGGAGTCCGGCGCCGTGGCGCGCCAGGCGCTCTTGATCCCGGAGGTGGTGGAGCTGGACGGGCCGAGCGCCGATCGCCTGGCCACGCGCGCAGGTGAACTGGCGGAGCTCGGCCTGGTGATCGAAGCCTTCGGCGCCGGCGCCATCGTGGTGCGCGAGGTGCCGGCGCTGCTCGGCCAGTCCGACGTGCGCGGCCTCATCCAGGATCTGGCCGACGAGCTGGCGGAGCTTGGCGATGCGCTGTCGCTCAAGGAGCGCCTGCAGGAGGTCTGCTCCACCATGGCCTGCCACGGCTCGGTGCGGGCGGGCCGCCGCCTCACCCAGCCGGAGATGGACGCGCTCTTGCGCCAGATGGAGGCGACACCCCATTCCGGCCAGTGCAACCACGGCCGCCCCACCTACGTCGAGCTGAAGCTCGCCGACATCGAGCGCCTGTTCGGGCGCAGATAGACCAAAGCCCGGCGGATTGTGAAATGGTCGATCTGACATCGATCAAGGAACGCCTGAACTCGAAAGCAATGCTCACACAAGCTGAGCAAGACTGTTTGAGCAGAACTAGGGTCAAGCAGAAGTAGGGTCAGAGCAGAAGTAGGGGCAGTGTCGACTTTCACTGACTGAACCACAGCGCGTCCGTGCCGTCCGGCCGCATCTCTTCTGTCCGGGTCCGGCAACTCCGTTCAGCACCTCAGCTTCAGCTTCACCTTCAACTCGCTGGGCAACCT
>DASSBF010000013.1:0-6614 GCA_035699005.1 Dongiaceae bacterium
CTTGGTCACCACCAGGTCGCCGAACTTGGCATCCGGCAGGACTTCGCGCTTCTCGGCAGCGTGACGACGGGACATCGCGATCTCTCCTTACTTCGGCCGCTTGGCGCCGTACTTGGAGCGGCGCTGCTTGCGGTCCTTGACACCCTGGGTGTCGAGCGTGCCGCGGATGATGTGGTAGCGAACGCCGGGCAGGTCCTTCACGCGGCCGCCGCGGATCATCACGACCGAGTGTTCCTGCAGGTTGTGGCCCTCGCCGGGAATGTAGGAGGTGACTTCGAAGCCGTTGGTGAGGCGGACGCGGGCGACCTTGCGCAAGGCGGAATTCGGCTTCTTCGGCGTCGTCGTATAGACGCGGGTGCAAACGCCGCGCTTCTGCGGGCTGGCTTGCAGTGCCGGGACCTTGTTGCGCGTCTTCAACGGCGCGCGCGAGTGTCGGATCAACTGGTTGATCGTTGGCATTCCATCCTCACCTTTGCGCGTCCGGGCCGGGCCCATTGGCGCCTTGAAACAGCCATATGCAAAATGACCTCGTCGAAGCGCCGATCAGGGTTCCTTCGAACCCGAACCCGCAGCCTGCTCCGATGCGGTCTTTGAGCCACCTTGCCGCCTGGGGCGTAAGAGCCTCGCGGGCGGCTATGTATCTCGTTGCTTAAGCGGAGACAGCGTCTAAGCCGTGATTGGCCTACCACCAGCCCCCTTAAAGGCGCGCGGAATATAGTGAGTCGACCCCAGGGCGTCAAGCAATTCGCTACTGGCCGAAAACGGCGGAAATTCAAAGCCTTGGGTTCATCTCGAAGGCGCGCATGCCACCACGGATGGGGGCGCATGGCTGGCGCGCCACAAGCAATAGCAAGACGCTCGGCGAGGTCTCAAAAATCGAGATCGTCCGGCGTAAATGGGCGTGTCGGCGCCCTGCCCAGCACCTGCCGGAGAATGTCGTTCATGGTCGCCGGATCGTTGTCGAAACCCCCGTGAGAGGTGCTGTTCGAGACGTCCGACGCGGGGCCGGCATAGGCGATTTCCGCCAACGCGGTGCCGACCCAATCCTTGAACTTCTGCATGCCGAGCAGCGGCTCGCCGGTTTCCCTGGGCGCTTTCGGCGGGCGTGGCGTCTTCGACGGCTCGGGTTCGAACGCGTCCGAGACCAGATAGAGCAGGGACTTGTTGTAGACCGGCGTCACCTGGTCGCCCTGCTCCGCTTCGTCGGTCAGGTTATAGACTTTCATCGTCCTGATCTTGACCGGCGCGCCGGCGCTGCTGCCGAGCCGAGGCCGGTACTTCTCCTGGAAGAAATCGATCCGGCAGGCCGGCGCCATCAGCAGGCAATTATCGACCGCCGCGCCCTCCGGCAGCAGGCCGTCCAGCGCGGACAGCAGGTGCCCGATCAGGACGCCGCCGGTCGAGTGGCCGGCGAGATGGATCTTCATCGGCGTCTTGCGCTTCATGAGCTGCGCGAGGAACAGCTGCAGCGCGACCGTCCCCGCGCCCTGCCCCTGAAACGGGGTTCGCGCATCCGCCTTCATCTCGTTCCACAGGCGCGTGCCGACGCCGGCAACCGCTTCCTCCACCAGACGGTCGGTCAGATCGAGGAGGCCGCCGGTCCGCTGATTCACCTCCGCACCCCGATCCAGAATGATGTCGCAGAGCGTCTTCAACAGCCCGGTGTCATAGAACACGCTGTAGGGATAGATCCGGTTCGCCTTGAACACCGGAACCATCGCGGCGGTGCGGATGGCCGCCTCCTCCGGCGCATTCAACCCGCCATGGGCATAGAACAGCAGATGGTCATAGTCCGTGTTGTCGCGCAGCACCTCGGCCGTCGCCTCGACGTCTTTCTGGTTGCTCCAGTAGGGCTGGACATTCGAGAAGTTGCCGTTGTCGACATGGACGAAATGGCCGGCGATGTCCTGCCGCGACGGCTTGGGCCGCTTGCCGCGCGAGATCTCCGCGCCGGTCTGCGCCGCACGCTGCGCGATGCCGAGGCCGAAGGCATCGGGCGCGCGCACCGCCAGCTGCAGCACCCATGCATCCTCGATGTTGGCGGCCCAGTCCCGGTATTGCCAGTGACCCAGGCCGTGCCGTCCCCAGCTTTTGCCCCAGGAGTTCTGGACCCAGAAGCCCTCCGTGTCGTACCCCACGATCGCGAAGGCGTGCAGCGAGCTGCCGGTCCCCGGCGTGATGGCGCCGGTCTTCCGGTCGGGCCGGTCCCAGCCGCCATGGACCGCCGCCGAGGCGAAGATCACGCCGGCCTCGTTGATCGCCGCGTGATAGTCGGAGAGGTTCGGCGAAAGCCGGTAATAGGCGCCGAGCGCGGTTTCGCGCGCGTCCTTCGCGGTCACGATCGAGAAGCGGTCCGGGCTTGCATCCTTCCAGAGGTCCAGGCGGCAGGCCCCGCAATTGTAGAAGCCGCGGAGGGCGCCGCGCAGGCTCGACCCCTCGTCCTTCTCGCCCGGCCACTCGTCGTGTCGCCGCGCCATCAGGTAGAGCATGTGCGGACTGACGCGCCGCGGCGTCTTCCGCGGCGTTCGGTTCCGCTCGATCAGGAGGTTGATGGCGGCGGCCAGGCCGAAGCCGGTGCAGGCGCCCTCCTCGCCCTGGTCCATGATGAAGAGGCTTCCGGGCGGCGGCATGGTCGCCTTCAACGGCAGCAGCGCCGGCTCGTACATCCGGTCGCGGATGTCGGGCACGTCCTTCAGGGCATCGAACTTGCGGCCCTTCACCGGCGAGCGTTTCGGCCGCTCCCGCTTGACCTCGACGAGCCTGATCGAGCCCTGGACCTTCGTTCGCATGGAATCCCCCCGCTGCAATATCGGGACGTTCGCCGGCCGCGACCGCCGGCGTCTTATGGTTGCAGTGCTATAGCACGCGGGCACCGCTTGAACCAGCGGCGCCTGGCGCCCGAGCCTGGATCAGCGAGTCTCCGTCATTGATCGTGAAACGGCGGACGGTCGCGCCGGGAGTCGAGGACGTGCGCATGAAAACGTGTCCCGTAAGTCGAGGCGCGTGCCGGTGGCGAGCGGGAGCGCATTCTGTCAATCTCGCCGCAGACGTTTGCCACGCGAATGAACCGCGAGAAGCCGCCGTGCCGCTGACAGCCATCTCGATCCAGGGCTACCGCTCGATCCAGCGGCTCTATTTCGACGTCGAAGCCTGCTCCATCTTCGTCGGCGCCAACGGCGTGGGAAAGACCAACCTCTACAAGGCGCTGGGCCTGCTGCGCAGCGCCGCCGACGGCACCATGACCCGCGCAATCGCGCAGGAGGGCGGGATCGAATCCGTACTATGGGCCGGCAAGCGGCAGGGCAAGCAGCCCATTCGGATGACCTTGGAGACCCATTTCGAGGACCTGGAATATGGTGTCGAAGTTGGCCTTCCGCACAGCTACGAAGTCGAGATCGGATTGCGAGCGCCGACCGAGGCCGCTTTCACCATCGAACCCCTGATCAAGGAAGAGCGGCTCGTTGCGCGGGTCGGCCAGCGCAAGGTGGTCATGATGGAACGCAAGGGGCCGATGGTCGCGCTGCGCAACGAGGGCGGTGCGCGCGAAGTGCACAAGGCGGCTGTCTTGTTGTCCGAAACTGCGCTGGCGGCCTTCCGTGATGCCGCGCGTTACCCCGAGATCGAAGCAATACGTCGCGAACTCCTGGAATGGCGGCTCTATCATGATTTCCGCACGGATGACGCCTCGCCGATCCGCCAGCCGTGCCATGCCATCACCACGCCGACCTTGAGTTCGGACGGCCGTGATCTTGCGGCAGTGCTCGCCACTCTGTTCATCATTCGCGAGGATACGGTCGATCTGGCCGCGGCCATCGACGACGCGTTCCCCGGTGCGTCGCTGAGAGCCTATGACGAAGGGAGCTGGTGCAAACTGGAAATGCAGTTCCCCGACATGCCGCGCCCGTTCGGCGCGCATGAGCTGTCGGACGGCACGCTCAAGTATCTCTGCCTGCTCGGCGCGCTGATGGGCTATCGCCTGCCGAGCCTGATCGCGCTGAACGAACCGGAGGCGAGCCTGCACCCATCGCTGCTGCCGCCCCTCGCCCGCCTGATCGCCCAGGCCGCGCAGCGCACCCGCATCTGGATCGTCACCCACTCCGAAGCACTGGCCGCCGCGCTCTACGAGGAGACCGGCAAGAAGGCCCGCCGCGTCATCAAGGAAGACGGCGCCACCAACATCGAAGGCCTGATGCTGAGCGGCGAGTTCAGGGATGAGGAGGATTGACGCATCGCGACCTACTCTACCGTCATCCCGGTCGAGCGTAGCGAGAGCCGGGATCCATTTTTCCGCCGCACGAGCGCTTGGGCGATGGACCCCGGATCACGCCGCTGCGCGGCTGTCCGGGGTGACGGAAATGGGGAGCGCCGTATGATGCGCGCTACGTGAACTTGTTCCCCCTCGGGAACCCCTGCGGCGGCAGGCGGCCGGCTTGGGCGCGTTCGCCGATCCAGTCGCGCAAATTCGTTTCCGTGCGAGTCTTGTCGCCGAGGCGCCAGCTCAATCCCTCCGCCTTCTTGTAGACCTTGGCGTCGGACAGGCCGCCGTCCTTGTATTTCTGCAGCATCACGCCGCGGCCGCGCGCCATCTCGGGCACCTGGTCGATCGGAAACAGCAGCATCTTCCGGTTCTCGCCGATGCAGGCGACCATGTCGCCCTCGGCCGGCGTGCAGACCTGCGCCTCGACGCCGCCCGGCAGCGAGAGTACCTGCTTGCCGGCGCGGGTCTGCGCCACCACCTCGTCGGAATTGACGATGAAGCCGCGCCCGTCCGCCGCCGCCACCAGCAGCTTCTGCCCCGGCCGGTGGACCAGGAGCTGCACGATGTCCTGCTCGTTGCCGAGGTCGATCATGAGGCGGATCGGCTCGCCGTGGCCGCGACCGCCCGGCAGTTTGTCGACGCCAAGCGTGTAGACCTTGCCGTTGGTGCCGAACACCAGGATCTTGTCGGTGGTCTCGCACTTGAGCTCGAATTTCGCGCGGTCGCCTTCCTTGAACTTGATCTCGGACGTGTCCTCGACATGGCCCTTCATGACGCGGATCCAGCCCTTGGACGAGCAGATCACCGTCGCCGGCTCGCGCTCCACCAGCGATTCCAGCGGAATGACGATGGCGGAGGGCGCCTCGCCCAATTCGGTGCGGCGCTTGCCCAGCCCGGTCTTCGGCCCGTAGCGCTTCTTCAGCTCCGCGACCTCGCCGGAGATCTTCTCCCACTGCTTGTCTTCGCTCTTGAGCAGCGCGTTCAGGCTCTTCTTCTCAGCCGTCAGGTTCGTGTGCTCGGTCTTGATCTCGATCTCCTCCAGCCTGCGCAGGGCGCGCAGGCGCATGTTGAGGATCGCATCGGCCTGGATGTCGGTGAGCTGCCACTTCTTCATCATCACCGCTTTCGGATCATCCTCGGTGCGGATGATGCGGATCACGGCATCGATGTTGAGATAGGCCTTGAGATAGCCTTCGAGAATCTCGAGTCGGCGCTCGATCTCCGCCAGGCGGAACCCAGTGCGCTTCTGCAGCACCTCGCGCCGGTGGTCGAGATAGGCGCGCAGCACCTCCGCCAGCGACATCACGCGCGGCACCTGGCTGGCATCCAGCACGTTCATGTTGAGGCCGAACCGGATCTCGAGGTCGGTAGTGCGGAACATTTGCTCCATCAGGTGGTCCGGCTCGACGTTGCGGCTCTTCGGCACCAGCACGATACGAACGTCGGCGGCGGATTCGTCCTGGATGTCGTCCAGGAACGGCAGCTTCTTCTCCTGCAAGAGCTCCGCGACCTTCTCGATCAGCTTGGACTTGGCGACCTGGTACGGGATCTCGGTGATGACGATCTGCCAGCCGCCGCCTTTCAGCTTCTCGACCTCCCATCGTGCCCTGACGCGCAGCGAGCCGCGGCCGGTCTTGTACGCTTCGACGACGGTCTCGCGCGTCTCGCTCAGCACGCCGCCGGTCGGGAAGTCCGGCCCCGGCATGTAGCCCAGCAGGGTCTCGGTGCGCGCGTTCGGCGTCTTGATCAGGTGCTGCAGCGCGTCGCTGATCTCCGCGACGTTGTGCGGCGGGATGCTGGTCGCCATGCCGACCGCGATGCCTTGGGCGCCGTTCGCCAGCAGGTTGGGGAACGCGGCCGGCAGCACCAGGGGCTCGCTGTTCTCCCCGTCATAGGTCTGGCGGAAATCGACGGTCTCCTCGTCGATCGCTTCCAGCATCAGGCCCGCGGCATCCGTCAGGCGCGCCTCGGTGTAGCGCATGGCCGCGGCGTTGTCGCCGTCGATGTTGCCGAAATTGCCCTGGCCGTCGACCAGCGGATAACGCTGCGCGAACTCCTGCGCCATGCGCACCATGGCGTCGTAGATCGACTGGTCGCCGTGCGGATGGAACTGGCCCATCGTGTCGCCGACCACGCGCGCCGATTTCTTGAACCCGCTGCCCGGCTCCAGCTTCAATTGCCGCATGGCGTAGAGCAGCCGCCGATGCACCGGCTTCAGCCCGTCGCGCACGTCCGGCAGCGAGCGCGCCATGATGGTGGAGAGCGCGTACGACAGATAGCGCTCACCCAGCGCATCCGCGAGGTTGGCGATGCGGATTTCCTCGGGCGGCGGAACAGGTGCGGCGGATTTGGCCAT
>DASSBF010000014.1:0-23929 GCA_035699005.1 Dongiaceae bacterium
GATGATCAACGCGTCTGTCGCCGGCTTGGTCGGCGAAATGGAGCGGCCCTGATCGCGGGCGTCCCGCTCCTGCATGTCCTGCAAAACCCGCGCGTATATAGCCGTCTCCCCCCCTTGTTGCAACTGGCGCTCTTGCAACTCTTTGAGGCGCCGTTGCGCGCGGGCTTCCAGGCTGGCGGTGATGAACAGCTTGGCATCCGCATCCGGGCAGACGACGGTGCCGATATCCCTGCCATCGAGGACCGCGCCACCACTATTCCTTGCGGCATCGCGAGCAAAGTCACGCTGCCAGTTGAGGATGGCGGCGCGGACCGAGGGGATCGCGGCGACCTTGGAGGCCGCGGTGCTGGTGGCCTCGGCGCGCAAGGCAGGATCCGCCAGGATCTCCGGCTTCAGCCCTTTGGCCGCCGCGGTGGCGACACTTTCATCCGCCGGATCAAGGTCTTGGCGCAGAACAGAGAGGCCGACCCCGCGATAGAGCGCGCCGGTATCGAGGAACTCGAAACCGAAATGGCCGGCCAGCCGCCGGGCCAGGGTGCCTTTCCCCGCCGCCGATGGACCGTCGACCGTGATGACAAAGCCACGCTTTTTCGGGGCTGCCGCGCTCATCGGCCGATCGCGATGGCGGCGCCGAGGCCGTTCATCAGCTCGACGAAGCCTGGGAACGAGGTGCCGATCGCCCCGGCATCGTCGATCTCCACCGGCTTCTTCGCGGCCATGCCCAGCACCAGGAACGACATGCCGATGCGATGGTCGAGCTTCACCGCGATGCGCACGCCGCCGGCCGGCGCCTTGCCGCCGGTGACGGTGAGGCTGTCCTTGCCTTCGGCGATTTTGACGCCGCAGGCGGCAAGGCCCTGCGCCATCGCGGACAGGCGGTCGCTTTCCTTCACGCGCAATTCGGCGAGGCCTTCCATTCTCGTCTCGCCCTCCGCGAACGCCGCGACCACCGAGAGGATCGGGTATTCATCGATCATCGAGGGCGCGCGCTCCGCCGGCACCGTCACGCCCCTGAGCGCGCCATGACGCACGCGCAGATCGCCGACCGGCTCGCCCGCCTCTTCGCGGCGATTCTCGATCGCGATGTCCGCGCCCATTTCCAGCAGCGTTTCGATCAGGCCGATGCGATGCGGGTTCAGGCCCACATTCGGCAGGCGGATGTCCGACCCCGGCACGATCAGCGCCGCCGCCATCGGGAAGGCGGCGGAGGACGGATCGCCCGGCACCACGATCCTGCGCCCGAAAATCTCCGGCTGGCCGGTCAGCGAGACCGCGCGGCCTTCGGGCGTCCGCTCGACCTTCAGCGTGGCGCCGAAGCCCTTCAGCATCAGCTCGGTATGGTCTCGCGTCGGCTCCGGCTCGATCACCGTCGTGATGCCCGGCGTGTTCAGCGCCGCCAGCAGGATCGCGGATTTCACCTGCGCCGATGCCACCGGCAGCCGGTAGGTAATCGGCATCGGCTCCGCCGTGCCGATCACGGCGAGCGGCGGCCGCCCGCCGGCGCGCGACACGATGCGTGCGCCCATGCGCGACAGCGGCTCCGCGACGCGCGCCATCGGACGGGCGCGCAACGAGGCATCGCCGGTGAAGAAGGTGACGAAATCGTAGGGCGCGACCACGCCCATCAGCAGGCGCGTGCCGGTGCCGGCATTGCCGAGGTCCAGCACCTCCGGCGCCTCGCGCAATCCGCCGATGCCGCGGCCGCGCGCGCGCCAGACGCCGTCCGCGCCGTGCTCCGCCTCGCCGCCCAGGAGGCGCATGGCGGCGGCGGTGCGCAACACATCCTCCCCTTCCAGCAGGCCGTGGATCTCGCTCTCGCCCACCGCCAGCGCGCCCAGCATCAGCGCGCGGTGCGAGATCGACTTGTCGCCCGGCACGCGCGCCGTCCCGCCGAGGGCGGCGGCGGCGCGCGAGGCCAGCGGCTGGGGTCCTGTGGCGGAACTGGAAGGCGTCACGGCGGTTGCGCTTTCGAATGGATCGCGGCTGGCTTTAGCACAGGCGCGGCCCCCAACGCCAACTCCCGAAACGGCCGCGCCCCGGTCCGATCCCAGGTCCGATCCCAGGTCCGATCCCAGGTCCGATCTCTGGCCCGATCTCTGGCCCGAGAGGCCGGTTGACAGTGCCGACGGAGCATGGCAATGGGGCCTCGACTTCATGACAATCGGCCGGCCGACGACCCGGGACCGGCCCTGAGGAGCGAGCGACGTGAGCAAACCGGAATGGGGCACCAAGCGCACCTGCCAGAGCTGTGGCGCGCATTTCTACGACCTGCGCAAGGACACTATCGTGTGCCCGAAATGCGGCACCACCTATGACCCCGAGGCGGTGCTGAAATCGCGCCGCGGCCGGGTGGTGGAAAAGCTGACGCCGGTGAAGCCGGTGGTGGAGCCGAAACCGCAGCCCGAGGAGGAGACGGAGACCGAGGATATCGGCGCCGCCGAGGGGGAGGAGGTCATCGAGGACACCTCCGAGCTGGGCGAGGACGACGAGGACGTGTCCGAGGTCATCGAAGGCGTCGACGACGAGAAGGAGCGTTGAGGACTTCCTTCGGGTCTCCGTGACCGGCAACAAATCGCTTGAATTAAAGGGGGCCGCTGCTTAGCTTCGGCCCCGATTTCGGGACCGCCGCCCAGGCCGGCTTCCCATGAGTTCGGGCCCATAGCTCAGCTGGGAGAGCGCCACAATGGCATTGTGGAGGTCAGCGGTTCGATCCCGCTTGGGTCCACCAGATGAAACCCCCGCTGCAGAGATGCGCGGGGGTTTCTTGTGCGCCGGAGGGAAGCGAAGCACCCCCTTTGACGCTCACATTGCAACCGGGTGGCCAGTCCGCCGCTCTGATCTGGCCTAGGCGCGGAGGGCAGCCGCCATCGGGAAATTGTCATCACCACCGGGCCATGTCGGCGGCACCTGCTCGTAGTGATCGAACGTGATGCAGTACTGCGCGCGGCCTTGGGTCATGGAGGATAGCGCAGGAGTGTAACCAAACATGTTGGCGAGCGGTACCATCGCGGTAATGACCTGCGCGTTGCCGTGGCTGTCCATGCCCTGCACCTGGCCGCGCCGGCTGTTGAGGTCGCCGATCACATCGCCCATGTATTCCTGCGGCGTCACCACCTCGACCTTCATCATCGGCTGGAGCAGCCTTGGGCCCGCCTTCGGCATCGCCTCGCGGAAGCAGGCTCGCGCCGCGATCTCGTACGCCATGACGCTCGAGTTGATGTCGTCATGGGCACCGTCGATCAGCGTGCACTTGACGTCGATCACTGGGAAGCCTGCGACGACGCCAATTTCCTTTGCGCTGGACAGGCCATTCTGAACGCCGCGTACGAATTCGCTCGGCACTGCATCGGAGGGTGCAGTGTTCACGAACACGAACCCGCTGTCCGGCTCGCCGGGCTCGAAGCGGATTTTCACCCCTGCATGCTGGATCGCTGGGCCAGTGTGCTTTTGTAGGTGTACTCCCACTCGATTGTCTTGGTGATGGATTCGCAATAACCGACCTGCGGAGCGCCGACATCGAAGTCGACTTTGAAAGCGCGTTTGGCACGATAGACAGCAATCTCCAGCTGATCCTCGGTCTGTCCTTTTAGGATAACAGCGTCGTCCGATCCAGCTTCTGCGGCTAGTTTGGGATCGGCTGCGCACAGCGTATCCAGCGCTGCACGCAACGCGATGGCGGCTTGCGCGTCGCGCGGTTTGAGCGGCACTGAAATGACGTGAACGTAGTCGGACATGCTGACCAAGCCGTTTGGCCCTCTGTACCAGAACTCTACTGTGCCAAGGTGAAAACGCCTAGATGCGGAAGCGGGACAGCTCGCGATGTGAGGCGGGCCGTCACCCGCCCAGCTGGAACACCGAGCGCGCGCGGCCGAGGTCGAGCAGCATGGTCGTCACCGTGCTCTCGTGGGTCCAGCCGGATTCGCTGATCTGCACGATGGCGCCGCGGAAGTCCGGGCCGAGCAGCCGCGCCAGCGTGCGCAGCGGGCTGTTGGTGAGGCCGAACAATTGGGCGCCGGTCGGGTTGAACTCGGTCCGCAGCCGATAGGCCATGCGGTTCCACTGCGCCACGGGCAGATCGCGATCGACATAGAGCAGCGTGTCGACGGTGCGGTCGGCGACATGGATTCCCCGGGCCTCCATGTCGGCATGGGTGAACTCCACGGTCGGCGGGCCGAACGCGGCCAGGACATCGCTGCGCGCGCCGTCGAGGGCGCTATCGGAATGCGTCTCGGTCGCGATCATGAAGCTGCGCCCGCCCTGTTCGCGCGGCGCGTACCAGATCCGCACATCGCGCGGCCGGCCACCTGCATCCGGCGCCAGGGTCAGCATCACGTAGGGCGCCGGCGTGGTTTCCACTTCGATGGCTGCGATCTTGGGCAGCGACTGCCGGCTTTCCGCGCATTCCTGGCGCATGAAATCGGCCGGACCCTTGGTTTCGCAGAACCCGTCGCCGAGCCGGGTCTCGTCCAGCGTGAGGCCATAGATATGCAGCGGGCTGTCCTCGGCGCCGCCGCTGCCGGCAAACGCGGCGGGCGCGAGGCAACCGAACTGGACGGCAAGGCCAAGCCCGAGGAGGGTCTGCAGACCGCGCAAGGTCGCCGTCATCCCCGCGATCCTGGATTCGCCGGCTGGATCATCGGCCGAAGATAGCGATGCCTGCCGCCGCGGGCAATGCGATCCGGCGCGACGCGCGCCAATCAGCCGACGATGTGATGGGTATAGACCAGCACCATGTTCACGCGCGCATCGTCATTCGAGAGCGGCAGCAGGATGACCTGCTCGCGCCCGAAGCGCCCGTCCGGGGTCGTGAATTCGCGCCGCTCCAGGCGCAGGGCGCGGCGCGCCAGCACGTCCTGGTAGCTGGCGATCGAGGTTTCGGCCGAGGCGCCGTAGAAGCCCTCGCTCACCGATTTTCCGGTCGGGTCGCGGCCGCGCATCGCCACCTCGCGCGTGCCGACCAGGCGATAGACGAAGCGCCGCGCATCGGCCACCGCATCCACCAGCATGATCCCGGGCAGGAACGGCACGATCTCCGCCGGATCGATGTCGGCGCGCGCCGGCATGCGGCGGCCGCGTCGCTTGCGGTTCCAATAGGCATGGAAGGCGACGATGTCGGGCGCGAAGACCGACGGATCGACCTCGGCCTTGGCCGGATCGACCTTGACGGAACCCCACGGTTGGCTGGTGGCAAACGTCATGACCCCAATCCCCTGGCGGCCGAAGCGTTGCATCCTCTCCCCGGTGGTGCAAGAGGGGGCAGCGGCGCAGGTGCGTCGGCGGCCTGTCGCGCGGCCGGTGCGCGTGCCAACAACCGGAGCGTGAATCCCGACTGGCACAGCATCGAGACGCCGCGCCTCGTCCTGCGCACGCTGCCGCTGGAGGCGCTGCGCGCCCTGGCCGCGGGCGCGCGGGCGGATGCGTCGCGCCTCGCCGGGTGCGATCTTGCCGATTTCCCTGACGAAGAGCGGGCGATCGCGGAGCTGAGACTCAAGGATGTGACCGCGCCGACCCGGCCTACCTGCCCTGGTCCTTGCGGGCCGTGGCGCTGAAGCCATCGCTGAATTTCGTCGGGCATGTCAACTTCCATGCGAAACCAGGTGCCGACTACCTGGAGGAGTTGGCCCCCAGCGCGGTGGAGCTGGGCTATTTCGTGCTGCCGCAATGGCGCCGCCGGGGCTTCGCCGAGGAGGCGGCGCTGGGGATCATGGACTGGGTGCGGCTGGTCCATGGCGTCACCCGTCTCGTCGTCTCCGTCAGCCCGCAGAATGCGGCCTCGGCCGCCATGGCGCGCAAGCTCGGCTCCACCCGGATCGGAAGCCATATCGACGAGGCGGACGGCTACGAGGACATCCTGGCCCTCGGCCAGGTGCCCGGTTCCGGCTTTGCCGGTGGGCTTGAAAACGTTAATTCCCGACCTAGATTCTAGGACATGGCCGCGGAGGCGGAGTTCCGCCAATCGGGCCACCCGAGGCTGCGCCGAAGCCGGGCGGCCGCGGAAATTGGCAGCTCGCTCATGCTGGAGGAGCTTGGAAAAGATGACGCGCCTGTCGCTGTTCAACAGCCCCCTGCTTCTGGGTTTCGACCATTTCGAACGGACCCTGGACCGCATCGCCAAAGCGGGCGCGGAAGGGTATCCGCCGTACAACATCGAGCAGATCGGCGAGGACCGGCTGCGCATCACGCTGGCGGTCGCCGGGTTCGGGCTGGACGATCTGGAGATCCAGATCGAGGACAACCAGCTCACCATCAAGGGCCGGCAGAAGGACGATCCTACCCGAGTCTATCTCTATCGCGGCATTGCGGCGCGGCAGTTCCAGCGCAGCTTCGTGCTGGCCGAGGGAATCCAGGTGACATCGGCGACGCTCGACAACGGGCTGTTGTCGGTCGATCTGCAGCGGCCGAAGGCGGTGAGCCAGGTGCGGACCGTCCCGATCAGCAAGGCGGCCGGCGGCAAGGGCGCCAAGCGCGTGACGGTGGATGCCGAGAGCAAGTGAGCGTGCAGGAGTACGACGTGCCGCAAAGCGGGCGTCCGATCCCATGGTGATGGAGCTGAAAATGACAAACGTGGAACGCATTCGCGACCTTACCCCCCAGGATCTTCTGATGCTGGGCATCAAGGACATGGCCTACGTGAAGGATGTCGAGGTCGACGGCCAGACGGCGGTTGCGTTGTTCGCCGCCAACGGCCAGCAGATCGCCGTGATGGAGGACCGCCAGACCGCGGTGGCGGCAGCCTGGCAGAACGGTCTCGCCACCATGACGGTGCATTGAAGCGCCGGCCAAGCCTCGAAAGCGGGCATTCCACAGCGCGCTGAATGCCTGTTCAGTAGTCTTAATCGTTTCCTAACCACGTTCGCCGCAGCCTGGGACTTCCCGGCGGGCATACCGCCGCCATCGGGGGATGCGGGCGTGGACATCCAGGCCTTGAAGGAGATCATGACGGCCCATCGCGCCTGGCTGCGCAACGAGCGCGGCGGCCGGCGCGCCGATCTGTCCCTGAAAGTGCTGCGCGACCTCAATCTTCGCACCCTGCAGCTTCCTAAGGCCAAGCTGACCGGCATCCAGATCATCAACTGCGACCTCAGCGGGGCGAACCTGCGCGAGTGCGATCTGTTCGCCGCCAACCTCGCCGGCAGCCGCTTCATCGGCGCCGATTGCCGCGGCTGCGATTTCCGCGGCGCGCATCTGCAGGGCGCCGATTTCTCCGAAGCCCAGCTCAGCGGCAGCGACTTCCGCGAAGGCTCGCTGCTGGTATCGAGCGGCGGCAGCGTCGAGCCGCCGAAGCGCGAGGCCTGGAGCCCGCCGAAATCCGACACCGCGATGAACCGCGCCGACCTGACCGGCGCGCGCCTGCGCAACTCGATCATCCGCAAGGCGGACTTTTCCGGGGCCGTGCTGCGCAATGCCGATCTCTCCGGCGCCAACCTCGACGGCTCGTCGCTGAAGGATGCCGATCTGCGCGGCGCCAACCTGGCCAATTGCGACCTCAGCGGCACGCAGCTCAACCGCGCGATGATCGACGGCGCCTTCCTGGACGGCGCGGTGCTGACCGACGCCAACGTGCACGGCGTCGATTTGAAGCGCGCGGTGTTCAACAGCCTCGACACCTCGGCCACCATCTCGGTCGACGATTCGGCCGAGACCCAGGCCCTGATCGGCGAGATGATCGTCGCGCACGAAAGCTGGGTGGCCAGCTCCGGCGCCGAAGGCCAGCGCGCGGACTTCTCCAACGCCGACCTCTCCGGCCTCGACTTCTCCGGACGCAACCTGCGCGGCGCGCTGTTCCTGGAATCGCGGCTGCGCTCGGCTCGCTTCGACCGCGCCATCGTCGACCTCGCGGATTTTTCCCGCTCCGACCTGACCGGCGCGAATTTCGAGGCGGCATCGGCGCGCGGCGCCAACTTCAGCGGCGCCAACCTGCGCCGCACCGACTTCCGCAAATCCAGCCTGGAGATCGAGGTCGCAACCCTGGCCGACGGCCAGGCGCGCGAATGGCTGCCGCGCTTCAACGGCTGCCGGCTCGATGAGACGAATTTCAAGGACGTCAAGGCGACGCGCGTGAGCGCGAGCAACGTCACCGTGAAGAAGGTGATCGCCGACGAGGCGTTCCTCAAATTGCTGGCGAGCGGCGCGACAGCCTAGAATTTGCCCGCTCAGGCCGCGTGGCTCTTCGCGGTGTCGGTCAGCAGCGCGTAGATCGCGTCCGTCTGGTCGGCGCCGCGCAGCTTCTCGCACACCGACTTGTCGCGCAGCAGGCGGCTGACGCGCGCCAGCGCCTTCAGATGGTCGGCGCCGGCACCCTCGGGCGCCAGCAGCAGGAACACCAGATCCACCGGCTGCTCGTCGATGGCGTCGAAATCCACCGGCTCGTCGAGGCGCGCGAACAGGCCGAACAGCTCCTTGATCTCGGCCAACTTGCCGTGCGGGATCGCGATGCCGTTGCCGACACCGGTGGTGCCGAGGCGCTCGCGCTCGAGCAGCACGTCGAAGATGGCACGCTCATGCAGGCCGGTCAGCTCCGCCGCGCGCTTGGCCAATTCCTGCAGCACGTGCTTTTTGCTGGTCGCCTTCAGGCGCGGCATGACCCGTGCCGGCGTGATGAGATCGTCGATTTCCATGAATCTGTCCTTGGGATCCCGATTCGAGGCTAGAACGCGCAGATCATTGCCGGGCCCGGCCGGCCGCGCCGGCGGCATTTCCCGCCGATGCCCCGAGGCGCGGATCGACCCAGCCGATATTGCCGTCATTGCGGCGGTAAACCATGTTGAGGCCCCCGTGCGCCCGGTTGAGGAACATCATGGCCTTGAGGCCGGAGAGATCGAGGCGCATCACCGCCTCGCCGACGGTCAGGGTGGGGATCTCGGTCTGCATTTCGGCGATCACCGCGGGCGCCTCATTGCCGTTGGCGGCGAGGAGCTCCGTCTCCTCGTCGGTCTCGGGCGCCAGGATGTATTGCGCCGCACGGAAGCTCTCGGTCTCCGCGCGGTGATGGTCGCGCAGCCGGCGCTTGTAGCGCCGCATGCGCTTCGCGAGATGGTCCATCGCCAGGTCGAAGGCGGCGTAGGCCCGGTCGGCCGATTCCTCCGCATGCACCAGGATTCCGCGGCCGATATGCACCGAAAGGTCGGCGCTGAACAAATGCGATTGCTTGGAGAAGGTCACTGTCGCTTCGATCGGGTTGCCGAAATATTTCGCGATGCCGTGATCGAGCGATTGAGCGACATGGGTCCGCAGCGCCTCACCGACGTCGATATTCTTGCCTTTGACCGTGAGATTCATGATCGTTGCCCAACAGACGGGTGTAATGCCGCATTGCTGTCAAGGAGGCCTCTCGGCCTTCAATTTTCCGGCCCGTCCGATGGCGGGCCGGGACCATATGTACCGCCCTATCCCGAGTCAAGGGCGGCCTCCCCATCGATCCTGCCGGGAATGATGTAACGCGGCTCAGGCCGAACGCAAGGACTTCTCGCGCCGGCGCTGGACCGACGACGGAATTCTCAACGATTCCCGGTATTTAGCGACCGTGCGGCGCGCGATGTCCACGCCTTCGCCCTTCAGCATGGCAACCAGCTGGTCGTCCGACAAAACCGCCGCCACGGGCTCCTTCTCGATCAGTTCCCGGATGCGCGAGCGCACCGCTTCGGCGGAATGGCTGTCGGTCCCGTCGGCGGCCTGGATCGCGGCGGAGAAGAAGTAGCGCAGCTCGAACAATCCGCGCGGCGTCGCCATGAACTTGTTGGCGGCGACGCGGCTGACCGTGCTCTCGTGCATGCCGATCGCATCGGCGATGTCGCGCCGGATCAGCGGCTTCAGATGCTTGACGCCGTGCAGGAAGAACATCTCCTGCTGGCGCACGATCTCGCTCGCGACCTTGAGGATGGTGGTGGCGCGCTGATGCAGCGTCTTCATCAGCCAGTTGGCGGCGCTGAGCCGGTCTGCGAGATAGTCCCTGTCCGTCTTGCTCTGCGCCTTGGCGGTGACGCGCGTGTGGTATTGCTGATTGACCAGCAGCCTCGGCAGGTTGTCGCTGTTGAGCTCCACCGACCAGGAGCCGTCGGGCAGCCGGTGCACCATGATGTCCGGCTGGATCGCCTGGACCTCGGTGCGGTCGAAGGCGTGGCCGGGCCGCGGGTTGAGACTGCGGATCTCCGCCGCCATGTCGGCCAGATCTTCGGCATCGACGCCGCATGCTTTCATGAGCTGCGCGCGGTCGTGCTTGGCCAGCAGATGGAGATGATCCAGCAGCGCCTGCATCGCGGGGTCGAGCCGGTCGCGCTCCTTCAATTGCAGCGCCAGGCACTCGGCGAGATCGCGCGCCGCGACTCCGACCGGATCGAACTGCTGCAGCTTCCTGAGCACGGCCTCGACCAGCCCGAACGGGCAGCCGAGGCGCTCCGCCAGCGCGGCGAGATCGCCCTGCACATAGCCCGCGTCATCGATCAGGTCGATGATCTGCAGGCCGACGAGGCGCTCCGTCGGGTCGGCGATCTCGATGCCGAGCTGCTGCTCCAGATGCTCGCGCAGCGTCAGCTCGCGCGAAAGCGTCTCCTGGAAGTCGCCGTCCTCGTCGGGGAAATCGCCGCGTCCGGCGCCGACGCGCCAATTGGCCTGGCCGGACGGTTCGCCGAAATCGGCGCTGCCTTCGCCCGCGCCGTTGCCGGTATAGACGTTGTCGTAGTCGGCATCGATCGGCGAGTCCTTGGCGTCGGGCAGGTGCTCGCGGTCGCCGAACTCCCTGGCGTCGAGCATGCGGTCCGCGTCGCCGTCGCCTGCCGGGGCCTCGGACGGCCCGTCGGCTTCGGATTCGTCCGCCCGCTCCAGCAGCGGATTGCGCTCCAGCTCCTCCTCGACATAGGCCGCCAGATCCTGGTTCGACAGCTCCAGCAGCTTGATCGCCTGCTGGAGCTGCGGCGTCATGACGAGGGACTGCGCCTGGCGCAGGTCTAAGCGTTGCGAAACGGCCATTTGGGCCTGAAGCTAGAGCGAGAACCTTTCGCCAAGGTAAACGCGCCGGACCGCGGGGTCATTCACAATATGCGCGGGCGTGCCTTCGGACAGGACGCCGCCCTCGTTCAGCACATAGGCGCGGTCGACGATGTCGAGGGTGTCGCGCACATTGTGGTCGGTGATCAGCACACCGATGCCGCGATCCTTGAGGTGCGAGACGAGATCGCGGATGTCGGCGACCGCGATCGGGTCGATGCCGGCCAATGGCTCGTCCAGCAGCACGTAGCTCGGCTTCGCCGCGAGGCAGCGCGCGATCTCAACCCGCCGGCGCTCGCCGCCCGACAAGGCGGTCGCCGGCACCTTGCGCAGATGCCCGACCGCGAAATCCGCCAGCAGGCGGTTGAGCCGGTGGTCACGCTCGCGCTTGTCCGGTTCCGTCACCTCCAGCACCGCCATGATGTTGTCGGCGACGCTGAGGCCGCGGAAGATCGAGCTCTCCTGCGGCAGATAGGCGATGCCGCCGCGGGCGCGCAGGTACATCGGCAGGTCGGTGATCTCTTCGCCGTCGAGGTAGATCGCGCCGGCATCGGCCCTGGTGAGGCCGGTCATGATGTAGAAGCAGGTGGTCTTGCCCGCGCCGTTCGGGCCGAGCAGTCCGACCGCCTCGCCGCGCTGCACGCCGATGGTGACGTCGCGCAGCACCGGGCGGCGGCGGTACTGCTTGCCGATGTGATAGGCGACCAGCCCCTCGATGCCGGTCGGGTCGACCTCCGCGCCGTTCACCACGAAAGTCGGGCCGACCGGATGGGTCTTGCCGTTGACGGGTTGCGCGTGGCGGCCGCCGGACTGGATCATTGCGTCACCGGCGCCGCCTGGCCGCCTGCCGGCGCGGTCCCGCTGTCGGTCGTGCTGTCGTTGTCCTTGGGCTTGATGACCGTGAAGACGCGCTGGCCCTGCGCCGGCAGCAGGCGGCTGACATCGTTCTTCAGATCGAGCTCGGCGCGCCCGCCCTTGTAGGTATTGTCACGGCTGTAGATCACGACATGGCCGGTCATCACCGCGATCTCGGTGTCCGGATTGTAGGAGAGGTGGTCGGAGTACCCGGTCTGCTCGTTGCGGTCCACACGCACGTGGCCCTCCGCATCGATCTGATAGATTTCCGAACCGTCGCCGCTCTCGTCCTGCGGCGTCGCGGGGTCGTCGACCTTGTCGCGGAAATAGGCGGTCGCCTCGTCGGAATGGATGGTGGTGTTCTTCTCCGGGCGCACCAGGACCACCGCGCCCTTCGCCACCACGATGTCCTTGTCGCGCCAGTATTCGATGCGGTCGCGCGCCGTGACGGTCTGCTTGTCGGTGACGACCTTCAGGTTCCGCCCTGTGAGGACCAGGAGGCGCGTCGATTCCTGGTAGTCGGCGTGATCGCCGTAGGAGGTGGAGCGCTTGGTCTGGATCTTGACGTTGCCGGTCGCCTCCCAGTGCGACAGGTCGTCCTGCTGGTCGAGATAGGCGATCAGCGTATCGGCGGAGATCGAGGTGTCGCCCTGCTGCGCCAGGGCATTGCCGCGCGCGGTGTAGGTGCGCGCGTCGCGCTTCCATTCGATGCCGTTGTCGGCGGAAATCTCGATCGGCTCGTCCTTGTTGTTGTCGAACCCGAATCCGCCGCCATCGCTGTTGGTGCCGCCGGTCGTGCCCGTGGTCGTATCGGTGGCCGTACCGGTGTTCCCGCCGTTGCTTTCCTGAGCCGCCGACGGCGCGGCAAGGACGAGCAGCAGCGCGGCCGAAAGCGCGCCCAGCAGGCCCGCTGCGGCCGGCCGGCGAGGCGGCCTTGAAGATGCGGTGATGGCGCCCCTGGGGCTCATCCGCCCTGGTCCTTCTGCTTCGGGTAGATCTTCATATAGGCCTTGCCGGTGAATTCTATCGTATCGCCATCGTCGAGCACGCGGAACCCCTGCGAGACCAGCTCGCCGTCCCCGTTCTGCCCCTCGACCGGATCTTTGCCCTCGGCGGTCTTGGCGTGGAGGTCGATGGTGGCGCTATCGGTCTGAAAGGACAGGCCATTGTCGTGGAACAGCGTCACATCGCCGGTCAGCGTCACCACCTTCGCGTCGCGGTCGAGGACGCCGTCATTCGCGGTCAGCGCCACGTAGGCGCCGCTGGACATGGTGATGTCGGCCATCGGCTTCTTGAGGGAAATGTGACGGTCATCGCCGTCGGGGTGCGAAGCGGAGTCGGCGGTGATGCTGTAGGGGCGGCCCTTGTCGTCCTTGCCGTCGAACTTGACGTCATCGACGGTCACTTCGGCCTTTTCGTTGGATCCGACCGTGGCGACGACCGTGGGGTCGACGACGCTGCCGCGCGATTCCAGCCACCAATACACCAGGTAGCCAAGCGTGACCGCCATCACCAGCGGCAGTCCGACCTTCAGCAGGCGTACCGAGAAGCCGCGCCGGCGCCGCGGCCGCAATTGCGGCTGCCCGGGATCGCGCCGCGGCGCGATCCGCCGCATGCCCGCCGGCCCCGCCTCGGAGTTCGACGCGGGCTGGACCGGCAATGTCTGGTCCTGGTCCGTCATCGCCGCGCGATCCTCATCATGCGACGCCGGCCTTGAGGCAGTCGTGCAGCCGCACGATCCCGACCGGCTTGCCGTCCTCCAGCACGAACAGCGAGGTGATCGCTTTCTCGTTCATCACATGCAGCGCCTCGGCCGCCAGAGCGCCGGGGCGGATGGTGCGCGGATGCGCCGTCATCACCTCGCGCACGGTGCGTGCCAGCAGGTCAACACCCATATGCCGCCGCAAATCCCCATCGGTGACGATCCCGGCCAGCCGCCCGTGCGCATCGAGCGCGCCGACGCAGCCGTAGGTCTTGGCCGTCATCTCCAGAATCGCGTCCTGCATCTTCGATTCAACGCCGGTCAGCGGCAGTTCCTTCCCGACATGCATCAGGTCGGAAACCCGCAGCAGCCTTTGTCCCAGCTTGCCGCCGGGATGCAGCGCGCGGAAATCATCGGTCGAGAAGCCCTTGCGCTCCAGCAGCGCCACCGCCAGCGCGTCGCCCAGCGCCAGCATCATGGTGGTGGAGGTGGTGGGCGCGACCGCGATCGATCCCGCCTCGCCGACCTTGGGCAGCAGCAGCGTCACGTCGGCCGCGGCGCCCAGCGTGCTGCCGGCGCCGGCCGTGATCGCAATGAGGGGGATCGACCAGCGGCGGGTATGGCTGACGATGTCCGCCAGCTCGATCGTCTCGCCGGAATTGGACAGCGCGACCACCGCATCGGCCGCGGTCACCATGCCGAGATCGCCGTGGCTGGCCTCGCCCGGGTGGACGAACTGCGCGGGCGTCCCGGTCGAGGCGAAGGTGGCGGCGATCTTGCGGGCGATGTGACCGCTCTTGCCCATGCCGGTCACGATCACCCGGCCGGTCACGCCGGCGAGAATGTCGAGCGCCCGGCTGATGCATTCATCGAGCTCGCGCGCCAGCCGCACCAGGGCGTCCGCTTCCTGGGTGAGGACGCGCTGCGCCGCCGCCAGCCCTTCGGCTGCGGTTTCCGCACCGTTCGACGACGTACGCGCGGCCGATGCCGAGGCGGCTCTTGTGCGCGCCCCGCTCGCCTCGCCTGTTGCCCGTGCCGTCACGGCCCTCTCCTCAATCTACGGCGGCAATCCATCAAGACTGGCCGGACCATAGCGCCGCCCGTCCGGCAAATCCAGCAAACTCCCACCGCCCGGACGATCCCAGGATCGGCCAAGCCTTTGCGCAGCAACGGAGAAATTCGAGCCTCGGGCCCCGGTCGAGCCGGCGCGGTCAATGCTCGAATATATCGGGCTGATCCCAGCCCAGCCGATCCAGCGCGGCCCGCGTCGGCAGAAAGGCGAAGCACCCTTCCGCCAGTGTCCGGCGCCCCTCGCGTTCCAGGATCGGATCCAGCTTTTCCTTGAGCTGATGCAGGTAGAGGACATCGGCCGCGGCATATTTGAGCTGCTCCTGGGACAGCGTCTCCGCGCCCCAGTCCGAGCTCTGCTGCTGCTTCGAGAGGTCGATGCCGAGCAGGTCCCGGCACAGGTCCTTCAGCCCGTGGCGGTCGGTGAAGGTGCGCACCATCTTGGCCGCGATCTTGGTGCAGTAGACCGGCGCGCAGTCGATATCGAGGTTGACCTTGAGCGCGCTCAAGTCGAAGCGCGCGAAGTGGAACAGCTTCAGGACGCCGCGATCCTCGAACAGCGCCTTGAGGTTGGGCGCCGAGGCGCGCTTGCCGGCGGCGGGCCGCGGGATCTGCACCAGGTGGCAGATGCCGTCGCCCTGGCTCAACTGCACCAGGCACAGGCGGTCGCGCGCCGGGTTGAGGCCCATGGTCTCGGTATCGACGGCAACCACCGGGCCGAGATTGAGGCCCGCCGGCAGATCGCCGCGGTGCAGCTCGATGGTCATTCAGACTCCTGCGCGCCGGCCGATTTGATCATGGCGGCATCCTGCCGCCATTCGGGGCATTTGGCAAAGCGCAGGGTGTCGCTGCCGGCGCGCGGCGCTCCCGGGATGTTGCCTGATGAGATGGTGCCCAGGAGAGGACTCGAACCTCCACGGGTTGCCCCACAGGTACCTGAAACCTGCGCGTCTACCAATTCCGCCACCTGGGCCAAGCGGTCCCGGCCAATCGGCGGGTCGCGCGGCGCGGCGCATTCTGTCCAGAACCGATCCAAAGTCAACCGCCAAGTGGCGCTGGCGAGTGCATCAGACTGCGGCGTTTACAAAGCCGATTGCTTGCCACATACCTAGCCGAATCAAGGGCCCGCGCAATCCTTCGGGCCTTGGCAGCGGGGGACGGAATGGCGCAGCGCGTGGCGACGGTGTTCGGCGGATCGGGCTTCATCGGCCGCTATGTCGTGGGGAACCTCGCGCGCGACGGCTGGCTGGTGCGGGTCGCGGTGCGGCGCCCGGACGAGGCCCTGTTCCTGAAGACCGCCGGCGTGGTCGGACAGGTGACGCCGCTCGCCGCCAATGTGCGCGACCGTTCCTCGGTCGCACGCGCCGTCACCGGCGTCGACGCCGTCGTCAATCTGATCGGCATCCTCCATGAGGGCGGCCGCCAGCGGTTCCAGGCGGTGCAGGCCGAAGGCGCGCGGATGATCGCGGAGGAGGCGGCGCGGGCCGGCGTCGCGCGGCTGGTCCATGTTTCCGCCATCGGGGCCGACGCGAACTCCGGATCGGCCTATGCGCGGACCAAGGCGGAGGGCGAAGCGGCGGTGCGCCAGGCTTTCCCGACGGCCACCATCCTGCGCCCGTCGATCGTGTTCGGGCCGGAGGACGATTTCTTCAACCGGTTCGCACGAATGACCCGGTTGTCGCCCGCGCTGCCGCTGATCGGCGGCGGCACGACGCGCTTCCAGCCGGTCTATGTCGGCGATGTCGCGGATGCCATCGTGAAGGCGATCGAAACGCCGGGCGCGGCCGGGCAGCTCTATGAACTGGGCGGGCCTAAGGTCTACAGCTTCGCCGAGCTCATGCGGCTGCTGCTCGACAATCTGGGCCGCAGGCGAATGCTGATACCGCTGCCGTTCCCGATCGCGAGCCTGATGGGATCGGTCATGCAATGCCTGCCGAACCCGCAGCTGACCGCCGACCAGGTGCGCCTGCTGAAGCGCGACAACGTGGTGAGCGAGGGCGCGAACGGGTTGGCCACGCTCGGCATCACGCCGACCGCGGTCGAAGCCATCCTGCCGACCTATCTCGACCGCTTCCGCACGCGCGGCTATTACCACCGTCCGTGAGAACGTCGCGGTTTCAGCAGCTCGGTCCGCCGGCGAGGCAGAACAGGTAGAGTACGTAGGCGCCGAACGCGATTCGGTACACCACGAACGGCCCGAAGCCGGAGCGCCGCACCCAATAAATCATGAACAGGATGGCAAGGACGCCCGCGACGGCCGACAGCCCGAGCGCGAGGCCAGCCTGCGCGGCATCGATGGCGGCGCCGGCCTGGAACAGCAGCCAGCCCTTGTAGGCGGCGCTCGCTGCCAGGATCGGGACCGACAGCAGGAACGCGAACCGCACGGCATCGGGCCGCTCGAAGCCCAGCAGGCGCCCGGTGGTCATGGTGATGCCGGTCGCGCCGGCGCCCGGGATGACCGCGCAGCATTGGATGAGGCCGATGGTCAGCGCCTGGCCGAAGGTCATGTGCTCGACCCGCCGGACGGTCAGCCCCAATTTGTCGGTGCCATACAGCAGCAGCCCGAAACCGATGAGCGCGGCGCCCACCACCAGCAAGCTGTTCAGGCTGCCGCCTGCGTAGCGCTCCACCAGGAACGCCGCGGCCAGATAGGGGATTGCGGCCACCAGCAGCAATCCCAAGACACGCGCCCGGCCGTCGCGCTTGCCCTGCAGCATCTTCAGGAATCCCTGCACCATGCCAAGCAGTTCGCCAAGGAAGCACACCGTGACGGCCAGCAAGGCGCCCAGCAGCGCGGCCAGTTGCAGCCCCGCCCCCTCGGCGCCCCAGCAATAGAGCTGTGGCGCTACCAGGAGATGGCCACTCGAACCAACCGGCAGAAATTCCGTGACGCCCTGGAGAATCGCCAGGACAAGGATGTCGATATTCGGCACGCGGCACGATCCCCAAATTCGGCTGGAGCTTATACCATGTTGGATTCGCTGGAAAAACGCAACATATAGTCCCGATATGAGACTATTTTTGAAATCGAAGACACGTGCCTATCTGATCGGCCGATCAAAGTGCTATGTTGGAAAGGAATTAAGACAACTATGCTGTCTCTATTACCAGATTCCAGTGGATTGGTCGTGTCCTTTGACCTAATCTCTCCACGGGGTTTCCAGGAACCTTCGCCGCATCTAGGGCTGGGACGGGCGCGGGATGGCCGAACATCTGCTCAAATTCGTCAATCTCTCCAAGGCCATGCCGGACAAGCGCGCGGCCGGCCTCAGGCGCGCCGACTTCCAGGAGGTCTATGACCGGTTCCGGCCGGCCGCCGCTGCGGCCCAGGCCAGCCGCTGCTCGCAATGCGGCGTGCCGTTCTGCCAGGTCCATTGTCCGCTCCAGAACAACATTCCCGACTGGCTGAAGCTGACCGCCGAGGGGCGGCTGGAGGAGGCCTATGAGATCGCCTCCGCCACCAACACCTTCCCTGAGATCTGCGGCCGCATCTGTCCGCAGGACCGGCTGTGCGAAGGCAATTGCGTGATCGAGCAGTCGGGCCACGGCACAGTCACCATCGGTGCGGTCGAGCGCTACATCAGCGACACGGCGTTCGAGATGGGCTGGGTCAAGCCGATCAAGCCGGCGCGCGAGCGCGGCGAATCGGTCGGCATCGTCGGCGCCGGGCCGGCTGGCCTCGCCGCCGCCGAGTTCCTGCGCCGCCGGGGCTATCGGGTGACGGTCTATGACCGCCATGACCGGATCGGCGGGCTGCTGATCTATGGCATCCCCAACTTCAAGCTGGAGAAGCCGATCGTGCTGCGCCGCGCCGAGCAGCTGACCGAGGGCGGCATCCAGTTCAGCCTCAATTGCGAGCTCGGCCGCGACGTGACGCTGGCCGAGCTGCGCAGCCGGCACGACGCCGTGCTGCTGGCGGTCGGCGTCTACAAGGCGCGCGAGATGGCGGGACCGGGCAGCGGCTTCGACAACATCGTGCCCGCGCTCTCCTACCTCACCGCCAGCAACCGCAGGGGCCTCGGCGACCAGGTGCCGGAATTCGAGTCCGGCGCGCTCGATGCGCGCGGCAAGCGCGTCGTGGTGATCGGCGGCGGCGACACCGCGATGGATTGCGTGCGCACCGCCGTGCGCCAGGGCGCCACTTCCGTGCACTGCGTCTATCGCCGCGACCGCGCCAACATGCCGGGCTCGCAGCGCGAGGTGGCGCACGCCGAGGAGGAGGGCGTGCAGTTCGTCTGGCAGGCGCAGCCCGAAGCGTTCCTCGGCAACGCCGACAACCGCGTGACCGGCGTGCGCTGCCAGCGCATCCACCTCGGCCTGCCCGACGCCACCGGCCGCCAGACGCCCCGCTTGATCGAAGGCTCGGGCTTCACCATCGAGGCCGACCTCGCCATCAAGGCGCTCGGCTTCGATCCGGAGGACGTGGGCGCGATGACTGGCAGCCGCGACCTCGCGCTCACCAACTGGGGCACGGCGAAGGTCGACTGGCGCACGTTGATGACCAGCCAGCCGGGCGTGTTCGCCGCCGGCGACATCGTGCGCGGCGCCTCGCTGGTGGTGTGGGCGATCCGCGACGGCCGCGACGCGGCGGCGGCGATCGACAGCTACATCACGCAATCCCGCGCCAGGCTGGCGGCGGAGTGACGGCGATGCGTTGCGCTTTGTCATACGTCCTAACTCCGTCATGGTCGTGCTTGGTGTGGCCCTCGACGAAGTTGCGCGACGCGATCGCATTCTTTTCTCGTCCGTCATCCCGGACAGCCGCGCAGCGGCGTGATCCGGGATCCACTTGTCGATCGCACGAGCGACTGCGGAATGGACCCCGGCCCAAGGCCGGGGTGACGGAAGAGAGGCGGAACAACGCTGCACTGTCTCCTAGATCGTCATGGTCGCGCTTGGCACGACCATCCACGAGTTTGTCTGCCGCCACCGAGTATCGCCTAATGAAAGTGGTGGGTGGTCGGACCAAGTCCGACCATGACGAGAGAGAGAACGCTGCATCGAGGAGTGCTCAGCGATGACGAACTGGGCTGACACCTACACGAAGCAGGCACAACACCTCGCCTCCACCGGCCTCTACGATCCCGCCGACGAGCATGACGCCTGCGGCGTCGGGGTGATCGCGGCGATCGATGGCGAGCCGCGGCGCGAGATCGTGCTGATGGGGATCGAGGCGCTGAAATCGGTGTGGCACCGCGGCGCGGTCGATGCCGACGGCAAGACCGGCGACGGCGCCGGCATCCACGTGCAGATCCCGCACGCCTTCTTCGAGGACTACGTCCGCAAGGTCGGGCAGGCGCTCAGCCCCGGCAAGCTCGGCATCGGCATGATCTTCCTGCCGCGTACCGACCTCGGCAAGCAGGAGGTCTGCCGCGTCATCGTCGAGCGCGAGATCCTGAACAGCGGCTACACGATCTATGGCTGGCGCCAGGTGCCGGTGAACATCGGCGTGATCGGCGAGAAGGCGAACGCGACGCGCCCCGAGATCGAGCAGATCATGATCGCCAACTCGAAGGGCGTCAGCGAGGAGGTGTTCGAGACCGATCTTTACGTGATCCGCCGCCGCATCGAGCGGGCCGCAGCCGAGGAAGGGATCGGCGAACTCTACATCTGCTCGCTGTCCTGCCGCTCCGTCATATACAAGGGCATGTTCCTGGCGGAGCAGTTGACCGCGTTCTATCCCGACCTGCTGGACGAGCGCTTCGTCTCGAACTTCGCGGTCTATCACCAGCGCTATTCCACCAACACCTTCCCGACCTGGAACCTGGCGCAGCCGTTCCGCGTGATCGCCCACAACGGCGAAATCAACACGCTGAAAGGCAACGTCAACTGGATGAAGGCGCACGAGACGCGCATGTACTCGCCGATCTATGGCGACCGCATGGCGGAGCTGAAACCCGTCATCCAGCCGGGCGGATCGGATTCCGCGGCGCTCGACAACGCGTTCGAGATCATGACCACGGAAGAGCGCCCGCTGCCCATGGTGAAGTGCCTGCTGGTGCCCGACGTGTGGGATGGCCGCGCCGCCATGCCGCAGAAACACAAAGACCTCTTCTCCTATTGCAACTCCGTCATGGAGCCGTGGGACGGGCCGGCGGCAATCTGCGGCTTCGCCGGCAACTGGGTGGTCGCCTTTACCGACCGCAACGGCCTGCGCCCGCTGCGCTATTCCATCACCGCCGACGGATTGCTGGTCGCGGGCTCGGAGGCCGGCATGGTGAAGCTGGCGGAGGACCGCATCAGCCGCAAGGGCCGGCTCGGCCCCGGCCAGATGATCGCGGTCGATCTGAACGAGGGCCGCTTCTACGATCGCCGGGAGATCATGGACACGTTGGCCGCCAGCGCGGAGTTCGGCGACTGGGTCAGGAACATCACCGTCATCGACGACCTCCTCAAGAAGACCCGCGCCGAGCCGGCGCGCTTCGAGAAGGAGGCGCTGCGCCGCCGTCAGGTGGCCGCCGGGCTTTCCATGGAGGACCTGGAACTGGTGCTCCAGCCGATGGTGGAGGATGCGAAGGAGGCGATCGTCTCCATGGGCGACGATACCCCGCTTGCCATCCTCAGCGACCAGTATCGCGGGTTGCATCACTTCTTCCGGCAGAATTTCAGCCAGGTCACCAATCCGCCCATCGACAGTTTACGCGAGCAGCGGGTGATGAGCCTGAAGACCCGCCTCGGCAACCTCGGCAACGTGATGGACGAGGACGAGGGGCAATGCCGCCTGCTGCAGCTCGACTCGCCGGTGCTGCTGACGGCGGAGTTCCAGGCCATGCGCGCCTATATGGGCCAGAGCGCGGCGGAGATCGATTGCACGTTCGATTCCAGGGCCAGCGATCACGCGATGCGCGATGCCATCCAGACCATCCGCCGCCAGGCGGAGGATGCGGTGCGCGGCGGCGCGACCCACGTCATCCTGTCGGACGAGCGCGCCGGGCCCGACCGCGCCGCGATCCCCATGATCCTCGCGACCGGCGCGGTGCATGTGCATCTGCTGCGCCAGCAATTGCGCACCTTCACCTCGCTCAACGTGCGCTCCGGCGAATGCCTGGACGTGCATCATTTCGCGGTGCTGGTGGGCGTCGGCGCGACCACGGTCAACGCCTATGTGGCGGAAGCCTCGATCGCCGACCGCCATGGCCGCGGGCTGTTCGGCAAGCTCGGCCTCGACGAGTGCCTCGACCGCTATCGCAAGGCGGTGAACGAGGGCCTGCTCAAGGTCATGAGCAAGATGGGCATCGCCGTCGTGTCATCCTATCGCGGCGGCGCGAATTTCGAGGCGCTCGGCCTGTCGCGCACCCTGGTCGCGGAGTATTTCCCGAGCATGCCCTCGCGCATCTCCGGCATCGGCATGATCGGCATCCAGCGCCGCGTCACGGCGCTGCACGCGCGCGCCTGGAATCCGGACGCGATCGCGCTGCCGATCGGCGGCTTCTACAAATACCGCAAGGGCGGCGAGACCCATGCCTGGCAGGCCGACGCGATCCACACCCTGCAATCGGCGGTCGCCAGCGAATCGTACCAGACCTTCAAGCGCTACAGCGAGATGATCGGAAAGGCGCCGCCGGTCGCGATCCGCGACCTGCTCGATTTCGTCCCGACCGGAAAGACCATTTCGATCGACGACGTCGAGAGCATCACCGAGATCCGCAAGCGCTTCGTGACGCCGGGCATGTCGCTGGGCGCCCTGTCGCGCGAGGCGCACGGCACGCTCAACATCGCCATGAACCGGATCGGCGCCAAGTCGGATTCCGGCGAAGGCGGCGAGGACCCGGCGCGCTTCAAGCCCAAGGCGAACGGCGACAACGAGAACTCGGCCATCAAGCAGATCGCCTCCGGCCGCTTCGGCGTCACCGCCGAATACCTCGCCAATTGCCGCGAGATCGAGATCAAGATCGCGCAAGGCGCCAAGCCCGGCGAAGGCGGGCAGCTGCCCGGCTTCAAGGTGACGGTCGAGCTGGCCAAATTGCGCCATGCGACGCCCGGCGTTTCCCTCGTGTCCCCTCCGCCGCACCACGACATCTACTCGATCGAGGATCTGGCGCAGCTCATCTACGATTTGAAGCAGATCAACCCGACCGCCAAGGTGTGCGTGAAGCTGGTATCGCGCTCCGGCATCGGCACCATCGCGGCCGGCGTCGCCAAGGCCAAGGCGGACGTCATCCTGATCTCCGGCCATGTCGGCGGCACCGGCGCCTCGCCCCACACCTCCATCAAGTATGCCGGCGTGCCGTGGGAAATGGGCCTCGCCGAAGCGCACCAGGTGCTGACGTTGAACCGGCTGCGCCACCGCGTGCGGCTGCGCACCGACGGCGGCATCAAGACCGGGCGCGATGTGGTGATCGCGGCGATCCTGGGCGCGGAGGAATTTGGCATCGGCACGGCCTCGCTGGTCGCGATGGGCTGCATCATGGTGCGGCAGTGCCATTCCAACACCTGCCCGGTGGGAGTCTGCACCCAGGATCCGAAATTGCGCGAGCGCTTCACCGGGACGCCGGAGAAGGTCGTCAACCTGTTCAGCTTCATCGCCGAGGAGGTGCGCGAGGTGCTGGCCTCGCTCGGCTATCGAACCTTGAACGAGGTGATCGGCCGCACCGAACTGCTGGAGCAGGTGAGCCGCGGCGCCGCCGACCTCGACGACCTCGACCTCAATCCGCTGCTGTCGCAGGCCGACCCCGGCGACCAGGCGCGCTATTGCACGCTCGAAGGCCGCAACGAGGTGCCGGACACGCTGGATGCCAGGATGGTGGAGGATTGCAAGCCGCTGTTCGAGGCGGGCGAGAAGATGCAATTGCAGTACAACATCCGCAACACCTACCGCGCCATCGGCACGCGGCTTTCCGCCCACATCACCCGGCGGTTCGGCATGGCGGGACTCAAGGCGAACCACCTCACGGTTCGCCTGCGCGGCTCGGCCGGCCAGTCGCTCGGCGCCTTCGCGGTGCAGGGCGTGAAGCTGGAGGTGTTCGGCGACGCCAACGACTATGTCGGCAAGGGCCTTTCCGGCGGCACCATCGTTGTGCGGCAGCTGCCGTCCTCCAGGCTCGCCAGCCAGGACAACACCATCATCGGCAACACCGTCCTCTACGGCGCGACCGCGGGGAAATTGTTCGCGGCGGGCCAAGCCGGCGAGCGCTTCGGGGTCAGGAACTCCGGCGCCGACGTGGTGGTGGAGGGCTGCGGCTCCAACGGCTGCGAATACATGACCGGCGGCACCGCGGTGATCCTGGGCCGCGTCGGCGACAATTTCGGCGCCGGCATGTCGGGCGGCATGGCCTTCGTCTATGACGAGGCCGGCGACTTCCCGCTGTTCGTCAACAACGG
>DASSBF010000015.1:0-18613 GCA_035699005.1 Dongiaceae bacterium
TTTTTTGTTCTCCCCGCAACCGGCCGGGTCAACGACCATTGCGGGCGTAACCGACTGGACTTTTACACATTCCAGCCGGGTGCTACAAGCATCTCCTCATCCATCCCGTGGACCTCGCAGCATGGCCGAAAAGGGCAGGAAAGACCGGACAATCGCCACCCACGCGGGCAATCATCCGCACGACAACCAGGGGGTGGTTAACCCTCCGATCTATCGCGCCTCGACCATCCTGTTCCCCTCGGTCCAGGACCTGCGCGAGCGCTACAAGCACAAGTTCGACGCCATCACCTATGGCCGGGACGGCACCCAGACCTACCGCGCGCTGGCCGAGGCCATCACGGCGCTGGAGGGTTGCGACAAGGCCGTGGTGGTACCCTCCGGCCTGGCGGCGGTCAGCGCCGCGCTGCTGGCCGTCCTCGACCCCGGCGATCACCTGCTGATGGTCGACACCGTCTATGAGCCGACGCGCGGCGTGTGCGACGGCTTCCTCGCCAGAATCGGGGTCGAGACCACCTACTACGATCCCACGATCGGCGCCGGGATCGCGGCGTTGATGCGGCCCAACACCAGGGCGATCTACCTGGAAAGCCCCGGCTCGCTGACCTTCGAAACGCAGGACATCCCGGCGATTGTCGCAGCCGCCAAGGCGCGCAACTGCCTCACTCTGATCGACAATACCTGGGCGACGCCGCTGTTCTTCAAGCCGCCCAGGTTCGGCATCGACATCGGCATCTACGCCGCCACCAAATACATCTGCGGCCACTCCGATGTGATGATGGGCATCGTCACCTGCCGGGCCGAGCTTCATCACCAGATCGCCAGGATGGCGCACGGCACGCTGGGCCACGCGGTCTCGGCGGACGATTGCTACCAGGCGCTGCGCGGCCTCAGGACCCTGCATGCGCGGCTGATGCAGCATCAGGAGACCGCGCTCACGCTGGCGCGCTGGCTGGCGGCCCGGCCGGAGGTCGAGCAGGTCCTGCAACCCGCCCTGCCGGGAACGCCAGGCCATGAGCTCTGGAAGCGCGACGTCGGCGCCTCCTCGGGCCTGTTCGGCGTGGTGCTGAAGCCGTGCGCCCCCGAGCGCGTCGATGCCATGCTGGACGGCATGCGCCTGTTCGGCATGGGCTACAGTTGGGGCGGCTATGAGAGCCTTATGGTGCCCGCCGGCCTCGCCACCAGCCGCAGCGCCAAGCCATGGCATGCCGTCGGCCGCACGCTGCGGATCCATGCCGGTCTCGAGGATCCGATCGACCTGATCGCCGATCTCGAGAACGGCCTGGCGCGGCTCAGAGGGAATTGAATGGCAAGTCCGGACTTCCTCGACAGCGTGGCGTTCGATTCCAGCGGCCTGGTGCCGGCGATCGCGCAGCAGCACGATTCCGGCGAAGTGTTGATGATGGCCTGGATGAACCGCGCGGCGCTTGCGGAGACGCTGCGAACCGGGCGGGTCTGCTACTGGTCGCGCTCACGGCGCAGCCTGTGGCGCAAGGGCGAAACCTCCGGCCAGGTGCAGCGGCTCATCGAGTTGCGCATCGATTGCGACAATGACTGCCTGCTGCTGCTGGTCGACCAGACCGGCGTCGCCTGCCACACCGGCCAGCGGTCGTGCTTCTTCACCGCCGTGCGGGACGGCGCGCGCACGATCATCGCCGACGTCGAGGTCGCGCCGGAACAGCTCTACGGGAAACCATGAGCGCCGGCCGCATCACCCTGCAGCACTGCCGGGCGATGGACGACGCCGACCCGCTGGCGCGGCATCGCGATGCCTTCGCGCTGCCGGAGCATGTCATCTACCTTGACGGCAATTCGCTTGGCGCGCTGCCCAAGGACGCCGAGCGGCGCTTGCGCGACGTGATGGTCCGGCAGTGGGGCCGGGATCTCATCAAGAGCTGGAACGTGCATGACTGGATCGGCGCGCCGGCGCGCGTCGGCGCCAAGATCGCGCGCCTGATCGGTGCCAAGCCCGGCGAGGTGGTGGTCGCGGATTCCACCTCGCTCAACGTATTCAAGGTGCTGCACGCGGCGCTGCGCCTCAGGCCGGACCGCCGCATCATCCTGTCGGACAGCGGGAACTTTCCGACCGATCTCTACATGGCGCAAGGCCTTGCCAGGCTGCTCGGCTCCGGCCACGAGCTGAAGATCGTTGCACCGGAAGAGGTCGCATCGGCACTGACGGACGATGTCGCCGTGCTGATGCTGACCGAGGTGGACTACCGCACCGGCCGGCTGCACGACATGGCGGCGCTCACCAGGGCGGCGCATGCGCGCGGCGCCCTCGCCTTCTGGGATCTGTGCCACTCGGCAGGCGCCTTTCCGGTCAATCTCGACGGCTGCGGCGCCGACTTCGCGGTCGGCTGCGGCTACAAATACCTGAACGGCGGGCCGGGCGCGCCGGCCTTCCTCTTCGTCGCCGAGCGCTGGCAGGCAGAGGCGGAGCAACCCTTGTTCGGATGGATGGGACACGACGCGCCGTTTTCCTTCGACCTCGACTATCGCCCGCGCCCGGGAATCGATCGTTTCCTGGTCGGCACGCCGCCGATGCTCAGCCTGACCGCGCTGGAGGCCGGGATCGACCTGTTCGCCGATGTCGAGCTGGCGGCGTTGCGCCGCAAATCGGGTGCGCTGGGCGACCTCTTCATCGCCCTGGTGGAGCAGGAACTGCCGGGCAGCGGGTTGGCGCTCGCCTCGCCGCGCAGCGCCGAGGAGCGCGGCAGCCAGGTTTCCCTGCGCCATCCCGAGGGCTATCCGATCGTGCAGGCCTTGATCGCCCGCGGCGTGATTGGCGATTTCCGCGCGCCGGACATCCTGCGGTTCGGGTTCGCGTCGCTCTATGTCTCCTTCACCGACATCTGGAACGCGGTCGCGCAGCTTGCCGAGGTCATTGCAGGCAAGGAATGGCGGAGGCCGGAATTCCGTCGCCGCGCGGCTGTTACCTGAAACCGGCGCCCGGGCTGTCCCGGGGCTGGATTTTCCAGGGCAAGCGGGGCAACATGCCGCCGGTTCCAGCAGGTTGAAGTGAAGCGAGCACGCAATGCGGCCGATTTTCGTAATGGTCAAATGCGATCCCGGCACGGCCTATGACGTGGCCGCGCGCGCGCTCGACACGGTCGAGGAAGTGAGCGAGCTCTATTCCATTTCCGGCACCTACGATCTGCTGGTCAAATGCAACCTGCAAAGCGATGCCGATGTCGGCCGGTTCGTGACCGGGCGGCTGCAGACACTGCCGAACGTCAAGGACACCTTGACCATCATCACGTTCAACGCATTCACCTAGCAACATCCCTGGATCAGGGTAGAGGGGGAGTCATCATGGATTTTCGCAAACAGGCGCTGTTGAGCGCGACCGCCTTGCTGGCGGTCAGCCTGACGATCGCCGGCTGCGGCGAGGAGAAGAAGGAAGAGCAGGCCTCGCAGGCGCCGGCGGCCGAGCCGGCGCAACCGGCGGCGGAGGCAACCGAGCCTGCGACGACCGAAACGCAGACCGCCTCGACCGCGCCTGCGGCTGCGCCCAGCGGGCAGGACGTGAAGGTCGGCATCCTGTTCGACGTGACCGGTCCGATCGCGAATTTCATCCCGCCGATGCTGGATTCGGTCACGCTGGTCACCGACGAGGTGAATGCCGGCGGCGGGCTGCTGGGCGGCAAGATGGTGAGCGTGATCGGCGACACCACCGGGTCCTCGCAGGGCGCGGTCGACGCCGCGACCAAGCTGGTCAACGTGGAAAATGTCGCCGACATCGTGGGCGCGCTGATGTCCGGCACCACCATCGCGGCCGCCAACAGCGTGATCGTGCCGACCGGCATCATGCAGATCTCGCCGACCGCGACCTCGCCCGATATGACGACGATGGCGGACAAGGATTGGGTGTTCCGCGTCGTCCCGTCCGACGCCTATCAGGGCCAGGTTCTGGCGAAGCTGACCATGGACCAGGGCGTCAAGAAGGTCGCGCTGACCTATGCCAACAACGATTATGCGACGCCGCTCGCCAAGGCGTTCTCCGATTCCTACAAGGCGCTCGGCGGCACCATCACCGCCGAGGTGAAGCACGAGGAGAAGCAGCCCTCCTACACCACCGAGCTGGCGACCCTGGCCAAGGATCAGCCGGAGGCGCTGGTCATCATCGCCTATGCCGGCGATTCCGGCCTGACGCTGGTCAAGGAGGCGTTGGAGAACGGCCTCTTCAAGCGCTTCATCGGGACCGACGGCCTGCGCGACAACATGCTGATCGAGAAGATCGGCGCCGACAACCTGAAGGATTCGTTCTTCACCTCGCCCTCTTCGCCGAAGAGCGAGGCGGCGGACAAGTTCAACCAGCTCTATACCGCGAAATTCCAGAGCACCAAGGACAAGATCTTCATCGGCCAGGTCTATGACTCGGTCATGCTGGCGGCGCTTGCCATCCAGCAGGCCGGCAGCACCGATCGCGCCAAGGTTCGGGACGCGCTGCGGCAGGTCGCCAACCCGCCGGGCGAGGCGGTCGGGCCCGGCGACTGGGCAAAGGCGGTCGATCTCATCAAAGCCGGCAAGGACATCGACTACACCGGCGCCACCGGCTCGATGGATTTCGATGACAAGGGCGACGTCGCCGGCGTCATCGGCCACTTCGTGGTGGACGATTCCGGCACCGGCTACAAGGAAGTCGGGCTGGTCACGCCTTGATCCCTGGGCAACGAATGTGGATGGGGCCTGGAGCAATCCAGGCCCCGTTTGCTTGAGGCATGACGCAACCGATGGACATTGCGATCGAGCAAGCGAAGGCGGCGACGCCGGAGATCGTGGCGCTCCTCGGTGCCCTGAATACTGCGTTGGCGGGCTATTCCAGCGAGCAGCGGCACGCTCTATCGGTCGAGCAGCTGTTCCGGCCCGACATCCGGTTCTTTGTCGTTCGCGTCGGCGGCGAAGCTGTGGCATGCGGTGGGATCGGATTCTACGACGGCTATGCCGAGCTCAAGCGCATGTATTCCAAGCCCGTCGTCCGCGGCCGCGGCGTGGCGAAGGCGCTGCTCGCGCGGCTTGAGGCCGAGGCGCGCGAAGCCGGTACGCACCTGCTGCGGATCGAGACCGGAATCCATCAGCACGAGGCTTTGCGCCTCTATGAGGCGGCGGGCTATCGACGGCGCGGCCCGTTCGGGGCATACGCCGACATGGCGGCGAGCGCCATCGAGACCAGCCTGTTCTACGAGAAGTCGATCTAGGCCGCGGGCGCGGCGATCCGCAGGACGGACAGCAATTCCCGGCCGTCATCGCCGCCGTCGCCCTTGAGGTCGATGCGGATGATGGCATCGAGCGCCGCGACGTAGGCGGCGAGCCGGCGCTGCAGCGTGCCCTCGGCGGACAGCGCCTCGTCCTCGATGGTCCGGCACATGGCCTCGCCGATCGTGGTCAGCAATCCATAGTCGAACGATCCGCCGACGCTTTGCAGGTCGCGCGCCAGGCCATGAAGCCTGTTCCGCCAATCGTCGTCGCCATGCCGCGGCTCGGACATCAGCACGAACATGTCCCGCAGCGCGACGTTGACGTGCCGACGGAACGAAGTGCTGAGCTCCAGCATCGCGACATTGGCGGTCGCTTCCATGCGCCGCAGCCGCTCCTGCGACACCAGGCGGACCTTGCCGCGCAGGGTCCGGCTCATGACCGCGGATCCTTGCGGCGCTCGAGGCCGTCATGGCCGGAGATGCCGACCAGAAGGCGGCGATCGGGGCCGGAATAGCTGTCGTTCTCAACGAACGACCGCTCGTCCATGATCACGCGCACGAGGCCTTCATAGAGCCGGCGGAACGACAGCGGCTTGACCAGCGTCCAGCTCGCGCCGCTGTCGCGCGCCGCCATCACATAATCCCGGTCGACATAGGCCGATGCCACCAGGACCGCGACGTCGCTGGGTATCCCCGCCCCGCCGCGCCGGATGTCGCGCAGCAACTCCAATCCGTCCATGCCGGCGAGGTCGAGGTCGAGCACCACGATGTCCGGCCTGGCCGCCGCAATCTCGTCGCGCGCGGACAGCGGATCCGCGCAAGTGGCCACGCGGCCGACGCGCATGATGGAGAACAGCCGCTCGATGTAGGTGCGGACGAACTCGTTGTCGTTGATCACGAAAATCGAGAGGGCGCTCAGGTCCAGCGCCGGCACCTCGCGCGCAAAGCTCCTGCGCGCGGCCGTCGATTCGGCGATCGGCAGCACGCGCGCCTCCGGGCGCACGTCAGACTGTTCCGCCTTCACTCGCCTGCCAGCCATCGCCATCGGCCCCGATGTTTGACCCAGGGATCGCGCACGTGCGATTCTTGCCTGCCGGCGGGTTAAGGCAGCTTTAATGCCGGCGCGGCGAGCACGGTCCATAGCCGTGCCCGGCATTTGTGGAAAATTGCACGCATGCCAGTTCGCGCAATCCTGTTCGACGTTTACGGCACGCTGCTGGATGTCCATTCGGCCATCGCGCGCGAGGGCAAGGAGCTCGGAGCCGCCGCAGAGTCCGTCTCGCTCCTGTGGCGCCAGAAGCAGTTGGAATACACCTGGGTGTACTCGCTGCGCGGCGAGTATCGCAGTTTCCGCGCGCTGACCGAAGCTGCGCTCGATTTCGCGCTCGCGAGTCACAAGGTGAAATCGGCCGCGCTGCGGACGCGCCTGCTGCACGCCTATGAGCAGCTCGATCCATTCCCCGACGCTGTCGATGCATTGGCCGCACTGAAGGGACGCGGCGTGCGTGCTGCTGCCCTGTCCAACGGCGATCCGGACATGCTTGAGGCGGGATTGCAGGCCGCGGGCATCCGGCCTGCGCTCGATGCCGTGCTCTCCGTGGCGCCGCTCAAGATCTACAAGCCGGCCCGGCAGGTGTACGAACTGGGCCGCGACTGGGCCCATGCGCCGGCAGCCGAGATCGCATTCGCCTCATCCAACGCGTGGGATGCCGCCGGCGCTGCGGCCTTCGGGTTCCGCACCTTCTGGTGCAACCGCGGAGGCCCATCGGCGGAATACGACATCGAGCGCCACGCCACCGTGGTCCGCAGCTTGTCGGAGATCATTGCCCTGCTGCCGTGAGCGGCGGGATGTTGTAGTGTTCGCAACGGGCGCGCCGAACGGCGCGATCGGCAAACCAATTCCAGACAGGCGAGAGGCAGACCATGGAGTATCGGCTACTCGGACGATCGGGCCTGAAAATCTCGGCGCTCACCTTGGGCACCATGACCTTCGGCGGCGAGGGGTTTTTCGCCAAGGCCGGCTCGTCGGATGTGCGGGAGGCGCGGCGCATCATCGACATCGGCCGCGAGGCCGGCATCAACCTGCTCGACACCGCCAACGTCTATTCGCTGGGCCGTTCCGAGGAGATGGTCGGCGAAGCGCTGGAGGGCGGCCGGCAGGACCTGATGATCGCGACCAAGGTGCGCTTCCCGATGGGCGACGGCCCGAACGAGTGCGGCCTGTCGCGCCATCACATCGTCCACGAGTGCGAGGCCAGCCTGCGCCGGCTGAAGCGCGATGTCATCGACCTCTACCAGGTCCATGAATGGGACGGCCAGACGCCGCTGGAAGAGACCGTGGAGGCGCTGGATACGCTGCTCAAGGCGGGCAAGATCCGCTACGTCGGCTGCTCCAACTATTCCGGCTGGCACCTCATGAAGGCTCTCGCCGTTGCCGACCGCGACGGCCGCGCCCGCTTCGTCAGCCAGCAGATCTACTATTCGCTCCAGGGGCGCGAGGCGGAATACGAGCTCATCCCCATCGCCATCGACCAGGGGCTCGGCGTGCTGGTCTGGAGTCCGCTGGCCGGCGGCCTGTTGTCGGGCAAGTACCGCCGCGGCAAGCCGATGCCGGAGGGCCGCCATCTCCAGAGCTGGGGCGAACCGCCGATCTACGACGAGAAGAAGCTGTACGACACGATCGAAGTGCTGGTCGGGATCGCCGAGGCGCGGGGCGTGCCGGCGGCACAGGTTGCGCTCGCCTGGTCGCTGGGGCGCCCTGGCATCACCTCGCTGGTGATCGGCTCACGCAACGAGCAGCAGCTCACGGCCAACCTGCCGTCGGTCTATCTGAAGCTCACGGCCGAGGAACAGGCGAAGCTCGATGAGGTCAGCGCGCCCACCCTGCTCTACCCCTATTGGCACCAGGCCAGCACCGCCCGCGACCGCCTCGGCCCCGCCGACCTCGCGCTGCTCGCGCCGTTCGTGAAGGGCGAGGCGCGATTCTAGACAGTGTGACAACCGAACATGCTCGATGAGCCCCTTCCTCCCTGGTGGGGGAAGGTTGGGATGGGGGGTGCCGTCGCACAATTGTCGATGAAGATGCTTGGCGATGCCCGGCACACAATAAGCGTTTCTCGGTGCAACCTACCCAGCGCTCGTGCGGCGCCACCCCCCATCCAGCTACGCCTAAGCTCACTTCGTTCGCTAAGGCTCCGCATCCTTCCCCCACAAGGGGGGAAGAGGCGTCCTCTGCTGATGCCCCTCATGACGATAGAGAGACTAGATCCGCTTCTCAAACGTCTCCAGCAACAGCGCCATGAAGCGCTTGGCGTCGGCATCGAATGCCACGTCGCACTGCGGCTCCTGCCCGCCGCGGAAGTGGGTGTCGATGACCGTGCGCCCCACGGTCAGCGCGCCGGCGGTCTCCACCGCCACATGCAGGCGGCGCGTGGTGATGATCGCCGGATCGACCAGATAGCCGACGCACACCGCATCGTGCACCGGCGTTGTTCCCGCCACCGCCATGCGCTGGATCCGGTCGTGCGCCTGGATGCGATGGCCGATGAAGTCGGCAGCCGCCTCGCCCGCCGGCGTGCCCAGCGCGCGCAACCTTTCGCAATCCTCGTACGAGACCAGCGCGCGGTGCGTGGCATCGAGCGGGACCAGGGTCATCTTGCGGAACCTGGCCGCGAACACGATGGCGGCGGCCTCCGGATCGCCCCAGATGTTGAACTCGGCGGAGGGCGTGACGTTGCCGACCTCGTGCCCGCCGCCCATGATCACGATCTCCGGCACCCGGTCCACCAGCTTCGGATGGAGCGTCAGCGCGGTCGCGATGTTGGTGAGCGGCGCCACCGGGACCAGGGTGATCTCGTCGGTCGCGTTGCGATAGGTTTCGACCAGGAACTCGACCGCGCCGACCTCGGACTTGCGGCGCGCGGACGGCGGAACGGACAGAGTGCGACCGTGGATCTGTCCGGCAAGGTCCCTGGTCGCGCGCGGGATCGGGAAATCGGGGCGGACCAGCGGCCGCGCCAGGCCCTCATGCACCGCTATGTCGGTGCGACCGACGTGATCCAGCACGCACAGCGTGTTGTCGGTGCAGTACTGCACCTCGACATTGCCGTTGACGGTGGTGCAGCCGACCAGCTCCAGCGCCGGATGGAGCGCCGCCAGCATCACCGCCACCGCATCGTCGGTGCCGGTGTCGACGTCGAGGATGAGCTTCTTCTTCATGCCAGAGATCTAGCGGCTTTCCGGCCGGTCATCGACCATTTTCGGCGGCCGTTCCGGCACCAGCCCCTTGGCGAAGCGCTGCAGCACCACCTGCAGCAGGATGCCGATCAGCAGCACGCGGATATAGGAGGTGCGGGTGATCCACTCCCCCGGCAGGCGGTTGGTCAGCAGCTCGGTCGCCGACCAGATCACCCAGATCAAGGTCGCGCCCAGGATCGCGCCGCGATTGTTGCCGCTGCCGCCGATGATCAGCATGACCCAGACCAGGAACGTCACCATCAGCGGCTCGGTCGCGCTGATGCCGAGGAACTTGAAGTAGTGCGCCGACAGCGCGCCGCCCAGGCCCATGATCATCGCGCCGAACACGAAGGCCTCGAGGCGGAACTGCGTCACGTCCTTGCCGATCGCGGCGGCCGCCACGTCGCTGTCGCGGATCGCGCGCAGCGAGCGCCCCCAGGGCGAGGCCCAGGCGCGTTCCGCCGCCCAGTAGATGACAGCGACCAGCACGATGACCAGCCCCATGAAGGCGAGGTTGTTCCACGGGCCCGGCAGATCCTCGAACGGGCGCGCGATATTGGGGATCCCGCGGGTGCCCGCGGTGAGCCATTCCTCGTTCTTGATGGCGAGGCGGATGACCTCGGCGATGCCGATGGTCGCCATCGCCAGATAGTCGCCTTGCAGCCGCACGCAGATACGCCCGATCGCCCAGGCGACCGCGCCGCTCAGCGCCATCGCGATCGGCCAGGCGAGCACGACCGGAAGACCGAAGCCGCCAAGATAGTTCGGGCTTTCCGGCGTGGTCAGGATCGCAGCGGCGTAGGCGCCGATCGCGAAGAAGCCCGCGATGCCGGCGTTGAACAGGCCAGCGAAGCCCCATTGCAGGTTGAGCCCCAGGCACAGCACGGCGTAGATGCCGCTCATGATGCCGAGCGAGATCAGGTAGTTGATGAGGCCGGCGGCGTCCATCAGAACACCCGCCCCCGGAACAGGCCGGTCGGCCGCCAGATCAGCATGATCACCATGACCGAGAACGCGACCGCCGGCTTGTAGCCCGGATCGACGAACGGCTCGTTTGAGAACCAGTGATATGTCGAGAGCTCCTGGCAAAGCCCGATGGCGAGCCCGCCCGCAACCGCCCCATAGGGCCGCCCGATCCCGCCCAGCACCGCCGCCGCGAACAGAGGCAGAAGCAGATCCCAGCCCATGCTGGGATGGACCTTGGTCTGGATGCCGATGAAGACGCCGCCGGCCGCGGCGAGGCCAGCGCCGATGATCCAGGTCCAGCGGATCACCTGCTCGACATTGATGCCGGAGACGCGCGCGAGGTCGGGATCGTCGCTGACCGCGCGCATCGCCTTGCCCAGGCGCGTGCGGCTGAGGAACAGGTGCAGCGCCACCACCAGCGCCGCGGTTACCAGCACGATGGTCACCTGGCGCGGTGCGATCTTCAGCAGGCCGAACTCCATCGGAAACCGGATGCCGATGTCGTAGGTCTTCACATCGACGCCCCAGATCAGCTGGATGGCCGAGCGCAGCATCAGCATGACCCCGAACGAGGCGATCACCGTGACGATGCCGGGCGAGCGCCGGAACGGCTTGTAGAACGCATGGTCCAGCACGAGTGCGACGATTGCCGTGCCGACGATCGCCACCGGCAGAGCCGCGTACGGGCTCCAGCCGAAATTCGCCGTGAAGATGATCGCGAAGTAGGCGCCGAGCGTCATCACGTCGCCATGCGCGAAGTGCGCAAAGCGCAGGATCCCGAACAGCAGCGAGATCCCGATCGCGCCGAGCGCATAGATGCACCCGACCACCAGCCCGGGCAGCAGGTAGAGATTGATGAAGTCGCTGAGGGCGGTCACGATTCCAGTCCCTCAAGAAGACTCCCTTCCCCCCTCGTGGGGGAAGGTTGCGGAGCCTTAGCGAACGAAGTGAGCTTAGGCGGAGCTGGATGGGGGGGCGACGCCGCACGAGCGCCGCCAATCGAGTTCCTGATCGTGCTAGCTCTCTGCCGTCGTGCGGCACCCCCCATCCCAACCTTCCCCCACAAGGGGGGAAGGGGCGCGGTGAGTGAGCGGAAGGATAGTGTTGTCATCCCCTCACCCGCCCAGAAACGCTTCCGCCACCTCGCGGTTGGCGAGCAGGTTGGCGGCGGTGTCGGTAAAGCGGTTGCGGCCGGTGGCGAGCACGTAGCCTGTGTGGCCGATGCCGAGCGCCTGCTTGGCGTTCTGCTCCACCAGCAGGACGCCGACGCCGCTGCGGTTGACCGCGACGATGCGATCGAAGATCTGGTCCATGTAGAGCGGCGAGAGGCCGGCAGTCGGCTCGTCCAGCATCAAGAGCTTCGGCTCCAGCATCAGCGCACGGCCCATCGCCACCATCTGGCGCTGCCCGCCGGAGAGCTCGCCGGCCGGCTGCTTCAGCTTCTCGCGCAAGGGCGGGAACAGATCGAGCACCGCCTCGATCCGCTGGGCGATGTTGCCGGGCTTGAGGAACGCCCCCATTTCGAGGTTCTCGCGCACGCTGAGCGACCGGAACACGTTGCGCTCCTGCGGCACGTAAGCGATGCCGCGCCCGACCAGCCGGTCGGCCTGCAGACGTGTCACATCGTCGTCGCCGAACAGCACGCGGCCGCTGCGGATCTGTGCCAGCCCGAAGATCGCTTTCATCGCGGTCGACTTGCCGGCGCCGTTAGGCCCGACGATGACCGCGATCCTGCCCGGCTCCACCGCCAGGCTGACACCGTTGAGGATGTCGACCGAGCCGTAGCCCGCCACCAACGCCTCTACCTGGAGCAGGCTCACTGGAGCGTTTCCGGCTTGTGATGGCGTGCGCCGAGATAGGCTTCGATCACCGCCTCGTTGCGGCGGATGTCCGCCATCGTGCCTCGCGTCAGCACGCGGCCCTCCGCCATCACGATCACCGGATCGCACAGCCGCGCGATCAGGTCCATGTCGTGCTCGATCACGAAGAAGGTGTAGCCGTGCGCGCGATTGAGGCGCTCGATCTCGCCCGCCAGCTCGCCCAGCAGGGTGCGGTTGACGCCGGCGCCAAGCTCGTCCAGCAGCACCACCTTGGGCTGGATCATCATGGTGCGGCCAAGCTCCAGCAGCTTCTTCTGCCCGCCCGACAGGTTGCCGGCATATTCGCGTCCGAGGTGCGTGAGACGCAGCTGCTCCAGCACCTCGCGCGCCCGCGTGCGCAGCACCCGCTCCTCGCGCGCCACCCTGCCCCACGCAAACCAGGCGCGCAGCAAATTCTCGCCCGATTGTCTGGGCGGGACAGCCATCAAGTTCTCGATCACCGTCATGCGCGAGAATTCCTGGGCGATCTGGAAGGTGCGCGCGAGGCCGCGACCGAACAATCGGTGCGCCGGCCAGCCGGTCACATCCTCGCCGTCCAGCCGCACACAGCCCGAGTTCGGCGCGAACAATCCGGCGATGATGTTGAACAAAGTTGACTTGCCGGCCCCGTTCGGCCCGATCAGCCCGGTGATCGAGCCGCGCGCCACCTCCAGCGAGCAATCATCCACCGCATGGATGCCGCCGAAGCTCTTGCTCACATGGTCGACTTGAATCACAGACAAATCCCCTTCCCCCGCCCGTCCGCGAATGCGGACATTCGTCCGCGGGGTGGGGGAAGGTTGGGATGGGGGGTGCCGCCGCACGATCGCCGAAAGCTTGGCAAGATAGAGCTCGCTGGCGGCCCTCCTCCTGAGTGCTCCACCTGCCGCAATCGTGCGACGGCGCCCCCCCATCCAGTTCCGCCTAAGCTCACTTCGTTCGCCAAGGCTACGCGACCTTCCCCCACGGAGGGGGGAAGGGGTTGACGGTGACGCGCACTCCACCGGTCCCCGAACATAGAATGCAACTCCGCCCCCAGATAGGATCGCCTAGACTCGCGCCGCGGGCAGATAGTTCGCGAACTCCCGCTCGACTCCCTTGGGATCGCCGCCGAGGCCGTAGAAGACGCCGGCTGCCATGTCGCCGGGATAGATCTCGTCTGCGCGTCGGCGCAGGCCATCGACGATCGCCGCGGCGACATAGGGAGGCTGGATCTTCGGCACGTTCACGCCGGCCGTCATGTCGGTGTCGACCGCGCCGGGCAGCACGCCCATCACGTGCGTGCCCTGCGCCTTCAGCTCCGCGCGTACCGCCTGGGTCAGGCTCAGCAGTGCCGCCTTCGATGCGCACAGCGAGCCCATCAGGGGCAGGTTCACGTGCGACAGGATCGACAGCATGTTGACGATCGCGCCGCCGCCGTTCGCCTTCAGGACCGGCTGGAAGGCCCGGCACATGGCGAGCGTGCCGAAATAGTTGACCTCCATCTCGCGCCGCGCATTGTCGGTGCTCTCGATCGCCATCAGCGGCGTGTTGAAGTTGATGCCGGCATTGTTGACCAGCAGCGTCACGTCCTTGGTAGCCCGCGCCGCCGCCGCGATCTGCTCCGGCTTCGTGACGTCGATCTCGATCGGATGCAGCTTGTCCGGCGCTTCCGCGACCAGGCTCTTGAGGCCGTCGAGCTTGCGCGCGCCGACATGGATCTTCCTGGCGCCCGCCTTCAGCAGCGCCCGCACCGTCTCCGGCCCGATGCCGCGATTGCACCCGGTTACCAGCGCGACCGCGCCGGCGATCAGGTCCTTGCCGGAAGCGTCGGCGTAGCGGCGGATGCGCGCCTTGGACGGCGTCTGGACCAGATCCTGGTCGTACGCCAGCACAGCGAGCTGGAAGCCTTGCCGCCGACGATCGATTGCCATGCTTTCGCCGAGCGTGAACAGGCCGCAGCTCTTGCCCGCCTTGCGCGCCGCCTGCAGCACCGCCTGCATCGCCGCTTCGTGCTTCGGCCCGAACTCCGGGAAGGTGCCCATCGACAGCGACAGGTCGAACGGCCCGATGAACAGCATGTCGATGCCCGGCACCGCGGCGATGGCGGCGGCGTTCTCCACGCCGGCGGTGGTCTCGATCATCGCGGCGACGAAGATCGCGTCGTTGGTCTTGGGCACCAGAGCCTTGGCGTCGATCACCGATCGGATGCCGCCGGAGGAGCGCCTACCCTGCGGCGGATATTTCGCGGCGGCGACGATCCGCTCCGCCTGCGCCGCGCTTTCCACCACCGGCACGATGACACCCAGCGCGCCGCTGTCCAGCGCCGTGCCGATCGCGAAATAGGAATCGTCCTGCGTGCGCACCAGCGGGGTCGCCTTGTCCCGGATCATGCCGATCGCGGATTCCAGCGCCGGCCTGGTCCACAGCCCGTGCTGCAGGTCGAACACGATGGCGTCGGCGCCGTCCTGGACCATCAGCTCGGCGATCACCGCTGCGCCCAAGGTCGTCCACATCGCGCCGACGGAGCCGCCGGCGCGCAGCTTGGTAAGAACCGGGTTTTCCATGGCCGTCAGCCCTTGTTGGCGCTTTCCGCCCAGCGCTTCATCAGCGTGTTGGAAGACTGTTTCTCGTCCAGCAGCTTCTTGCCCTGCTCCGCACCCGCAACCGGCAGGCTACCCTTGTCGAGGAGCCCGATCTGCGCCAGCACCGATGCCTGATCCCAGTAGATGTGCTCGTGATAGAGCTTGTTGCCGCGGAAGCAGACGATCGCGACCAGCGGCACCTCGACATACTTGCCGGTCGGCGCAATGCCCGGCAGCATCCAGTCGATCTCGCGGTCATGGGTGAAGCAGAACAGCATCTCGTCCACCACGCGGTCGGCGCCGACGGTGCGCGACACCGGCACCAGCTTGGTGTCCGCCGGGTTGCCGTTGACGAAATGGTGCTGATAGAAGCGCGCCAGCTCCTCGGCGCCCACGCCGCCGGTCATGGTCGGGACGTGGTTGACGTAGGGCTCCGCGACCATGGTCTTCATGGTCGCGGCCACGTCGCGGGTGCCGAACTCGTACTCGCAATGCTTGTCCCACAGCGCGGAGAGGTCGTATTTCGGCCCCATCACGCGCCGGAACAGGGCGATGGAGCGAGAATGCGCGAGGTTCGCCGCCGGCTTGTTGTAGTGGTCGCCCATGGTGCGGGCGAAGGCATGGTCCTGGCCGGGATAGACATAGATCTCGACATCCGCGCGGCTGGCGAAGGCGGCCTTGATCTGCTCCTGCGCCTCCTTCGGCACGTATTTGTCCTCGGCGGCGATGTGCAGCACCATCGGGCAGCGGATCTTGTCCTTCTCGTTGAGGTGCCCCTCGATCCCGACGCCGTAATAGCCGACCGCGCAATCGACGCCGGCGCGCGCCGCGGCGAGATAGGCCAGCTTGCCGCCCAGGCAATGGCCGAGGGCGCCGACCTTGCCCGTGCATTCGGGGCGGCCGCGCAAGGTCTGCACCGTCGCGGTGATGTCCTTCACGCCCGCATCCACATCGAACTTCTGGAAGAATTCGAACGCCTTCTGCCACTCCTCCGGCGAATAGCCCATGTCGACGTTGGGCTGCATGCGCCAGAACAGGTCCGGCGCGAGCACGACATAGCCCTCCTCCGCATAGAGGTCGGCGACTTCGCGCACATAGGGGTTGATGCCGAAAATCTCCTGGCACAGCACGATGCCCGGACCGCGGCCTGCGGCCGGCACCGCCATGTAAGCCTTGAACCGGCCGCCATCTGCGGACGTGATTTCGATATAACTTCCCATCGACATGCTCCCCAGACCCGCCCTTGTGGGCATTTTCGGGAGCAACCCTAGCCGCCGGGGAGAGGCAAGTAAACACTCCCGACCTGTCATCCCGGCCAAGCAGCAAAGCTGCGCAGAGCCGGGACCCATATGGCGCTGCAGCGGCGTGGATGGATCGCATAGGTCCCGGGTCGTGCCGCGTTGCGGCCCGCCCGGGATGACAGCGCGAGAGGCGCTGCCGCTACATCTTCAGCCGCTCGCCCTTGGGATCGTAGAACGGCTTCAAACTGGCGCGCGCGGGAACGCTCTTGTCAGCCACCACGATCTCGAACTTCGCGCCGTCGATCAGCGCCTGATCTATACCGTCGGCGTGCTTCACGTAGCCCATCCCGATCGCGCACTTGTCCGTGAAGCTGTAGCCGGCGGAGGTGATGTAGCCGACGTTCCGGCCGTCCATGTAGATCGGCTCGTTGTGATAGAGCAGCGGCTGCGGGTCCTTCAGGGCAAACTGGACGAGCCGTTTGGTCAGCTTCTTCTCCTTCTCCGCCGCCACCGCCTCGCGTCCGATGAAGGGTACCTTCTTGTCCATGGCGCAGATGAAGGCAAGGCCGGCCTCGTGCGGCGTATCGTCCGGGCTGATGTCGTGGCCCCAGTGCCGGTACGCCTTCTCCAGGCGCAGGAAGTTCATTGCGTGCATACCGGCCGGCTTGAGGCCGAACGCCTTACCCGCCTCCAGCAGCAGGTCGAGCGCGCCGGGAGCGTAGTCCGCCGGCAGGTAGAGTTCCCAGCCGAGCTCACCGACATAGGAGATGCGCAGCGCCAGCGCCTTGGCCCAACCGAACTCGATCTCCTTGGCGGTGCCGAACGGGTACGCATCGTTGGAGAGATCGGCACTGGTCAGCTTGCTGAGCAGCTTGCGGCTGTTCGGGCCCATGATTCCGAGCACGGAATAGACGTTGCTCAGGTCCTCCATTCTCACATCGGCGTCGGGGGTGAAGTTGCTCTTCATGTAGTGCCACTCGCGCGTCGCCGTCGCGACCGCAGTCACCACCAGGAAGCGATCCTCCGCCAGCTTAGTGACGGTGAGGTCGGCCTCGATCCTGCCCTTCTTGTTCAGCCATTGGGTATAGGTGGCGCGGCCCTGGCGCGAGACGTCGGCGCAGGAGATGCGCTGCAGCTCGCGTTCCGCGTCCTTGCCCGTCACCAGGAACTTGGCGAACGAGCTCTGGTCGAAGAAGCCGACGTTGCTGCGCACATTGCGGCATTCCTCGCCGCAATACTCGAACCAGTTCTGCCGGCCGTAGGAGTATTCGTAGACCGGCTTCACGCCCTTCGGCGCATACCAGTTCGGCCGCTCGAAGCCCGCGACCTCGCCGAAGCAGGCGCCCAGCGCCTTCTCCTGCTCGTAGAACGCCGACTTGCGGATGCCGCGCGAGGTCTCGAACTGCCGGAACGGCCAGTGCATCGCGTAGAGCAGGCCGAGCGCCTCGGAGACGCGCGGCACCAGGAACGACTTGGCGCTGTGGTGGGATGAGAAGCGGCGAATGTCGACGTCCCACAGATCGAACGGCGGCTCGCCTTCCGCGATCCAGTGCGCCAGCGCCCAGCCGACCCCGCCGCCCGACTGGATGCCGATCGAATTGAAGCCTGCGGCGACGAAGAAGTTCTTCAGCGTCGGCGCCTCGCCCAGCACGTAGCGCTGGTCGGCGGTGAAGCTCTCCGGTCCGTTGAAGAACTTGCGGATTCCGACTTTCTCCAGCGACGGCACCCGGTGCATCGCGCCCTCCAGGATCGGCGCGAAGTGGTCGAAATCCTCCGGCAGCTCGTCGAAGCTGAAATCCTCCGGAATGCCGTCGACGCCCCACGGCTTCGCCTTGGGCTCGAACGCGCCGAGCAGCAGCTTGCCGGCGTCCTCCTTGTAGTAGGCGCAGGCATCCATGTCGCGCAGCACCGGCAGGTTGGAGGTCATGCCCTCCATCGGCTCGGTCACGATGTAGAAATGCTCGCAGGCCTGCAGCGGGATGTTGACGCCGACCTGCGCGCCGATCGCCTTGGCCCACATGCCGCCGCAATTGACGACATACTCGCAATGGATCGTGCCCTGGTCGGTCTCGACACCGACCGCGCGGCCGTCCTTGGTCAGCACGCGCGTGACCTTGGTATCTTCGAAGATCTTCGCCCCGCCCGTGCGCGCGCCGCGCGCCAGCGCCATGGTCACGTCGGCGGGGTTGCACTTGCCGTCCTTGGGGTAGTAGATCGCGCCGATCACGTCCTCGACGTTGAGCAGCGGCCACTTCTTCTTCACCTCCTGCGGCGTGATCTGCTCGGCGATCACATCAAAGCCGCGCAGCATGGCCGCGCCGCGCTGGAATTCCTCCCAGCGCTCCTTGTTGGTGGCGATGGAGAGCGAGCCCGGCTGCACGAATCCGGTCGCCAGCCCCGTTTCCTTCTCCAGGTTGGTGTAGAGATCGACCGTGTATTTCGCGAGCCGCGTCAGGTTCGCGGTGTAGAGCGAGGCGCGCACCAGCCCGGCCGCATGCCAGGTCGTGCCGCTGGTCAGCTTCTTGCGCTCCAGCAGGACCACGTCGCTC